>DATBBB010000355.1:0-9946 GCA_036271215.1 Kofleriaceae bacterium | reverse complement strand
CGGCGACGAGCGACTGCTGATCGCGACGTCGATCGCCGGCCGCACCCACGCCGAGCTGGAGCGCGTCATCGGGTTCTTCGTCAACACGCTGGTCCTGTCGGTCGACGTGAGCGGCGAGCCGAGCTTCGCGGAGCTGCTCGCGCGCGTGCGCGACACGACCCTGCGCGCATACGACGACCAGGACCTACCGTACGATCTGGTCGTCTCGGAGCTGCGCGGTTCGCGGTTGCCCGCGACCCATCCGGTGGTCCAGGTGTTGCTGAACCACCAGACCTTGCCGGCGGCCGAGATGGCCCTGGACGGGCTCGAGATCCGGCCCATCGATCTCGGTCGGCCGCGGTTCGTGAAGTTCGATCTCAATATCAATGTGACAGATAAGGAGTCTGGCCTCACGCTCGCGGTCGAATACAACACGGCGGTGTTTTCCGAGGAGTGGACCCAGACGTTCATGAACCAGTGGCGGTCGCTGCTGGAACAGGCGGCGCTGGACCCGACCTCGCCGATCACCCACTACTCGCTCGGCGGCGAGCTTGCGGCGTCCGCCTCCGAGCAGGTCAGCTAGTGGGGCTGGAGATGGCGAGCCACCGCGTCTTCGATGAACGACAGCCCCAGCGCGCTGTCCTCGGCGGACACGAACTCGGCCTGCAGGCCTCGGAGCGCCGTGCGAAACGTCGGGTCACCGTCAAGCGTCCGCAGCCCGTCTGCGACCGCGTCCTCGGTGATGCCGCGCAGCTCGAGCACCACCCCGGCGCGGTGGTGGGCGACGCGCATCGCGTTGCCCGGCTGGTCGAACCGCAGGGGGACCACCGCCATCGGCACGCCCGCATAGATGCACTCCTTGATGCTGTTGAGCCCGCCGTGCGTGATCATGAGGTGCGTGCGCTTGAGCAGCGCGAGTTGCGGTGCCCAGTCCACGATCACCGTACCGTCTGGAATCGGGCCGACGCGCGACCTGTCCAGTCCCGGGGCGACCAGCACGAGCTGCCAGTGGGGAAATCGCCGCATCGCGGCCAGGACCGCCCGGTAGAATTCGGTGCTGCCGCCCGAGCGGTGGCCGCGCGTGCCGAGCGAGCAGTAGATCAGCGGTCTGGTGTCGTCGAGCAGCTCGCGCGGGAACCCGGCCCCATCCAGACTGGCTCGGTCGAAGCTCGCCTTGAGCCAGCACGCCGAGTAGGTCTCGCGATGGCCGCACGGACTCGGCAGCTCGAATCCCCGCGGACACAGGATGAGCTCGGGGAGCCCGAGGATCGGAGCGAAGTACGAGGTGTTGAAGTCCAGCTCGCGGGAGCGATAGCCGAAGTGCCTGGTCAGCTCGGCCGCGCTGAGCTGGGCGTGCGCGCCGCCCGAGCGGATCAACAGCCGCCGCGCCAGGCCCCAGCCGGCGCGGTTAGCCGCCCAGCGTGCGGCGCAGGCCGCGCGCTGCCACGGGTTGATCGCCGGAGCGCGATCGCTCGACAGCGGGAAGGCGTCGATCCGGCGCGCCGGCGACAGGCTGGTCCGCAGCACGATCGTCGGCAGGCCGGACGCGTGGGCGGCGAGCGCGACCGAAGGGATATCGGCGTCGACCAGCACGGCGTCGATCTCGAGCGGCGCGAGGAATTGCTCGAGCTCGCCGCGCTTGAGGTAGTCGAAGAACTGGCGCTGAACCGCCGAGTTGGCCAGGACGTCCGCCGCGCCCGGGATCCGGCGCACCAGCCGCCCCGGACCGGTCTTGCCCTGGCGCTCCGACTCGGTGATCGAGTCCCAGGCCGGGAACAGGGGCACGAATTCGAACCCGGCCGCGCTGACCTGGGGCCGGGCCCGCGGGATCGCGGCGACGCGGATGCCATGGCCGCGCCGGCGCAGCACTTCCGCGAGCCCGAGGATCGGATTGAGGTGGCCTGCACCGGCCTCACTCACCAGCAGGAGGTTGCCGCGCGGATGGGCTATCGAAGACTGGGTCATGCTTGTATATTATTTCCTATTCGACAATCATCGACAATAGGCAATCACGGATCAGATCGATCGAGGGAATTGTGATCACATGAGGACTACGTTTTCGAACGACAAGTTCGCGATCCTGGATGACGTCCTGTCATCGGACCAGCTCGCCGGGTTCTGGCGACACCTCAACGAGACCGAGTACAACCCGGTGAACCGCACCGTGTTCAAGGGCCAATGGAAGGAAGCGGACGGCACCCCGGTCGAGAGTAAGCTGTCGATCGTCGCGTCGAACCTCCCGATCCAGAACATGCTGCCGCCCGCCCTGGCGCAGGCAGCGGCGCAGATCGCCACCTTCTATCCGACTCGCTCGCCGCTCGATGCGGTGATCGATGCGACCCGGCAGTGCGCGCAACAGTTCCCCGACCTGGTCGGGAAGGAGCAAGCAGACTGGCTCGGGCTCACGGCCAGGCTGTACAAGTATCCGGTCAATACCAGCCTGTCCTGGCACATGGACGAGCGACTCTACACCGGCGCGTTCATCTACTACGGGCATCCGGTCTGGGATCTGAAGTGGGGCGGAGAGCTGCTGATCGCCGATGCGTTCGACCGCAAGGCACTCGCCAAGCCGACCGATCCGGCCGCGGCCGAGGACGGCCGGCCGCGCGACGAGGTGCTGATGTCCGAGGGGCTCGGTCACTATGTCTCGCCCAAGCCCAACCGGATGGTGCTGCTCGCCCCCGAGGTGCCGCACATGATCACCAAGGTCCACCCGGACGCCGGCGAGCGGTTTCGCGCGTCCATCGCCGGCTTCTTCGTGAGTCCGTTCGGCCTGCAGCGGATCGCCGAGCAGCTGGCCTCCATCCCGCGCTCGGGCGCGACCGCGTAGCGAGGAGGTACCCAGTGTGTGGCTTCACCGGCGTCGTCGATCTGGCGGGCACAGGTCGCGTGGACTCTCCGACGATCGAGCGGATGATCCGGACGCTCGATCACCGGGGACCCGATGACCGCCGCAGCCTCGTGTCGGGCGATGTCGCGCTCGGCTTCGCGCGGCTGAGCATCGTCGACCTGGCCGGCGGCCAGCAGCCCATGACCAACGAGGATGGCTCGGTCATCTCCGTGTGCAACGGGGAGATCTTCAACTACCCCGAGCTCCGCGAGCGGCTGGAGCACAAGGGCCACGTGTTCCGGTCGCGCTGCGACGTGGAGGTGATCCCGCACCTGTACGAGGAGTTCGGCCCCGAGTGCACGGCCATGCTCAATGGCCAGTTCGCGTTTGCCGTGTACGATCGCAAGCAGCGCATGGTGTTTTGCGCGCGCGACCAGTTCGGCATCGCGCCGCTGTTCTACACACTCGCGGATGGGCTGTTCATCTTCGGTTCCGAGATCAAGGCGATCCTTGCCCACCCGGCGGTTCGCCGCAGGGTCGACATCACCGCGCTCGATCAGGTGTTCACGTTCCCGAGCGTGCTGAGCCCCCGGACCATGTTCGCGGGCATCCACAGCCTCGCGCCCGGGCAGCAACTCACCGTCGCGGCCCACGGCCAGCCGCGGGTCCGCACCTACTGGGATCTGGTGTATCCCAAGACGGACGAGCCGGCCGGCGCGGTGGACGAGCGAGAGCAGATCGAGCAACTGGATGAGCTGGTCACGCGATCTGTGCGTCGCAGGATGCAGTCGGACGTGCCGGTCGGGGTCTATCTGAGCGGTGGACTCGACTCGTCGATCATCGCAGGAAAAATGCGCGCGCTGTCGAGCGCGCCGCTCCACGCATTCTCGATCGACTTCGCGGAGCGCGACCTTTCGGAGGCACGGTACCAACGCGGGATGGCCGCGCGGATCCACGCCGACCACCACGAGTACCTGATGGACTGGAGCCACATCAGCGAGCGACTGCGCAAGGTCATCTATCACACGGAGTGTCCGCTGAAGGAGACCCACGACACCGCGGCGTTCGCGCTGTCCGAGATGGTCGCCAGACACGGGATCAAGGTCGTGCTCGGCGGACAGGGCGCCGACGAGCTGTTCGCGGGCTACATCGGCTACCGGTTCGATCAGTTCCACGCGCTGCGGCCACCGGCCCCGCCGCCCCCCGCCGAGGCCGCGCTCCGGAGAGCGATGTGGGGCGACGAGACGTTTCTGTACGAAAAGGACCACGCTAGTTTTCGTTCCGGGCTCGCGCCGCTCTACTCGCAGGGGCTGCGCGAGATCGCGGCCGAGTTCGACTGCTTGAACGAACCCATCATCGCGCACGAGCGGATTCGCGGCGTCGATCCCGTGCACAAGCGGTCCTACGTCGACATGAAGCTCCGGCTGGCCGAGCATCTCCTGGCCGACCACGGCGACCGGATGGCACTGGCGAGCTCCGTCGAGGCGAGGTACCCGTTCCTGGACGTGGAGCTGGTCGAGTTCGTGCGGCGCCTGCCGGTCGATCTCAAGATCCGAGACTTCGAGGAGAAGATCGCCCTCAAGCGGATCGCCGAGCGACTGGTCCCACGCGAGATCGTGGAGCGGGAGAAGTTCGGCTTCGCCGCGCCGGGTAGCCCGTACCTGCTGCGGCAGAACATCGATTACATCAACGACCTGCTGTCGTACGATCGGATCCGTCGCGAAGGTTACTTCGATCCGGACGTGGTCAGCACGCTGAAAGCCAAATACCTGGATCCGAGCTTCCACATCAATGTTCCATTCGATACCGACCTACTCATCGTGGTGATCACCTTCGGGATCTTCCTCGAAACATTCGATATGCCGGCGCTCGGATAGCCGGCCCACAGACCATGTTCACAGCCGCTTTTCTCACCGTATGGGCCGGTCAGCTGGTATCGATCATCGGCTCCGGGCTGACCTCGTTCGCGCTCGGATTATGGGTACTGGATAAGACCGGAGAGGTCACGCCGTACGCCTTCATCCTCGTCATCACGGTGGTTTCCCGGTTGCTGCTCGCGCCGGTGATGGGCACGCTGATCGATCGCTGGGGCGCCAGGCGGTCGATGATCCTCGGCGATCTGGTCGGCGCGATCGCCACCCTGGGAATCGCCATGCTCGTGCACAGCGATCAGATCGCCGTGTGGCACGTGTATTTGTTGTCGTTCGTGTCTGGTGCCGCCATCGCCCTGCGGGGCCCGGCGTTTCTGGCCCTCACCACACAGCTCACCCCGGCGGGCCAGCTCGGGCGGGTCAATGGCTTGCTGCAGCTGGCCCAGTCGTCGTCGTATCTCGTGTCTCCGATGCTCGCGACGGTGCTGCTCGGCACCGTGGGCTTGGCCTGGCTGATCGCGATCGACGTCGCCTCGTACGGCGTGGGGTTGGTGACCTTGCTCGCGGTCCAGACGCCGGTGAGCGCAGCGCGAGCACGGACGGCGTGGACGTTCCACGAATCGATGGCGGGCATTCGATACGTCGTGGCCCAGCCGGGGCTGCTCGGGCTACTCTTGTTCTTCTTCTGCATCAACATCGCGACGGCGATGGTGCAGGTGCTGATCATTCCCATGGTGCGGAGCATCGACCACGCGGTCATCGGCCGCGTGTTGACCATCGCGGCGGTCGGCATGCTCCTGGGGAGCATCGCGATGAGCGCGTGGGGCGGGCCGCGCCGCCGACTGACCGGGGTCCTGGGCTTCGCTGTGCTGCAGGGGGCGATGCTGTCGATCGCGGGGCTACGGCCGTCGATCCCCCTGATCTCGGCGAGCGCGTTTCTGTATCTGTTCACGTTCCCGCTCGTCGCTGGCTGCAACGAGGCATTCTGGATGGAGATCACGCCGGAGCACCTCCGCGGGCGGGTGTTTGCGGCGCGGGGTGGCCTGGGCGCCTCGTCGCTGCCGCTGGCCTACGCGCTCGCTGGTCCCCTGACCGACCGGGTGTTCGAGCCGTTACTGGCCCCCGGCGGCGCCCTGGCGGGCTCGGTGGGCAGCCTGATCGGGACCGGCCCCGGGCGCGGTATCGGGTTTCTGTTCATGGTGTTTGGCGTGATGGTCATCGTCGCGGCGGTGACCACCTACGCCTACGCGCCGGTGCGCCGGTACATCATCAAGGATCTCGCATGAACGACGTCATGAAGCATTCGCTCCGGGATACCGGTGGATCGGTCCAGCCGGATTCGTCCGAGCTCGGCACGTTCGGCGTGCTCGGCGTGCTCGGTGGGCTCGGCCCGCTGGCCTCGGCGAAGTTCATGGAGTCGATCTATCTGCGCGCGCCGTTCGACAACGAGGCGAAGGCGCCGCGGGTCGTGATGGTCAGCGACCCGGCGTTCCCGGATCGGACGACGGCGCTGCTCCGGGGACAATCGGAGGAGCTCCGGGTGCGCACGGAGGGGTGTCTGCGCCAGCTCGTCGAGCTCGGAGCGGAGCGGATCATCATCTGCTGCTTCACCTTGCACGCCATCGTTCCGCAGCTGGCCGCCGGCCTGCGGTCGCGGGTCGCGTCATTGCCAGACCTGGCGCTCCGCGAGGTCCTCGCGGCGCCGTCGTCGTCACCGACCCTGATGCTCTGCACGACAGGCGCTCGAGCCGCGCACGTGTTCGACGGCGAGGCGCTCTGGCCGCAGGTCGCCGACCGGATCATCCAGCTTTCGGAGCCGGATCAAGCCAGGTTTCACGAGCTGATTTATTCGCTGAAGCGCAAGCTGCCGCCGGAGCAAGCACTGGAGTCCATACGCGCGCTGTGTCGAGACTACGGCGCGAGCTCCTGGATCGCCGGCTGCACGGAGCTCCACCTGGTCTCGAACTGGATGCTCCATAACGCCGTCGAGCTGGACGTCATTGACCCACTGCTGACGGTAACGAACCTGCTGGCAACCGGTGAGCTGCCGTAGTGATGGCGGCCAGCTTTCACCGCTACGTCGTCAGGCAGCGGTCCACTGGTGGTTCGTGAGCGCGCTCAGGAAATGGTCGTGCCACCTGCCGTTCACGAGCAGGTAGTCACGGGCGTAGCCCTCGACCTGGAAGCCCAGCCTGTGCAGCAGGTCGGCGCTGCGCAGGTTCTCCGGAGCATAGTTCGCCATGATCCGGTGCAGCCGCAGATCTCGAAAGCCGAAGTCGATGACCAGGCGCAGCGCCTCGGTCATCCAGCCGTGGCCTTCATGAGTCCTGGCGAGCGAGTACCCGAGCGTGCACGCGTGAAAGCTCCCCCTGACGATCGGGTAGAGGCTGACCATGCCAATGACCTGGCAGTCGTCTGTGGCCTCGAACATGAAGAACCGAGTCGAGAGGCTGCGCTGAAACTCGGTCTGGATCTCCGCTACCCGCTGATCCCAGTACGCCTCCTCGCAGGCGCGTGGCCCCGGGACGGGAGAGAACCGAGACAGATGCTCGAGGTTGTCCCGGAAGTAGCTAGCGATTGCCAGTACGTCTCTGCGCTCGGGTAACCGGAGGACCACCCGCTCGCCTTTCAGGACGGGCCCGGGGAGCTGCATCATCGAGGTCGCGTCAAGCACAGGGTCGATGATACGATCCCGGCGTGGGGGCTCGACGTCGGCTGCTGCGGTTCTTCGGGACGCGTGGACATCTCCTGGCAGCGGAGGCGCCCCACATCACCATCTATGACGCGACCGGCGATGTCCGGCTGCGCACCGAGCTCGATGGCTTCCTGGACATCGCGCCGGTCGGCGATGAGCTGTGGGCGATGTCGACCACGCGGCTGACCCGGCTGTCGGCGCGCGACGGAAGCCTCATCAGCTCGGACCTCATGACGTACATCGACCCGAGCGGCCGCTTCCTGCAGTCGAGCACCGCGCCGCAGATCCCGATCTGGCATGCCGCGCAGCCGGTCGCGGTGCGGGCGTCGCCGGCGAGCATGGAGGTCCCCGGGCCGGGTGGTGAGCTGATCCTGCCGGTCGCGGAGAACCGCTGGCTGCTGTGGCAGGCCGGCCGGCTGCGGCTGTGGCGGACCACGATCGGCGAGGCGTGGCGCCAGCCGGTCGGCGAGCCGGGCTCGCAGCCGTTCGACGCCCAGCTGATCCTCGATGGCCGGCTGTGCGTGATCGCGCAGCACCGCGCCGCGGCCGACGGCAACGAGGTCCGGCTGACCGTGGCGCAGGTCTCCGACGGTGCGCAGAACACCCAGCTCCGGTTGCCGGGGGTGACCGAGCTCGCGATCGCGGCGCGCCGCGGCTGCGCGTTCGCGCGGATCGGCGATCGGTTCAGCGTGCTCGACCTGCGGTTCGGGCGCTGGATCCGCGACCTCGCGGTGCCCGAGGGCACGCGGCAGATCGCGGTCGACGACGGCCTGCAGTGGATCGCGCTCGGCACGGCGGACGGCCTCGAGCTGGTGCGGATCGACGCGCTGGCGGCACCGTCGAGCGTGACCGCCGCGGCGAGCGCCGAGCCGGGGGCTCCGGACGAGGCGCCGCCGAGCGAGCTGCCGCCGAGCGGGGGCAACGGGCTCGCCGAGCCGACGCCGGTCGAGCGATCGGCCGGGCCGGTGCCCGAGCCGCTGATCGATCCACTGCCCGGGCCACTGCCCGGGCCGCTGCCCGAACCGCTGATCGATCCGTCCGCGGCGGCCCCGGCGCCCCCGCCGCGCGCGCCGTTCCCCGATGAGCCGCTGGTCCGGCTCGATCCGGTCACCGCGACCTCGACCGCCTCCACCGAGCAGACCGCGTACTCGATCGAGCTCCGGCTCCAGCTGATGGGCGCGCTCGTCGCGACCGCGATCGCCGAGGGCTGGGACACCGGCCGGATCGCCAAGCCCGATCCGTCGCGCCCGCCGTTTGCCGACGAGGTCGGCGGCCTGCTCCGGATCACCAGCGGCCGCCAGCCCGACGAGCTGATCAGCGCGATCACCCGGCTGCGCGCGATCGAGGAGCTGGTCGTCCAGGCCGATCAGGCGCGCGAGCCGCACCTGACGCCGCTCGACGTGCTCGCGATCGACTGCAACCTCAGCCCGATCGCGGTCGCGATCCTGTTCGCGATCCTCGCGCCGCGGCTACGCGGCGAGCTCGCCCGGCTGTACGGCATCCTGTCCAACGACCCGGGGCGCGCGCTGGTCGACGAGCACCTGCTCGGCCAGCTGCTCGGTCAGCTCGGCGGCGACACCGCCGCGGAGATCTCGCGCGAGCTCGATGGCGATCGCCCGCTGCGCCGGTTCGGCCTGGTCCAGGTCCAGGACGGCGAGCGGCCGTTCGCCGCGCTGTCGGTCGATCCGCTGGTCGTGCGCTACGTCGCCAACTTCGACCTCGAGGGCGAGCCCGATCCCCACCTGATCGCCCGGATCTCCGACCGCACGCTCGACGAGCTCGACCTGCCGCGCGCGGCGATCGACAAGGCGCTGCGCTACCTCGGCTCGCCGCGCGACGACGAGCCGGCGCGCATCGTGGTCCGCGGCCGCACCGGCTGCGGGCGCCACACCCTGCTCGCCACGCTCGCCGCCCGCGCCCACCGCGCGCTCGGCATCATCGATCTCACCGCGATGCCGCGCGACGCCAACCGGCTGCCCGGGGCGCTCGCCGGGGCGCTGCGCCGGGCCAAGCTGCGCGGCCTCGTGCCCTGCATCGATGGCCTCGAGCTCGCCGGCGGCGAGGATCCCGACGCCAAGATCCAGCTCGGCATCGTGCTGCGCGAGCACCACGGCCCGCTCGCGATCCGGCTCGCGAGCGACGCGCGGATCCCGCTCGACCCCGGCTATCTGCTGCTCGACCTGCCGACCCGCAACGAGCACGAGCGCGGCGAGTCGTGGACCACCTCGCTGGCGCGCCACGCGATCCCGCTGCCGGAGTCCGGCGAGCTCGCCGCGCGCTACCGGGTCGGCCCCGGCATCATCGAGCGGGTGTGCACCGAGGTCGCGCGCCGCCCCGATCGGCCGAGCGATCCGGCGGCGTGGATGCGCGAGCTCGACGACGCCGTGCGCCAGCACCTCGAGAACCGGCTCGGCACCACGGCCAACCGGGTCACCCGGCTCGCGAGCTGGGCCGACATCGTGCTCCCCGAGGACATCACCGACTCGCTGCTCGAGCTGACCGCGCGCGTCCGCCACCGCAAGCAGGTCTACGAGCAGTGGGGGTTCGATCGCTCGATGACCACGTCGCGCG
>DATBBB010000354.1:0-20964 GCA_036271215.1 Kofleriaceae bacterium | reverse complement strand
AAGAGGTGCTGAGCGAAGCGAAGGCCCGCGCATCGTCCGACCCCTCCAACACGGACTGGCAGCGCGACCTCTCCGTCTCGTTCAACAAGCTCGGCGACGTCGCGGTGAGCGCCGGGAAGCTCGACGACGCCCGCGGGTTCTACGACCAAGCCCTCGCGGTGGCCAAGGCGCTCGCGGGCAAAGACCCGTCCAACACGGACTGGCAGCGCGACCTCTCCGTCTCGTTCGAAAGGCTCGGCAACGTCGCGGTGAGCGCGGGGACGCTCGACGACGCCCGCGCGTTCTACGACCAAGACCTCGCGGTCGCCAAGGCGCTCGCGGGCAAAGACCCCCCCAACACGGTCTGGCAGCGCGACCTCTCCATCTCGTTCGACAGGCTCGGCAACGTCGCGGTGCGCGCGGGGAAGCTCGACGATGCCCGCGGGTTCTACGACCAAGACCTCGCGGTCGCCAAGGCGCTCGTAGGCAAAGACCCCTCCAACACGGTCTGGCAGCGCGACCTCTCCGTCTCGTTCGACAAGCTCGGCGACGTCGTGGTGCGCGCGGGGAAGCTCGACGACGCCCGCGCGTTCTACGACCAAGCACTCGCGGTTCACAAGGCGCTCGCGGGCAAAGACCCCTCCAACGCAGGATGGCAACTCGATCTCTGCGAGTCGTTGGAAAACCGCTCGCTGGTCGCCCGCACCCGTGCCGAGAAGATACAGATGCTCACGGAGGCAAGCCGGATCTACGATCGTCTTGCACAGGCTGGTGCGTTTCGGGGAGATTCCCAGTTCACGCAACTGGGGAAGCTCTTGGCGAAGCTGATATCAGCTGCATAACTTGGCACATCCCCTGCGGCATCCTCGGCGTCGAGATCCGGGTCAAGCCCGAGCTCGCGCTCGCATTCGGCGACGATCCGTTAGTACTCGGAATCGAGCCCGGCAAGCGGATCGCGGCCGGCCGGGCGGTCCGCGGCGGCCGAGCCCGGCGCAGCCGGGTCAGCGGGCACCTCGGAGGCCTGCCGCGCGCCGCTTCTCGACGGAACGCTCGACACGATCGCGATCTCTTCCTGGGTTCACCCGGCAGCAGGCCGGGTGTTGAACGCCGGGTGACGACGTAGCCGTAACCGACATTTGTAACGTTCCATTGTTGTAACGTTACAACCCTGTAAGCTCACGAGATGTATCAAACGACGCTTCCCGTTGTCGGTGCCGAGCTCCGCGATCGCGAGGAGCAGCGTCCGGATACCGGTGCTCGGCAATCACACGATCGAACGCCGCCTGGGACGCTGCGAATAAATGGTCCTGTCTGCGAGTCGCGGCGATATCGTGCTGATCGCGATCGAGCACGCTCGCGTTGACTGGTCGAGCAAGCGGCGAACGTCAGAGGGTTCGGCTAACGTCGAGTCGCATCCCCTATGCCATCCTTGATTCACGAGGGCGTGATCGCGCTGGTACGGGACGAGCCGGCCTTCGCCGCCAGCTTGCTGCGCGAACTGTTGAGCGTCGACGTACCGCGCTTCACCGAAGCGCGGCTGGCCGAAGCGACGCTCAATGAGCTCGTGCCGGTCGAGTACCACGCCGACGCCGTCGTGGTGTTCGACGCCGTCGACGGCAACCGCAAGCCGGTGTTTGGTGCCATCTTCGAGGTCCAGCTACAGCGCGACGACCGCAAGCACTACACCTGGCCGCTCTATGCCCTCGCGGCCCGCGCGCGCTATGAGTGCCCGTTCGTGGTGATCGCTGTGACGCCCGATCCCGCGGTTGCGCAGTGGGCAGGTCAACCGATCGACTTGGGCGACGGGAGCTTTCGCCCGCGCGTGGTGGGCCCTGGCGGCATCCCTCAGGTCACGGATCGCGATCGAGCGCTGCGCGAGCCGCAACTTGCGGTACTATCAGCGGTGGCGCATGGCACCGGCGATGTCGACACGGCGGTGTCGATCGGGCTCGCGGCGGTCAGCGCCGTCATGACACTCCCGGCGGAGCAACGGCTGCTATACTCCGCCTTGATCGAGCAAGCCCTGAGTGAAGCCGCGCGAAAGGCCATGGCAATGGATTCCCAGGTCGAGAGATTCTTCAGCGATGCGCACCGTCAGTCGTTCGACCGTGGCAAAGCCGAGGGCAAAGCCGAAGGCGAAGCCGAAGGCGAGGCGAAGGCGCTGCTGGTGATCTTGCGCCGACGCGGCGTAGTGGTCACCAGCGACCAGCAGCACCGGATCCTCGCGTGCACCGATGTAGCCACCCTGGACCGCTGGTTGGACCGTGCCTTCTCCGTGACCTCGGCCGACGAGTTGTTCGCGTAGGTCGGCGGCGGTCGACGTCGCCGGCAGAGCCCTGGCCCGGCGTCAGGGCGCCTGGCCCTGCGTCGGGGCGCCTGGCCCGGCGTCAGGGCGCCTTGGGCGGCGTGAACGACTGCGCGCCGATCTGGACCCGCGTGCAGTTGCCGGACGCATCGACCTGCACCCACAGGTACCCGTCGCCGGTGATCCGCGAGATCGTGTCGGTCAGCGCCGGATCGGTCGTGCCGCAGCTCAGGCCCTTGGTGCCGTCGTAGCCGTAGCAGGACGCGTACTTGTACGAGCCCCAGGCCGGCGGGAAGTTCTCGTAGTAGCAACCGAAGCGCTGCACGGTGTCGGCGGTATTGCGCGTGCTGCCGAGGTCGCCGCCCATCGAGCCGCTGCCGTCGGTGTTCTTGATGATGTACACCGGCGATATCCACTTCGCGCCCGCGTACGCCATCACCGAGGTTGCCAGTACGCCCGCCGCGGCCAGGCTCATCAAACGATACTTCATTGCCACTCCTTGGTTAATTGCTGCTGCTCCGCGAGCGCGGAGCTGGATCCCTTGTCGGCGTCACGGCATCGGCGTCACGGCATCGGCGGCCCGAGCGGCGCGATGCCGTCGGCGACCGCGACCGTGCCGCGGTTGATCGCGACGTGCAGCTTGCGCTCGAGATCGATCCGCACCAGCGGCGGCAGGTCGCCCGCCGTGGTCGCGAACCGCCGGCGGTCGTCGCCGGTCCACCGGCCGGCGCTGATCGCGCGATCGACCAGGCCCGCCGCGTCGTCGGCGCGCGCCGTCAGCTCGGGTGTCATCACCGGCCCCGCCGCGGCCGCCGGCCCCACCACCACCGCCGCCCCCGCCGCCATCGCAGCCCCCGGCGCCGGCCCTGCCCCGAGCGTTGGCTCCCCCGACTCCGCGTTCGCCAGCCCGCCGCCGACCGGCGCGGCTTGCGGCGCGCGCAGCTCCGCCAGCTGGCGCGCCAGCTCGTCGTGCAAGATCGCCCGGACCTCGGCGGCACCGAGCCCGACGCGCCCCTCGGGCGTCGCCGGCATGCCCCGCGGCACGCCGGCGCGCTCGCCCCGCGCCTCCGCCTCTCCCGGCGTGCCCCGCCCGAGCAGCGTCCCGACCCACACCGCGCACGCCACGCTCGCCACCCACAGCGCTACCCAGCGGAGCTTGGCGCTCCGCGCAACACGTCCTGGATCCCTCACGTCACCGATAGAGCCGTGCACTGCCCTGATGTGACGGATCGAATGCCGTTTCTTTCGAATCGCGCGCCCTATGGCGCGTTCGGCTTCCCCGGCGTCGGGGTCGCGACGATCTGGATGTCCTCTGAGTTGTTGTTATTGTCGTTGCCGTCGAACGGCAGCCGCGACGCACTGAGCCCGGTGGGGATGTCCGGGATCGGAGAGCTCTCGATGAACGGATTGCCCGCCGTCACGATGCCGTAGCCGACCGAATCGATGAGCGCCCCGGTGGTCATCGCGCCGTCGCGCAAGCCCACCGCGCCGCCCGCCTGCCCCAGGCCAGTGCCGACGGAGAACGTCCAATCAGCCGGCCCCGTGTACCCCGTGCCGGCTGCCAGCAGGTAGCCGCCGGCGGCCAGGTTCCCGGTCAGCGTCGCCAGGAGGTTCGTGTCCGGATTCCCGGCGCTCGAGGTGCTCGAGCGGTAGTCCAGCGTCCAGCCATCCACGTCGAACGCGCTCACGCACGGATTGTAGAGCTCGACGAACTCATCCGACGAGCCACCCGTCGCGGTCCCGGTCACCAGTTCGTTGATCACCGGATGGCAGAGCACGTTGGTCACGGTGACGGCGATGCTCGCCTGCGCAGCCCCGGCGAAGCGCGCCGTGACCACCGCGGTGCCGGCCTGGATGCTGGTCACCACAGCCGCGTCGCTGATCGCCACGACGGCCTCGTTGTCGGCGAGGTACGTCGCCTCCGCGGTCACGTCGGTCATCGACCCGTCTTCGTGCACCCGCTGGACACGGAGGCGCACCTGCTGGCCCTGGGCGAGCGTGACATTGCCGGTGCTGAACATCAGGTGGTCTGCAACCGTCGCCGTACTGCCATCGTCGCCCGAGCTCCCCGCGTCCTGGCCTGCCGCGACCACGGGATCCAGCGGCGGATACCCGCACGCGGCCAGCCCGCCGCACAGCACGAAGCCCAAGAGGTACGACCGGCGAGCCATGCCAGGACTATCGCAAAGCGGGCCTGGCGAGCCGGCCTGACGCGGCTCGAAAGCCACGCGCGACCGACGGCAGCGTGACCCACGCCGCGGTGAGATCGTGATCTGCCGCGCAGTCGCGCCGCCGGGCTACGGCGCCTTGCGGGACGCCTTCTTCAGCGGCACCGTCACGCTGCCACCGTCCGCCGGGACCACCACCTGCGAGATCGGCGGGTAGCCGTCCTTGGCGATCACCAGGGTCACCGGCTCCCCGGCCGGGATCTTGACCGTGGCCGGCGTGACCCCGAGCTGCTTGTCGCCGAGCAGGATCGCCGCGCCACGCGGGGTGGACGACACGGTCATCGAGCACGTGATCTGGCGCAGGCGGCTGTTGACCTGCACGCCCCCGGGCGCCGCCTGGACGGTCTTGGTGACGACGCCGTACGACGGCTTCTGGAACGTCAACGCGACCTCGGCGCCGCACGGCAGCGGCACGTAGAGATCCTTGTGCGTCTTCTCGATCACGGCGCGGTCACGCACGATCTCGGCGCCGCCCGGGGTCACGTTGACCAGCGCGAAGCACTCGCCGGGGTGCCTGGCCGCGAGCTCCTGCTGCTTCGCCGCCCGGCGCATGGTGCTCGCCGACGTGGTCGCGTCGGGCGGCGGCACCGGCGCGGCTGCCGGTGCGGCTGCCGGTGGCGGTGGCGCAACCACGGCTTCGTGATGATCCGGGCGGATGGTGTCGAGCGCGGGGGCCTGGTCGTGCCCGTGGTTTCCCGCCGCGGGCTGCCCCACCGGCGCGGGGACGAGCTTCGGAGGCGGCGCGGGCCGCGGCACAGGCGGCGACTCGAAGCTCGCGGCCCTGCCCGGCCATACCATCGGATCCGGCGGCGGGTCGGCCGGTTCGAACATCACGATGTTCGCCGATGACGGTCCCCGGAGCAGACAGCTCGCGCCGAGCGCGGTCAGCACGATCAGCGCGACCGACACGCTCGCCGCGATGAGGCAGCCCGACGGTTGAGCGCGCACAGGCGGCTCGCTGGCCTGTAACGGCTGCGCCCGCAGAGCCGGAACGCCGGCGATCGACGGCGGCCGCACCAGCCGCGGTGACGACGGCCGGTCATGCAGCCCGGCGCAGGGATCGTCCGTGAAGTCATCGTCCAGCGCGTCCTGGGCCAGCCAGCTGGAAGTGAACGCCGGCTCCGAGGCCGCCAGCAGCTCCGGGGTGGCCGCGAGCATCGTCGGCACCGAGCCCGCCGCCAGCCGCTTCGGTGGCTCGGGGATGCGCGTGGTCGCGTCGGGGCCGTGCGGCAGCAGGATCGGCATGTCGCCGCGCCTGTGGAGCCAGAACCCACCGAAGTCGGGCGTCTGGCGCCAGCCCGGATCGCCCGGGTAGGTCTGGACGCGCTCGCGCACGTAGTGCCCCAGGTCGCTGCCGTTGAGGACGCGGCGGCCATCGCCCAGATCGATCCCTGGCGCCCCGCCGTTCAGCGCATCGATCAAGCAGCTGGTGAACAGCGAGTGCCCGGGCTCGGGGCCGCCGTCGCGCGCGGCCTCGTCGTCGAGCGCCGACGCGATGACCATCCGGCTCATCCGGCGGTGGACCGCCTCGAACGGCGTGTTCAGCGGCCCGCTGCCGCGGCCCCACGCCAGCAGGCTCGACAGCGCAACGCCGGCGTGACACGCGTCGAGGATCACGAGGATGTGCAGCGGCGGCAGCTTCGAGATCTTGCGCAGGAAGCTGTCGAGCTCGATCAGGCTCGCGGTCCGGTTCCCCTGGTGCGCGGCGTCGGCCGGGATCAGGTAGCCGGTGGTGACCGGCGTGTCGCCGATGTCCTGGGTGTGCGCCCAGCCGTGGCCGGCGAAGAACACGACGAGGTGGTCGGCCGGCGACAGCTTGGTCTCGAGGTCGTCGAGCAGGCTATCGATCGCGAGCCGCGTCGCATCGCCGTCGAACAGCGGCGGCCCGGCCGGCTCGAACCCGAGCTTGCCGAAGGCGCCGACCACGCCGCGCACGTCGTTGACGGCGTTGTGCAGCGCCGGCCAGTGCGCGTAGCGATCGATCCCGATCGCCGCGATCAGGCTGCGGCCCACCATGGGCACGCCCGCCGGCGCCGCCTCCGATAGCTCCCCGATGTCTCGGTACTCGCTCACATCCGCTCCGCCGACCAGCACCCCACCGCGCGACACTGTACATGTCGCCGGCGCGCCGGCCCAGATCAGATGTATCAGCTTGTGGCAGGTCGCCGCTACAGCGTGGCGCGGAGGATCTGGTCGGCGCCCTGTGCGAGAAGGTCGTCGGCGAGGCGCTGACCGATCCTCTCGGCATCGGCCGCCGGACCGAGAACCTCGGCACGCAGGATCTTCGTCCCGTCGGGCATCCCACACAGGCCGAGCACGCGGAGCTGGCCGCCGGGCGCGTCGATCGCGTGCGCCGCGAGCGGGGTCTGGCAGCTGCCGCCCATCCGGGCGAGGAACGCGCGCTCGGCGGCGACCCGGCGGTCCTCGGCGGGGTCGTGGATCGCGCGCCGGATCAGGTCGATCACCCGGGTATCGCCGGCGCGGGTCTCGAGGCCGAGCACGCCCTGCGCCACCGCCGGCACCGAGAGCTCGAGCGTCAGCTGCTGGGTGATCCGGTCGCCGAGCCCCAGGCGGGTCAACCCGGCCGCCGCCAGGACGATGGCGTCGAACTCGCCGTCGTCGAGCTTGCGGATCCGGGTCGGCACGTTGCCGCGCAGCATCGCGATCTGCAGGTCGGGGCGGCGCGCGAGCAGCTGGCACTGCCGGCGCATCGACGACGTGCCGACCTTGGCGCCGTTCGGCAGGGTATCGAGAGTGATCGGCGCGCGGGCACACAGCGCGTCCCACGGGACCTCGCGGGTCGACACCGCGGCGAGCACCAGGCCCGGCGCCAGCTCGGCCGGGACGTCCTTCATGCTGTGGACCGCGAGGTCGGCCTGGTCGTCGAGCAGCGCCTGCTCGATCTCCTTGACGAACAGGCCCTTGCCGCCGACCTTGGCGAGCGGCACGTCGAGGATCTTGTCGCCCGACGTCTTGATCACGTTGAATTCGACGGCGAGCCCGGGCGCGATGTGCGCGAGCCGCGCCTTGACGTGCTCGGCCTGCCACAGTGCGAGGGCGCTGCCGCGCGTTGCGATCACCAGTCGGTCGGTCACGTCGCTACCTTTCGTTCGGAGGCCGGCGCGGCGAGCGCGAGCGCGGGGCTGGAGTCATCGCCGGGGCCTGGAGCCGGGCCCAGGCCCGATTCGCCGCCCGGATCACCCGCGCCGGGCTCGGCGTCGTTGCGCTCGACCGGCGAGAGATCGAACAGCTGGCACAGGACCTCGGCGCGCAGCGCGGCCTCGTCGGGCGGGGCCTCGCGCAGCGCGGCGGTCGGCGGGTGCAGGAGCTTGTTGACCACGAGGTTGACCAGGCGCTGGATCGCCTCGCGCTGCTGGGCCGGCGAGTGCTCCTTGCGCGCCAGGACGTCGAGCGTCTTCTGCAGCTCGGCCTCGGCGACCCGGGCGAACCGCTCGCGCAGCGCGCGGATCGTCGGCACCACGCCCTGGCTGCGCAGCCAGTGCTCGAACTGCCCGGCCTCGTGGTCGACGATCCGGCCGGCGTGCTCGGCGGCCTTGGCGCGCTCGGCGAGGTTGGCCGCGACCACCTTCTCGAGGTCGTCGATGTCGAACACGTAGACCCCGTCGAGCTCGCCGATCGCCGGCTCGGCGTCGCGCGGCACCGCGATGTCGATCACGACCAGCTGGCGCCAGCGCCGGGCCTTGGTCACCCGCTTGAACAGCGGCTTGGTCAGGATCGGCTGGCGCGCGCCGGTCGAGCTGATCACGACGTCGGCCTCGACCAGCAGCTTCTCGAGCTCGTCCCACGGCCGGGCGATGCCGTCGATCTCGGCGGCGAGCGCCTCG
Organism: Kofleriaceae bacterium; assembly: GCA_036271215.1. Lineage (GTDB taxonomy): Bacteria > Myxococcota_A > Polyangia > Haliangiales > Haliangiaceae > JABFXX01. Next base: position 12,607 of record DATBBB010000354.1, on the reverse strand, counting down.
GCCTTCTCGGGCGACCGGTTGGTGACGACGATCCGGTGGGCGCCCGAGGCGTAGAGGTGGCGCGCCGCGAGCGTGGACATCTTGCCGGCGCCGACCACGAGCACGCTCTTGCCGTCGAGGTTGCCGAACACGCGCCGGGCGAGATCGACCGCCACGGTCGACACGTTGGCCGCGCCGCGCGCGATCGCGGTCTCGCTGCGCACCCGCTTGGCGACCCCGAACGCGCGCTCGAGGCAGCGCCCGAGCAGCGGCCCCGAGGTCCCCGCCGCGCCCGCCACGCCGTACGCCGCCTTGAGCTGGCCGAGGATCTGGGCCTCGCCGAGCACCAGCGAGTCGAGCGCGCTGGCGACCGAGAACACGTGGCGCACCGCCGCGCTGCCGCGGTGGTCGTAGAGCACCTCGGCGACCTCGCCGTCGCCGAGCCCGCGGCTCGCCGCGAGGAACCCGCGCACCGGACCGGTCGCGTCGGCGCCGGGCCGGGTCACGCCGTAGACCTCGACCCGGTTGCAGGTCGAGATCAGCAGCGCCTCGGCGACCGGCAACTCGGCGGTCATCGCCTGCAGCGTGCCGGCGAGCTCGTCGTCGCGGAACGCGAGCTTCTCGCGCACGGCGACCGGCGCGGTGCGCCAGCTGATCCCGACGACGAACAGCTCGCTCATCGCCGCGCCCTCACCCCGCCATCCGGCGCACGAGGTAGATCGCGAGCACGACCAGCGCGGCCGCGAACCCCGCGAGCGTCAGCCGCGCCGCGCGCCGGCCGCGCCAGCCGTAGACCTGGCGCACCACGAGCAGCGCGGCATAGAAGATCCAGGTCACCGCGGCGAGCGGGTACTCCGGCCGATCGAGCGACTCGCCGAGCTTGGACACCCAGATCGCGCCGAGCACCAGCGCGACGGTGAAGATCGGGAACCCGACCCAGATCAGGCGGTGGCTGAGCCGGTCGAGCGCCTCGAGCGGGGCACCGTGATCCTTGAACGCGAGCGTATCGAACCGCTTGCGGCGCAGCGCGCGCTCCTCGACCAGGTAGATCGTCGACAGCGCGCTCGCGAGCGCGAACACCGCGACGCCGACCGTGGCGAGCGAGATGTGGATCCGGCCCAGGCTCGATAGATCCTCGGGCGCGGTCCCCGCCGGGGTCAGCCGCGCCACGACGAGCAGCACCAGCGCGACCGGCATCACCGCCGCGCCGCCGAGCGTCAGCCGGTAGCGCATGCTCGCGACCAGGTAGCCGCCGGTGATGATGAACGCCAGGAACCCGAGCGCCTCGCGCACCGACTGCGCCGGGTGGACGTGCAGCGTCCCGCGCCAGCCGATGTCGGTGCCGTGGGCGACGAACGCGACCCCGACCAGCGCCAGGGCCACCGGCCGTAGCTTGGCGTGGCCGGCGAGCACGAACAGCAGCGCCGCGGCCGCCGCGGTGTAGGCAAACACCGCGACCCAGAACGCGGGCGACGGTGCAACGGACAGCAGGCGCTCGGTTGCCGGCGCCATGATCGGGGCCGCGATCGGCGTCACGGCGGCAGCGGCTCGCCGATGAAGCCCTCGATCACGTCGTACGCCGAGTCCTTGTAGATCACCGACTTCTCGAAGCAGTCGGCGCCCATTTCATCCAGCGCTTGCTTGGACTTGACCCGTCCGACCAGGTCATACGGGTCGCCGTCGGAGCCGGCCGAGCGCACGAAGTGCACCGCGGGCTTCATGGCGAACGATCGGTTGAGCTCGGTCAGCGTCATGCGATCCCCCTGCAGCGAGGCCCGGCCTTCGACTGTCCAGGTATCGAGCCGTTCGACCGATATGAAGAGTCGCGACATTCCCTGGAAATATTGTACCGGCGTCACCCTCAGCCGGCTAGTCGGTGAGGTTGCCTTGGACCGGCTGCGAGGTTACATAACCTGGACGATCGGAGGATCCCCATGGCTAGCGCGCATCTCAAGGAGTTCACGGACGCCAACTTTGACGCCGAAGTGGTCAAGTCCGAGATCCCGACCCTCGTCGACTTCTGGGCGGTCTGGTGTGGCCCCTGCAAGCAGATCGCACCAGTGGTCGACGCCTTGGCCGACGAGTACAAGGGCAAGGTAAAGGTCGGCAAGGTCGACGTCGATCACCACCAGATCACCGCGCAGCAGTACGGGGTCAAGTCGATCCCCACCCTGCTGATCTTCAAGGGCGGCAAGGTCGTCGGCCAGATCGTCGGAGCCGTGGCGCGCAGCAAGCTGGAAGCCGAGCTCAAGAAGCACATCACCCCGTAGCCCCCGGCGACATGCGGCCGGCGGGGTGGGTCGGGGGTGCCGCTAACGGCCGAGCGCCTGCGCGGCGAGCTTCGCGAACACCGGTGCGGCGATCTTGCCGCCGCTGTCGGTGACGCCGTCGACCCCGACCAGCACGACATAGCGCGGCTCGTCCGCCGGTACGATGCCGACGAAGCTCGCGTAGTAGCGGCCGGCGCCGTGCTCCGACGTGCCGGTCTTGCCGGCGACCCGCACGCCGTCGATCGCGGCGGCGTGGCCGGTGCCCTCGGCGTCGGTGACGACGCGCTCCATCAACGCGAGCACCTCGTTCGCGGCCTGCTCCGACATCACGCGCTCGGTCGTGCCCGCGAAGTGGTACATGCCGTGGTCGGCGAACGCGGTGTAGCCGGCGGCGAGATCGAGCGCCGTCACGCGGACGCCTTCGCCAGCCGCGATCGACGCGCCGTCGAGCGTGCGGGTGTCGATGTGGGCGAGCGTGGCGACGTGATAGCGGCGCAGCGCCTCGGCCAGCCGATCACCCAGCGGCTCGGCGAGCTTCGCGGTGCACACGTTGGACGACACGGCCAGGATGCCGCCGAGGTCGAGCGTGCCGTGCGGCGAGGCGTCGTTCAGCGTATGCGTGCCGTAGCGACGCACGCCACGCTCGCAGTCGAGCTGGGTCGTGGGCGTCGCGACGCCGGCCTCGAGCGCGGCCGCGAAGGTGAACGGCTTGAACGTCGAGCCGGGGGTGCGGGCGGCGCGCGGGTCGGCGTTGCCGCGGGCGGCGAGTGCCCGGACCTCGCCGGACTTCGCGTCGAGCACGATCGCGAGCGCGCCGGTCGCGTGGTGCGCGGCGATCGCGGCGTCGAGCTCGCGCTCCGCGGCCGCCTGCAGCTGCGGATCGCTCGCCGCGACCGGTGCGCTGGGCGCGCGGATCGGGGGCGGCGCGGCGGCGCCGAGCGACACGCAGGCGATGAGCGCGGCGATCCCGGCGGTGGCGGCGACGACCGCGAGCGACCGCGCGCGGCCGGCGGGCCGGCGCGAGCGATCGGCATCCAGCAGCGCGACAACCCGCGCCTCGAACCGCGACGCGTCGGCCATCGCGAGCGCGGCGGCGCCGAGCTCGTGGCGTGCCCCGGCGGCGAGCGCGATCAGGTGCTCGGCGTAGGTCGAGGCCCGCGCGCCGTCGCGCAGCACCGCGTCGTCGGCGGCGAGCTCGCGGTCCTCGCGCAGGCGGCGCGCCGCGAGCCACGCCAGCGGATCGATCCAGTGCGCCGCGCACGCGAGCTGTGCGATCAGGTTGGCGAGCCCGTCGCGGCGGCGGACGTGCGCGAGCTCGTGGAGCAGCACCACGCGCCAGCGCTCGGCGGACCACGCGATCGACGCTGCGGGGACGACGACGACGGGGTCGAACGCGCCGACGACGATCGGCGCCTCGATCTGCATGCTCGCGACGATCCGCGGCGGCGCGCCGCGGCCGCCCAGCGCGCGCCATGCACGGGCGCCATGCGCGCGGGCGTGGACCGCGGGCGTGCCGCCGCGGGCGATCCGGCGCGCGCGCCACGCCCCGACCGCGGTCCGCGCGAGCAGCGCGGTCGCCCCCGCGAGCCACAGCGCGGCGGCGAGCGCGGCCCACGGCACGTGCCCGGCGGGCGCCGGCGCGGCGGCCACCAGCGGGCTCGGCGCGGGGGCCGCCACCGCGGGCTCGGCCACCGGCAGCCGCGGCGGCTCGTCGAGCAGCGGCGCCGGGCGGGCCGCGAAGCCGGCGATGTGCCAGGCCGGGATCAGCGCCGCCAGCGCTGGCAACACCAGCACCCCGGCGAGCGCGGTGCCGAGCACGGTGACGCGCAGCGAGGCCGAGGCCCGCCGCAGCAGGCGGGTCGCGAGCACGGCGAGCGCGAGCACGGCGGCGCCGCGCGCGAACCACACGATCAGCGACGCGGTCATCACCGACCCTCCTTCTTGGCCTTCGCCACGAGGCCGGCGATGCGGTCGAGCTTCTCGGTCGACAGCTTCGGCTTCGACGACTCGACGAGCGCGGCGACCGCGTCCTCGATCGAGCCGTCGAAGAACGTGTGGACGAGGTGCGCGACCGCCGAGCGCTGCGCCTCGCGGCGTGCGACCGTGGGCGTGTACACGTAGCGCGGGCCGTCCTGCTCGTGGCGGATGTGGCCCCGGTCCTCGAGCAGGCGGAGCAGCGTGCGCGCCGCCGAGTAGCTCGGTGGCTCACTGAGCTCGTCGAGTACCTCGTGCGCGGTCGCGCGACCTCGCCGGTGCAGGATGTCCATGATCTCGTGCTCGCGGCGCGTCAGGGGCGCAGGTTTCTGCATCTGTGTGCCAAGGAATTAGCATGGTGCCAAAAATTTAGCAAGCAGAGCCGTCGCCGCGCCCGGGGCCGTGCGCGCGCGCAGCCCTAGTAGCCGTGCTTGCGCAGCGAGACGTTGGCGACCAGGCCCATCGCCAGGAAGAACGTCACCAGCGAGCTGCCGCCGTACGAGATGAACGGCAGGGTCACGCCGACGACCGGCGCGATGCCGAGCACCATCGCGACGTTGACCACGACGTGCCAGAACGTCATCGCCGCGACCCCGGCGCAGATCACCGCGCCGACCCGGTCGCGCGCCGAGAGCGCGACGTTGAGGATCCAGACCAGCAGGAACCCGAAGATCGCGAGCATCACCACCGAGCCGATGAAGCCCCACTCCTCGGCCCACACCGAGAACGGAAAGTCGGTCCAGTGCTCGGGGACGAAGTTGAACTGGTTCTGGGTGCCCTCGAGCAGGCCCTTGCCCCAGATCTTGCCGGAGCCGACCGCGTAGATCGACTGCTGGGTGTGCCAGCACTCCTTGGTCGGCGCGATGCCGCAATCGATGAAGCCCAGGATCCGCTTCTGCTGGTAGTCATGCATCGTCTCCCACAGGATCGGGATCCCGAGCAGCCCGGCGAGCGTCAGGTGGACCATCGGCCACACCGACGGCATCGCGAGGAATCCGACCGACAGCACCATCAGGCTGAGCAGGATCGCGGTGCCGAGATCGGGCTGGATCGCGATCAGGACGATCGGCGCGCCGAGCACCGCCAGCCGGCCGAGCAGCACGCGCGGCGTATAGCTCGAGGGCTCGGTGTCCTGGAAGATCCGCGCGAGCACGAGGATCACCATCAGCTTGGCGAGCTCGGACGGCTGGATCCCCATGCCGCCGATGTTGAGCCAGCGGTAGGTGATGCCGTGGTTGGTGTCGCCGACCGGCGGCCGGCCGAGCAAGCGCGCGACCAGCAGCAGGAGGATCGCGACGCCGAGCCCGAGCCACGCCACGCGGAGCAGCGCGCGGTAGTCGACGATCGTCGCCACTGCGAACCCGATCGCGCCGACCACCATCCACTGGACCTGGGTATCGAACTTGGCGTGGTGGCGCACGCCGCGGGTCGCCGAGTACAGGTTGAGCAGCCCCAGCGTGCACAGCGCGAGGATCACGACGATCAGCGGCCAGTCGACCGCCGCGCGGAACCGCCGCCACCGGCTGACCCCGATGGTGCTGCGCGGCAACAGCAGCCCGGTGTCTTTCATGGCGGGTCCTTGGGCGAGCCATCCCGGGGCGCCACGGACTTGGTCACCGCGGACTTGGTCACCGCGGACTTGGCCGAGGGGTCCTTGGCGTCTTTGGCATCCCGGGGGGCCGCGTCCCTGGCGTCTTTGACGTCCCGGGGGGCCGCGTCCCGGATCTTGGTGAAGTAGCCCTCGATGATCTGCTTGGCGATCGGCCACGCCACGGTGCCGCCGGCGCCGCCGTGCTCGACCAGCACGATGATCGCGATCTCGGGGTCCTCGGCCGGCGCCCAGCCGGCGAACCACGCGTGGGCCGCGTTGGGGTTCCAGCGATCGAGGTCCTTCTCGTCCTCCTGCTTGTGGTGCTTCTTGACCTCGGCGGTGCCGGTCTTGCCCATCACCGTGACGACGTCGGTGTGGCCGTGCTCGTACGCGGTGCCGCCGGGCTCGTTGGTGACCTTCCACATGCCGCGCTTCCAGATCTCGAGCGCGTCGGTCGGGGTCTTGACCAGGTGCGCGATCTTGGGCTCGTAGCTGGTGATCGTGTGGCCGTCGTGGGCCTCGAGCCGGTCGACGACCTGCGGCACGTAGAGCGTCCCGCCGTTGGCGAGCGCGGCGTACGCCATCGCCATCTGCAGCACGGTGACCTCGACGTCGCCCTGGCCGATCGCCGCGTTGGTCGCGTAGCCGACCTTGTAGCGCGAGGTCTTGTCGTACCAGTCCTTGGTCGGGATCCGGCCGCCGGCGTCGCCGTTGAGCCCGAGGTTGGTCGGCACGCCCAGCCCGTACTCCGCGGCGACCTGCGCGATCCGATCGATGCCGATCCGCTCGGCGAGCTTCCAGAAGTAGACGTCGCACGAGTGCTGGATCGCCTTCAGCATGTCGACCTTGCCGTGCGTGCCGTGGCAGTGGAACGTGGTGCCCGACAGCTGATACTCGCCGGTGCAGAACATGTTCTCGTCCTCGGCGGCCTGGCCGTCCTCGAGCGCGGCGATCGCGGTGGCGAACTTGAAGATCGAGCCCGGCGGGTAGGTCATCCGCAGCGCCTTGTCGATGAACGGCTTGCGCGGATCCTGCTTGAGCATCGTCTCCTCGGCCTGGGTCAGGTGGCCGGTCATGACGTTGGGATCGAACGAGGGCTTGCTGACGATCGCGCGGATCTTGCCGGTCCTGGGCTCGACCACGACGACCGAGGCCGCCGCGGCGTGGCCGACCGCCTTCTCGGCGAGCCGCTGCAGCTCGGCGTCGACCGTGAGCACGAGGTTGGCGCCCGGGACGGCGGGCACGCCGCGCTCGCCCTGGATCAGCGCCGAGGCGGTGGCGTCGTCGAGCCGCTGGCCGCGCGCGTCGACCGCGAACCGCTCGATGCCCTTCTTGCCGCGCAGGTAGTTCTCCCACTTGTCCTCGAGCCCGTAGCGGCCGACCAGCTCGCTGGGGTCGTAGCCCTGGTTGCCGAGCCGCTCGGCCTCGGCGGCGGTCATCTGCGTCATGTAGCCGATCAGGTGCGCCGCGAGGTCGCCCTGTGGGTAGTAGCGGTACGGCTCGTGGTGGATCTCGACGCCGGGCAGCCGGGCCAGCGCCTGCTCGACCAGCGCGGCGCGGTCGCGGCCCTGATCCTCGAGCACGACGATCGCGGTCTTGGCGTCGCGCTTGCGGCCGACCTCGAGCCGCTCGTCGATCTTGGCGATCTCGTCGTCGGACAGCCCGAGCATCCGCACCAGCTCGAGCTCGAGCGGCTTGGTCATCTGCTTGGGCGTGGCGTAGATGTTGAACGCGGGGCGGTTGTCGGCGAGCGCGACGCCCTTGCGGTCGAGGATCTTGCCGCGCACCGACGGCAGGTAGCGCTCCTTGACGACATTGGACACCGTGCGCTCGTAGTAGCTCTCGCCGCGCATGACCTGGAGCTGCCACAGCCGGCCGATCAGCACGAGCAGCGCGCCGATCCCGATCATCGCGACCCACTTGAGCCGGCGGTGCAGCTCGGGCAGCGCGGGGCCATTGCCCGAGCCGGGCCCCGACGACTGGCGGATTAGCATGGGAGTGCCGCCCCCATCACGGCGCCAGGCCCTCCAGCGCCGCCTCGCGCTCGCGGTGGGTCCGAGCAAACGCGGCGTCGATCCATAGGGGCCGTTCCCGTCCCCTCTCTCGCGGCAAAGCCGCTCGATTCACCCCACCGCGCGTCGCGTCGCGCGGACCGTCCGCCACCCCCATCACGGCGCCAGGCCCTCCAGCGCCGCCTCGCGCTCGCGGTGGGTCCGAGCAAACGCGGCGTCGATCCGGCGGAAGATCCGCCACACCAGGGGCCCCAGGATCGCGGTCGCGAGCGTGACCTCGGCGATGTGGATCAGCTCCACGCCGAACGCCGCGCTCGGCACCCGGTACAGCGCGCGCACGATCAGCGCGACCACGCCGGCGACCAGCGCGACGAACGCCGAGAACGCGATCGAGATCGCCGCGCCGCGGACCAGGATCCGCTGCTGGATCGCGCGCGCGATCAGCGTGGTCAGCGCGAGCACCAGCGCGACCAGCCCGGGCGGGGCGCCCGAGATCAGGTCGATCAGGTAGCCGAGCACGATCGCGCCGCCGATCGCCGGCGAGACCTGGCGCCGCGCGGTCAGCCCGAGGTACGCGGCGGTCAGCGCGCCGACGTCGGGGATCGCGTCGCTGAACCACGGCAACAGCCGCCAGACCGCGGCGACCACCACGCACAGGAGATAGGCCACGAGCACGATCGTCGACGTCCTCACGGCGACGTCCTCACAGCGGCCTCGCCCCGAACGCCAGGTCGCTGCGCCGGCGCGCCTTGGCGTCGGGATCCGGGGGCGGCGGCGGCGCGAGCAGCACCATCACCGCGCGGACCCGCGAGACGTCGACCGTGGGGTTGACCTCCACGCTCTGGAACATGCCATCGTCGCCGATGATCTTCGAGATCTTCCCGACGACCAGCCCGGCCGGGAAGCTCGCCCCCAGGCCGCTGGTGACGATCTCGTCGCCGATCTTGACCTTGGTGTCGGCGGTCGGCTGCGCGCCCGGGTGGCCCTGGCGCTCGAGCCACTCGATCTTGCAAGCGTACGAGTCCGGCCGGCCCATGCCGACCAGGAGGCCGCGCGCGCCGTTGCTCGGGGCCGCCGGCTGATCCGGATCGCGGATCACGATGTCGATCCGCGACGACGGATCGCTGATCAGCACCACGTCGGCGTAGTCACCGTAGACCTTGTCGACCCGGCCGACCGGGCCCTCCGAGGTGATCACCGGCATGTCGGTCGCGACCTCGCGGTCGCCGCGATCGATCTTGAGCCGCAGCACCCGGAACTGCGGCGACAGCGGCGCGCCGATCACCCGCGCGCCCAGGGTATCGGCCGGCGTGCGCTTCTTGACCACCGCGAGATCCTCGAGCGCGGCGACGTCGTACGCCTTGCGGGTCATCGCCGCGAGCTCCTTGCGCAGCCGCTCGTTGTCGTCGCGCAGCTCGCGGTTCTCGGCCTCGATATCGACCAGCGCGACGTAGCGCGACCACGTGCCGCCGATGCCCTCGACGACCCACGACACCCCGGTCTCGAGCGGCGCGGTGATCCGCAGCAGCGCCTGGTCGAGCGCCGAGGGCGTGCCGCGCGACAGGCTCGCCCGCAGCACGAGCGCGGGCAGGAGGATCAGAAAGCCGGTGAGCGACCAGTCGACGAGCCGGCGGCGCAGGGTCATGGCGCGGTCCTGCTAGCGCAGCGCGATCTCGCGCAGCAGGCCGAGCTCGTCGAGCACCTTGCCGGTGCCGAGCACGACGGCGAGCTGCGGGTTCTCGCACACCATCACCGGCAGCCCGGTCTCCTCGCGCAGCAGGACATCGAGGTTCTTGAGCTGCGCGCCGCCGCCCGACAGCACGATGCCCTTGTCGACGATGTCGGCCGACAGCTCCGGCGGGGTCCGCTCGAGCACCGAGCGCACCGCGTCGACGATCGCGTTGACCGGCTCCTGCAGCGCCTCGCGGATCTCGTCGCTGTTGACCAGCAGGGTCTTCGGCACGCCGGCGACCAGGTCGCGGCCCTTGACCTCGACGGTCAGCGGCTCCTCGAGCGGGTACGCCGAGCCGATCTCCTTCTTGATGATCTCGGCGGTGCGCTCGCCGATCAAGAGGTTGTACTTGCGCTTGATGTACTGGACGATCGCCTCGTCCATCTTGTCGCCGGCGACCCGGATCGACTTCGAGAGCACCACGCCGGCGAGCGCGATCACCGCGACCTCGGTCGTGCCGCCGCCGATGTCGACGATCATGTTGCCGGTCGGCTCGGTGATCGGCAGGCCACCGCCGATCGCGGCCGCCATCGGCTCCTCGATCAGGTAGACCTCGCGCGCCGCCGCCGCGAGCGCCGAGTCGCGCACCGCGCGCTTCTCGACCTCGGTGTTCCCCGATGGCACGCTGACGATCACCCGCGGCCGGACCAGGGTCCGGCGCTGGTGCGCCTTCTGGATGAAGTAGCGCAGCATCGCCTCGGTGACCTCGAAGTCGGCGATCACGCCGTCCTTCATCGGGCGGATCGCGACGATGTTGCCCGGCGTCCGGCCGAGCATCTCCTTGGCTTCCTTGCCGACGGCGAGGACTTTCTTGGGGCCCTGCGACGATGCCTGGACTGCCACCACGCTGGGTTCATTCGCGACGATGCCGCGACCCTTCACGAACGTCAGGGTGGTCGCGGTCCCGAGATCGATAGCGAGGTCGTTGGAAAACATTCCGTAGACCCAGTCGAAGAGCATGGTGGCTGTCCTGGCGTAGACGCGCTGCGGCGTGAAAGAAAACGAGGAGCCCAAAGGGCCGGAAGATGCCGGAAGATGAGGAAGGAGCCGGAAGGAGCTGGAAGGAGGCCGGAAGGAAAGGAGATGGAGGGAGATCAGCGAGATTCCCCCCTCCTTTGGCTGTGCGGGGTTATCACGCGTCTGTCCACAAGGGCAAGACAATCTTGTGGAGCCGAACCCGGCTCACACCAGCCCCAAACATGCGATCCGCGAGGGCGTTCGCAGCTTGTACCCGGATCTCTCGATAGCTAGGATGCCCCGCCTGCCGTACAACCGGCCGAGTCTTTCATGCTTGAACAAATGCGCCGTCAGGGCGCCTCGATCTTCATCTACCTGATCTTCATCCTGCTGATCGTGATCTTCGTCTACGGCCTCGCGCCGTCGAATCGCGGAGGTCGCGAGGGTGGCTGTACATCGTCGAGCAACGTCCCTGTGGTCGTCGATGGTCAGGATGCCAGCCAGACGGCGTTTCTGGTCGCGTTCTCTGCAGATCAGCGGGTCAACGGCCGCCAGAAGGTCTACTTCGCGCTCGACTGGGTGATCCGCCGCGAGCTGCTCGCCCAGGCCGCCGCCGCGCGCGGGCTGCGCACCACCGGCGATCAGGTCGACGAGGAGATCAAGAAGGGCTGGTTCTTCCTCGGCGGCCATCGGATCGACTTCTCGCAGTCGTTCTTCAAGACCGTCGGCGACGAGAAGTTCTTCGACATCAAGCAATTCAAGAACTGGGTCGGCCAGCTCAACGTGTCGATGGGTAGCTACCGCGAGGAGCAGGCGCGCGACATGCAAGCGGCGCTGATGGAGGAGATCCTCAGGGGCTCGGTGCGGGTGTCGCGCGACGAGGCGCTGGCCGACTACCTCTACGAGAACAACACGGTGACCTACGACACCGTGGCGTTCGAGCCCGATCACTACCGCGCCGCGATGAAGCTCAGCGACGCCGACGTCCAGCGGTTCCTCGACGGCCACACGGCCGAGGTCGAGGCGCGGTTCAAGGCCGACGGGGCGCTCTACAAGGCCGTGAAGCCGCAGTACGCGATCCGCGAGATCTTCATCCCGAAGGCGTACCCGCAGGCCGCCAAGCCGGCCGACGACAAGAAGCCCGACGACAAGAAGTCCGACGACAAGAAGCCCGACGACAAGTCCACCAAGGCCGATGACAAGAAGCCGGCCGACAAGAAGCCCGACGACAAGTCCGCCAAGGCCGATGACAAGAAGCCGGCCGACAAGAAGCCCGACGACAAGACCGCCAAGACCGGGGCGCCGGACAACCCGCGCGGCCTGCCGATCGAGGCCGCGAAGGCCAAGCTCGAGGCCGTGCGCGCCGACATCGCCGCCGGCAAGCTCAAGTTCACCGACGCCGAGAAGCAGCTCGCGGCCGACTCGTCGGACGACGCGCCGAAGGACAACGGCGACCGCGGCTGGCGCGTGGCGGATAACCCGGCGCTCGAGGATCCGGCGCTCAACGACGCGGTCAAGAAGCTCAAGCCAGGCGAGATGACGCCGGTGATCGTCACCGAGCGCGGCGTGTACCTCGCGATCGCGACCGACAAGCGCGAGGGCGACCTCAGCTTCACGCAGGTCAAGACCGAGATCGCCGGCGAGCTCGCCAAGGACGCGTGGAGCAAGGAAGCCGCGAAGCGCGACGCGCTGGCGGCGCTCGCCGAGGCCCAGGGCGGCAAGGCGCTCGACAAGATGTTCGAGCACCCGACCCGCACGCTCGACGACATGCTCAACGATCCGAACATGCCGGAGCAGCAGCGCCAGATGATCGAGAAGCTGAAGCAGCAGAAGCAGCAGCTCCACCTGCAGCACCCCAAGCACAGCGAGCTCGAGGTCCACGAGACCGACATCCCGGTCGGCTGGTTCGCCGACGCCGACGGCGCGTCGGGCAGTGGCGCGGCGGCTCCGGCGGCGGGCGCGGCGGCTCCGGCGGCGGGGACCGGCAGCGCGGCGGCTCCGGCGGCGGGCGCGGCGGCTCCGGCGGCGGGGACTGGCAGCGCAGCGGCTCCGGCGACGGGGACCGGCAGCGCGGCGGCTCCGGCGGCGGGGA
>DATBBB010000353.1:0-14794 GCA_036271215.1 Kofleriaceae bacterium | reverse complement strand
GCCCGGCTTGTTCGGCTCGTGAGCGGACTCGGCGTGCGCGGGCTGGCCCGGCTTGTTCGGCTCGTGGGCGGACTCGGCGTGCGCGGGCTGGCCCGGCTTGTTCGGCTCGTGGGCGGACTCGGTGTGGGCGGGCTGACCGGGCCGCGCAGGCTCGGTGTGGCCCGGCTCGGTGTGGCCCGGCTCGACGTGGTTGGGCTCGCCCGGCCGGCCCGGCTCGGTATGGCCGGGCTCGCCGACGTGCACGCTGCCCTGGACGCGCACGTTGATCTGCGCCTTGATCTGCGGGTGGGTCTCGATCACCTTGACCTGCGCCGTGTGGATCCGCGCGTTGCCCTCGATGCGGTGCTGGTTCTGGACCTCGAACGTCGCCTGGTGCTCGTGGGCGCGCTCGACCTGCGCGTGCGCCTCCACCGGGCTCCACCGGCCGATCGCCCGCGCCTCGACCCGCACCGGCCGCACGGTCACGCGATGATCGCGCAGCACCGCGCTCGACGGACCGACGACGACGCGCACGTTACTGACCGTGGAGTAGTGCTCCATCGGCCGCGCATCGCGGTGGATCTCGATGACGCGCGCGCGGGGCTCGTAGTAGCGCGTGACGTTGACGTCGAGCACGTGCTCGCTACCGCAGTAGTGCCACGACTCGACCGGCACGTGCCAGCCGGCGCGCACGACGACCTCCGGCGCGAGCGGCGCCCAGCCGAAGTGGGTCCCGGTCTGCCGCCAGTCGACCCATGCCGGGCCCCACTGCGTATCCGGGCTCCAGTACCAGCGACCATAGTTGTTCGAGTACGCCCAGCGGCCGTAGTGCGCGGTCGCCCACGCGTGCGGCTCGTTCGACGTCCACACGAAGCCGAGGTTCGTGTACTGCCAGTGGCCGTTCGTATAAGGAACGTAGTTATCGGTCTGGGGCACGAACACGCGACCGACGTCGGGCTCGTCGACCCACATGCCGTACGGCGACAGCTGATCGTAGAACACGTCGACCGACTCGACCGGATCGCCGGGTGCGGTGGTGTCGTACGAGTCCTCGGCGTTCACGTTGGCATTCACGCCCACGTTGACGCCGACCGAAGGTTGCGCGATCGCCATCGCGGGCATCGCGCAGAGAAACGCCGCCAGGCAGAGCTTACCGATAGTCATGTGTGGGGCTTGTTAAGCAATGTGTGAGCCATAGGTAACTGGGCGTCATCGCACAGGGTAGGTTGTGCGTTTTCGCCCCGATGGGGCAAGATGCCCGATTTTGTGTACTCCGGAGCGGCCGACGAGGTCGAGACGAGGTAGCGGCAAGGGGACCGGCGACCGGTTGACGGATGGTCCGACCGCGACGTCGACAAGCTGACATGTTTGTCAGATCTGGGCACAAAACGCACCGCACATCGCGGAGTTGCGGGCGGCACATCGGTTGCGATGACCGGGTCACGCCATGAAGACTCGCATCGCACGCGCGCTGGTATCCGCCGCCTTCGACACCACGCGCCCGCTGGTCACCAACTTGATCATCACGCGGCGCTGCAATCTGTCGTGCGGCTACTGCTTCGAGTACGACAAAGTGTCGCCGCCGATCCCGCTCGCCACGCTGCGCGAGCGGATCGATCATCTGGCGCGGCTGCGCTCGGTGTTCGTCACCCTGACCGGCGGCGAGTCGCTGCTCCACCCCGACGCCGACGCGCTGGTCGCCTACGTCCGCGCGCGCGGCATGACGCCGTTCCTCAACACCAACGGTTATCTGTTGACGGCCGACTGGATCGATCGGCTGAACCGCGCCGGGCTGTACGCGCTCCAGATCAGCGTCGATAACGTCACACCGAACGCGACCTCGAAGAAGTCGCTCAAGACGCTGCTGCCCAAGCTGCGGCTGCTCGCCGAGCGCGCGAAGTTCCGGGTCCGGATCAACTGCGTGCTCGGCTCGAGCCCGCCCGCCGAGGCGATCGAGGTCGCGCGCACCGCGCTCGGCTTCGGGTTCGATGTCTCGACGTCGCTGATCCGCCACGGCGACGGCTCGGCCGTGCCGCTCGACGGCGCGACCCGCGCCGCCTACGAGGAGATCCGCGGGCTCGGGTCGCGCGCGCCGCGCTACCTGTCGGACGACTTCACGATGCGGCTGATCGAGCACGGCAGCGCCGACTGGAAGTGCCGGGCGGGCGCGCGGACGTTCCACGTCTGCGAGGATGGCCTGGTCCACCTGTGCGCGCCGCGGACCGGCAACCCGGGCATCCCGCTCGCCGAGTACACCGCCGAGCACATCCGGCGCGCGTTCGACACCCCCAAGCCGTGCGCGGCGACGTGCCCGATCGCCTACGCGCACCACGCGTCGCGGCTCGATCGGTTCCGCGGCCAGCGGCTCGCGCCGCTCGCGTTGCCGCCGGCCGGGCCGCCGCTGGTCCAGATCCGGCCCCGCCCGGCGGCGTGAGCGACCCGCGGGTGTCACAACCCGCCCGCGAAGTGAGCCGCGGCGCGGTCAGTGGCCGGGGCTAGTACGTCGGCTTGGTGACGATGCCGCACAGCGGCACAGTCGGCGGGAACCGGCTGAACGGGTGCGTGTAGTACGACGCGTCGACGTAGTACGAGGTCAGGCCGAACAGATCGTCGAACTCGGGGTTGGTGGCCAGGATGAGGCCGGGGCCACCCTGGGTGACCGACGGCTCGAGGCTCGACGAGCTCATCGTGACCTCGGCGCCGGCCCACTTGCAGCCGTCGAAGTAGGTCCACCACACGTAGTTGTCGCTGAGCCGGCGGTGCAGGAGGTGGAGCACGCCGGCGTCCGACGCGAGCACCGGCTCGATGCCCTGCAGCACGCCGCCGCCATCGCCACCGCCGATGTGGGTCGCGCCGGTCCACGTCGAGCCGTCGAACGTGCCGTACACGATGTCGCCGGTCTGGCCCCACCGGTGCGCGAAGTACAGCTTGCCGAACAGCACCGCCGCGGACGGCCGCGACGCGCCGTCGTGGCCGGGGATCCAGGTCAGCGGCGAGAACGACTCACCGGTGTTCATCGTCGCATACCACATCGAGTACGGGTAAGTGCTGGTCCCGATGAAGTAGAGCAGGTTGTTGTAGACCACGAGCGCCGGCGGGCCGGCGAAGCTGGGATAGGAGACCTGGTAGTTCGTGCTCCACGACTGGGTCGCCGGGTTGAACCTCGAGATCCACGTGGCCGAGCTGTCCGAGCCGCCGGTGTGGACCATGTAGAGGTAGCCGTTGAACGCCGCGAGGCTGACCTTGGAGTTGGTCTGCTGGCCCGGAATGTCGGTGGCGTTGGTCCACCCGCTCGAGGTCAGCTGGGTCCATCGCAGCTGCGTGGTGTCCTCTTCGGGCCAGCAGTCCCACGAGCCACAGTTGCCGGCGGTGACGCCGTAGGTGACGCCGTTGAGCGTCGCGACCTGCGTGGCCTGCCAGGTGTTCTGGGGCGCCTGGGTGTATCCGGTCCAGCTCGACACCGCGAGGTTGCTCGACACCTCGCTGACCTGGTCGTCGGTCGCGGTCGCGTCCTCGGGATCGACCGCGCATGCCGGCAGCGCCGCCGAGAACGCGACGGATAACGCCGCCAGGATGTGTGGGAGTCGTGATTTGAAGTTTGTCATCTACGACCACTAGACGCGATCGCGAGACAATATTTCAGCAAGCGAGCTGACGACTCTCTTGACTACTACTTACGCCTTGAACGTCAGTTGTATGGATCTGGTTAACAGTGTCTCTGTGCCGTCTCGGTGCTGTCTCCGTACTGTCTCTGTACTGTCTCCCGGTGTGTCACTCGCGTGGATCGGCGCGCGGATCGGCATCGAGCCGGACGTTGCACGAGATCGTGACCCGCGGCCGAGTACCGCGATATGGCTGGACAAAGTGCTGGAGCCAGCCCGGGAACACGACCAGCAAGCCGGCGCGCGGCTCGATCACGTAGAGCGACGGCGCGAGCTCGACTCCGGAGATCACCGTACCGCCGCGCCGCGGGTCCATGAGTGTCAGCTTGCCGGAGTCTGGATACCGCGTGAGGTCGGCATCGCCGGCATCGGCGTAATACACGACCGAGAAGTGGGCGTCGGCGTGGTCGTGGACCAGCGTGTGATCGCCGTGGCGCATCACCATGGCCCACGCCTGGACCCCGAACCGGTAG
Organism: Kofleriaceae bacterium; assembly: GCA_036271215.1. Classification (GTDB taxonomy): domain Bacteria; phylum Myxococcota_A; class Polyangia; order Haliangiales; family Haliangiaceae; genus JABFXX01. The sequence goes on along the minus strand of DATBBB010000353.1, from coordinate 10,680 downwards.
CGCTGGCCCGCGGTCGCGGCCTGGCCGCGCACCAGCTCGAAGAACGTCTGCTGCACGCCGCCGACCACGCGGCGCATCAGCTCCTGGTAGCACGGCTCCTGGCGCTGGCTGACGTCGGGGACCGAGTGCCAGCCACCGCTGTTGCTGCGCACGATCCCGGGCGAGCTCTCCGACTCGGCGACCAGCCGCTCGGTCAGCTCGCGATCGAGCTCGGGGTCACCCGCCTCGGGAAACGAGAACACCGGCGTCGCGAACAGGGCTACTCCATCCACGGTGCAATCGTCGCCCGCGGCGCCGCGCGTGTCCAGCCGGTCGTCCAGCCGGTCGTTCAGCCGGTCAGTGCGCCAGGCGCGGCGCCTCGCCTGGCAGCGCCTCGCCGAACCACAGCCGGCCGTCGCGCAGGGTGGTGTCGCGCAGCGTGATCGCCAGCGCCTCGGCGAGCGTGTCGACCGGCGAGACCACGAGCCGCTCGCGGACATCGGCCGGCAGGTCGTCGAGGTCGGGCGCGTTGTCGCGCGGGATCACGATGTGGGTGATGCCGGCGCGGACCGCGCCGAGGACCTTCTCCTTGAGCCCGCCGATCGGCAGCACGCGGCCCGACAGCGTGATCTCGCCGGTCATCGCGACCTCGTGGCTCGCCGGCCGGCCCGACAGCGCCGAGACGATCGCGGTGGCCATCGCGATGCCCGCCGACGGCCCGTCCTTGGGGATCGCGCCGGCCGGGACGTGGACATGGATGTCGCGCTCGAACACGCGGTTGTCGATCGCCAGCCACTCGGCGTTGGCTCGCGCGTAGGTCCACGCGGCGCGCGCCGATTCCTTCATCACATCGCCGAGCTGGCCGGTGAGGATCAGATCGCCCTTGCCGCGCATCGGCGACGCCTCGACGAACATGATGTCGCCGCCGGCCGGCGTGTAGTACATGCCGGTCGCGATCCCGGTCTGGTCGGTCGGCGGCGCCTTCTCGGGGTGGACCCGCGGCCGTCCGAGCAGCGGTCGCACGTCGCCGCGATCGATCGTCGCGCGCTCGATCTCGCGCGCCGCGATCCGCCGCGTGACCTTGCGCGCCAGCCGGCCGAGCTCGCGCTCGAGCTGGCGGACCCCGGCCTCGCGGGTGTAGCTGGTGATCACGTCGCGCAGCGCGTCGTCGGTGACCTCGATCTGCGCGGCGGTCAGCCCGTTGTCGTCGCGCTGGCGCGGCAGCAGGTAGTCCTTGGCGATCGCGAGCTTCTCGCGCTCGGTGTAGCCGGCGAAGTCGACGACCTCCATGCGGTCGAGCAGCGGCGCCGGGATGTTCTGCAGGAAGTTCGCGGTCGCGATGAACATGACCTCGGACAGGTCGAACGGCACGCCGAGGTAGTGATCGGTGAACGAGTCGTTCTGCGCCGGGTCGAGGACCTCGAGCAGCGCGCTCGCCGGATCGCCCTGGTACGACACGCCGAGCTTGTCGACCTCGTCGAGCAGGAACACCGGGTTCTTGCTGCCGGCCTGCTTCATGCCGGCGAGGATCCGGCCGGGCAGCGCGCCGATGTAGGTCCGGCGGTGGCCGCGGATGTCGGCCTCGTCGCGCGCGCCGCCGAGCGCGATCCGCACGTACTTGCGGCCCATCGCGCGGGCGATCGACTTGGCGATCGACGTCTTGCCGACGCCGGGCGGGCCCGAGAACAGCAGGATCCGGCCCTTGCGCGCCCTGCCGGCGGCGAGCTGGTGGACCGAGAGGAACTCGAGCACGCGGTCCTTGACGTCGGCGAGGCCGTGGTGGTCCTCATCGAGGATCTTGGCCGCCTCCTGGATGTCGAGGTGGTCGTCGGTGCGCGCGCCCCACGGCAGCTCGGCGATGGTCTCGAGGTAGGTCCGGATCACCTGCGACTCGGTCGACTCGCGGCCGATCCGCGATAGCCGCGACCACTCGCGATCGACCTCGCGGCGGGCGTCGGCCGGCAGCGGCAGCGCATCGAGCTTGGTCTTGAGCTCGGCCAGCGCCTCGTCGGCGGCGCCCTCGCCCTCGCCGAGCTCCTTCTGGATCGCGCGCAGCTGCTCGCGCAGGTAGATCTCGCGCTGGCGGCCGCCGATCTCTTCTTTCACCTTGGACTGGATCGACTCCTGCGCCGACAGCACGTCGATCTGGCGCTGGACCAGGATCAGCACGCGGCGCAGCCGGTCCTCGACCGCGAGCGCCTCGAGCAGGCCCTGGCGCTCGGCGACCGGCACGTCGAGGTAGCCGGCGACCAGGTCGGCGAGCTGGCCCGGCTCGGTGATCTGCTTGAGCATCTGGCCGACCGCATCGGCGGGCACGCCGCGCTTGGTCGCCAGCTCGGCGGCGCGCTCGCGGACCTCGCGGTGGAGCGCCACGAACGCCGGATCGCGGTCGTCGATCGCCGCCTGCTCGGCGGCGTCGGCCACCGTGGCCAGCAGGTAGCCGTCCTTCGGCGCGATCCGCAGGATGATGCCGCGCTCGTGGCCCTCGAGCGCGATCCGCACGCCGCCGAGCCCGCGCTCGGCCGACGAGATCGTGGCGATCGTACCGATCGTGTACAGGCCCTCGGGCAGGACCTCATCGACATCGCCGCGCTGGGCGACCACGAGCACGCGGTGCTCCGGATCGCGCAGGGCGGCCTCGACGGCGCGTAGCGTCTGCGGGCGTGCCGCGGTGACGGGCAGGCTCATGCCCGGGAACAGCACCGCGCTGCGCATCGGGACGATCGGGAGGTTCTTCGACATGATATGTCGAGGTGGGCACCGCGGGGCGGCGGCGCAACCTGCCCAAATGACGGTGACGGCCGCCCGGGCAGCCTGTCGCGATTACGACAGCTGGGCCTGGAACTGCGCCGCCGGCATCGGCGTCGAGAACATCGGGAAGTCGTTCTTGAACGCGTTGTGGTGCGCTTCAGGCGACGTCGCCGCGGTGCAGTCGGTCAGCGTGACGACCTGGTAGCCGTGCTCGTACGCGGTGCGCATCGTGGACTCGACGCAGCAGTTGGTCAGAAACCCGCCGATCGCGACGGTCTGGATCCCCTTGCTGCGCAGGATGAAGTCGATGTTGGTGCTCGCGAACGCGTCGAGCCCGCGCTTGCCTTCGATCACGATGTCGCCATCGGCCGGCGCGAGCGCGTCGACGATCTGCGCGCCCCACGAGCCCTTGACGAACGCCTTGCCATCGACGACGCCCTTGAGGATGCCGTACGGGTGGCGGGTGAGCTCGCCGTAGCCGGGCGCGAAGCTGATCGGCACGTGCATGACCGCGACCCCGTGCTTGCGCGCCCACGCGACGAGCGCGACGGTGTTCGCGAGCATGTTGGTCTCGGTCATGACCTGCTCGACGGCGCCGTGCAGGACGCCGCCCGGGCTGGTGAACTCGTTCTGATACTCGATGAGGACGAGCGCGGTGGTCGCAGGATCGATCGGCATGAGGCCTCGCAGGTAAGGGTCAGGAGCCAGGCGGGAGACAGACGGGATCTAGACGGCGCAGACGTCGGACCGGGTCAGGAACCGCACGCCCTCGGGGCCCTCGAGCGAGAACCCGGCGCCGCGCCCGGGTACGACATCGAGGGTCAGGTCGGTGTGCTGCCAGCGCTCGAACTGGTCACCGCCGATGTAGAACCCACAGCCGCCGACCTCACCGAGCTTGACGTCGCGCGCGCCGAGCTTGAACTCGCCCTCGACGTAGCACATCGGCGCGCTGCCGTCACAGCAACCGCCCGACTGATGAAACATCAGCGGGCCGTGCTGGGCACGCAGCCGCGCGATCCACTCGAGCGCGGCGGGGGTGGCGGACACTCGGCTCAGAAGAACCCCATCGGCTTGGGATCGTAGCTGACGAGCAAGTTCTTGGTCTGCTGGTAGTGCTCGAGCATCATCTTGTGATTCTCGCGGCCGATGCCGGAGTGCTTGTAGCCGCCGAACGCCGCGTGCGCCGGGTAGTGATGATAGCAGTTGGTCCACACCCGGCCAGCCTGGATCGCGCGGCCGGCGCGATAGGCCGTGGTGGTGTCGCGCGTCCACACCGCGGCGCCGAGCCCGTACAGCGTGTCGTTGGCCTGCGCGATCGCGTCGTCGTAGCCGTCGAACCCGGCGACCAAGACCACCGGGCCGAAGATCTCCTCCTGGAAGATCCGCATCTTGTTGTGGCCTTCGAAGATCGTCGGCGCGACGTAGTAGCCGCCCGCCAGATCGCCGGCGAGCCGGACGCGCTCGCCGCCGGTGCGGATCTTCTCGAGCTGATCGTTCGACGCCTGGGCGCCGAGCTTGGTGTCGGTGTCGAGCGGATCGCCCGGCATCACGCGCTTGACGCGCTCGACCCCGAGCTCGAGGAACGCGTTGTAGATCTTCTTGTCGATCAGCGCGCGCGACGGACAGGTGCAGACCTCGCCCTGGTTCAGCATGAACATCGCGAAGCCTTCGAGCGCCTTCTGCCGGAAGTCGTCGTCGTGCGCGAGCACGTCGGCGAAGAACACGTTGGGCGACTTGCCGCCGAGCTCGAGGCTGACCGGGATCAGGTTCTCCGACGCGTACTGCATGATCAGCCGGCCGGTGGTGGTCTCGCCGGTGAACGCGATCTTGGCGATCCGCGGGTTCTGCGCGAGCGGCTTGCCGGCCTCGATGCCAAATCCATTGACGATGTTGAGCACGCCGGGCGGCAGCAGGTGGCCGATCAGCTTGGCCCACACCAGCACCGTGGCCGGGGTCTGCTCGGCGGGCTTGAGCACGACGCAGTTGCCGGCGGCGAGCGCGGGCGCGAGCTTCCACGCCGCCATCAGCAGCGGGAAGTTCCACGGGATGATCTGACCGACGACGCCGAGCGGCTCCTTGATGTGGTAGGCGACCGTGTTGTGGTCGATCTCGCTGATCGAGCCCTCCTCGCTGCGCAGGCAGCCGGCGAAGTAGCGGAAGTGATCGATCGCGAGCGGCAGATCGGCGGCCATCGACTCGCGGATCGGCTTGCCGTTGTCCCAGGTCTGCCTCGGCCTGGGACGACTTCCACGCCGGGCGCGCGGCGCCGATCGCGGCCGAGCTCGCGGCGTGCTGGACCCGCGCGCGCGCACGCTGGGGGCGCCGAGCGATGGCGCGCCGCCCGAGGAGCACCTGATGCGCGGCGAGGAGCTGCGCCTGCACCTGGGGCACGTCGAGCTGCTGCAGGCGGTCGGCGACACGATCCTCGATCGCGCGACGGCGCAGCTGGCGGATCGCGACTTCATGATGCTGCTGGCGGCACCGGCAAGGAGCTGGTGGCGCAGGCGATCCACGCGGCGAGCCCGCGGGCGGCGGGGCCGTTCCACGCGGTCAGCTGCGGCGCGGTGGCGCCGGGCGTGCTCGAGGCCGAGCTGTTCGGCTACGCGCCCGGGGCGTTCACGGGCGCGCTGTCCGGTGGGCGGACCGGGCTGTTCCACGCGGCGGCGGGAGGCACGCTGTTCCTCGACGAGGTCGCCGAGATGTCGCCGGCGATGCAGGCCGCGCTGCTGCGCGTGCTCGAGACCGGGGCGTTCCGGCGGGTCGGCGAGGTCCGGCTCGAGCGCGGCGACGCGCGGATCGTGTGCGCGACCTGCCGCGACCTGCCGGCGCTGGTCGCGTCGGGTGCGTTCCGCGAGGATCTGTTCTACCGGCTCAAGGGCGCGGTCGTGCGGCTGCCGCCGCTGCGCGAGCGCACCGACGTGACCGCGCTCGCGGCGCACCTGCTCGGCGATGCCGCGGAGCTGGCGCCCGACGCCGCGGCCGCGATCGCCCACCACCCGTGGCCGGGCAACGTGCGCGAGCTCAAGTCGGTGCTCGCGGTGGCGCGGGTGATCGCCGCGGGGGCGCGCCGGATCGAGCTCTTGCACCTGCCGAGCGAGCTGGCACCGCTGCCGGGGCCGCCGGCCGAGCGCACCGCGATCGCCGAGGCCGAGCGCCAGGCGCTGATGCGCGCGCTGGTCGAGGCCGGCGGCAACGTCAGCCGCGCTGCCCGTGGCCTCGGGGTCGCCCGCAGCACGCTGCACCGGATGAAGCGCCGCCACGGCGTGCGGTAGCGGGGCAGTGGCTGGCTCGCCGGGGCCGGCGATGCCGGCGACGGCTGGTCGCGCCAGATCGGCGACTGGCTGGCGGCGTGGCACGCGATCTGCTCCGCTGTTTGATATGGCCGCCAGCCCCGCTCCGCGCGCCGTCCTGACAGCGGCCGACCCCGAGATCGAGCGCGTGCGCACGTTCGCCCGCGTGTTCGATCGCTACGGGCTCGACGCCCTGATCGGCTTCGTGCTGCCCGGTATCGGCGATGTCCTCGGCTCGCTGCTCGGCCTGTACATCGTGGTCGTCGCGATCCGCCGCCGCGTGTCGTCGCTCGTCATTGCCCGCATGCTGCTCAACCTCGGGATCGACATGGTGATCGGCGTCGTACCGATCATCGGCGACATCGCCGACTTCGCGTTCCACGCCAACGAGCACAACCTGGCGCTCCTCGAGTCCCGCGCCGCCGGCGGCAAGGCCCGCGCCTCCGACTGGGCCGTCCTCGCCGCCGTCGGGCTCGGCTTCGCCGCCGTGCTCGGCGCGATGATCTACGTCGTCATCTGGGTGATCCACAAGCTCGCTTGAGCAGCGTCAGATATCGATTATGGCCAACGCTTCGTCGGAGAGATCTCCGTCGATCGATAGATCGGTTATGCTTGCTCGTCGGATCGCGCAGTGGTAATCCAATTTCTGGAGGCGCGAATGGACAAGCTGCCCACAGAACAGAAGCCCGATGCGGCCATCTATCCACCTCGGACCTTCTCCGAGGCCGAATTCCTCGCCGACGCCGACATGGTCGTCGCCTACGCTGCGGCTACCGGTCGCGTGGTGGTCGAGGACGAAGATGGGCGTCCATTGTTCGTGATCAGCATTCCTATTGTTGATCTGCCTACCCTGGAACGTTGACGGGAGTTAACGAGGTGTCGAATGGGCGGTGAAGCCGAAGAACATTTTCGATTGTGGTTGCGTGCAGGGATGACGGGCTGTTCGTTTGCGAGGATGCTGACGAGCGGATCAAAGCGAACGGCCGTGGTTGCCGAAATTCAGCCGATCGCTGGGCAACGAATTGCACTGCGCTTAAATACCGGATTCGATGCACATGCGAGAGCAGATCGGGTCGCGATCGCGGTATTCCCGATGATCAATTGCGAAGATGCGCTGGTCGATCTCCTGAATACCTTGGCGTGCGACTCGCGCTGGCGTATCCGCTGCCATCCGCAGCGATCTCCCTTGGCTGGAGTGCTGGTCGGGCTGGAATGGGCCACAGCCTCCGGACATGTCAGCGAGGCCATGGGCTTTGCGCCATTTGGAACGATGCCTGTGCCCCGCAGAGCCCCATATGTCGCCATTGCTACCTGGCCGGGGCGTGCCGCCAATCCATTTCGGGGTCGAGGTGTTACTCCGCCGGCGAAGCCCGACACAGTGTCCTTCTTGGATGCCGCGCACGGGTTCGAGGAGCGGCGGTACGAGGCGATGTGGAGCGATACGACCCGGGACGTGACCTCGCTGATGAAATGTCCGCCGGATGACTCGAAGCTCTATCGACGCACTGCCTTCGTGCTTTCGGACGAGGCCGCGACGAAGCTGGCGAGCTAAAGGCGGCAACACGTCCGGGGATCTGCGTGTCTACTGGCAGGCGACGGTCATGGTCTGGCTCGGACCGTCGCACGTTTCCGTGTTCACACCGCCCCAGTCATCGAAGCCGGTGCAGGGACGGACGGTATGCTCGGCTCCAAAGGAGCAGAAGCACGTGCCGATGTCGATGCTGAGCTCGGTGCCGCCGCACTGGCCCACGTTCCATGTGTGGCCACCGCATGAGACGGAGGCGGAGTTGCCCTGATGTATGGCCTGGCAGATCTGGGTGGCAGACGCCGGATCGTTGCACGTGATGCCGGTCAGGTCGAACGTGCCGCTCATCGTGACGCGGCTGTAGCTGTTGTCGACCACCTGGTTATTGAGAAAATCGTTCCAGCTGTTGCACTGGTTGGTCGTGTCCCCGAACTGGAAGAAGTCGGCCGAGTAGACCGCGCCTTGGACCGAGCACGTACCGGCCTCGCAGACGCCGATGCCGGAGCAGGTCGAGCCATCCGGCAGCGCGACGTGAGACACGCCGGCGGTGGGGTCGCACGAGTCGGTGGTGCACGAGTTGTCATCGCTCACGACCGGCGGCGTGCCGGGCTCGCAAGTGCCCGAGCCGTTGCACGTCTCGGCGCCGTTGCAGGCGTTGCCGTCCGCGCACGAGGCACCGGCGGCCAGCGGCGTGCCGGGCTCGCAGGTGCCCGCGCCATTACACGTCTCCGCGCCGTTGCAGAGATTGCCGTCCGCGCACGAGGTGCCGCTCGGCACCGGCGCGTTGCGGCACGACCCGAACGCTGTGCCGCCGCCCACGCAGGTGTCGGCCGTGCACGCGTTGTTGTCGTTGCACGGCGGTGGCACCGACGGGGCGACCGCGCTGAACGTACCCTCGCCGATGACGTTGCTCTGCGGACCGATGTTGATGATCTTGGCCCAGCCCGCGCCGGTCAGGTTCGTGGACTTGCCGGTGGTGAGCTTGCCGGTAGGCGCGAGCAGGTGGGCGCGCACCTGGGTGCTGTCGCCGATCGTGATGTTGCCGCCGGCCTCGATACGAATATCGCCGGCCGTTATCGGATTGACCACATCCGGATACGGCCCGACGAACGCGCCGGTACCGGTGGTCATGTTTCCCGAGATCAGCAGCACCACCGGCTCCGAGGGCTCGAGCTTGGCGCCGTCGGCGAGGGTCAGCTTGGTCAGATCGTAGACGCCACCGTTGAGGTTCAGCGTGGCGCCTGCGGCGAGCGAGATCGCGCCGTACTGGCCGGGGCAGAGCTGCCTCGCCTGGTTGGCGGGGACGGAGACGTTCGTCGTGCCCGGCGCCGCCGCGGTGCCCGCGGGGATCGGCGGTAGTGCGGCCGGATCGAGCCCGAGCGTCTGGCTCCCGGCGGAGCCATCGACCGTGATCAGGTTGCCGTAGATGTGCCCCACCGAGGCCTGGATGTTCACGTCGACGGTGCTGGCCAGCACGTTGCCGCCATAGCCATAGTAGTAGTACTGCGACGAGGCGACGTCGAACAGCACCGAGCCCTTGGGGCCCGAGGCCGCGACGTCTCCGGACACCTGCGTGAACGGACCGATCGTGACGCTGGTCTTGCCGTTGAGCGTCAGGTTCAAGGGATCTGGCAGCGGGGCATTGATGACCTCCTGCTCTGCGGCGCCGGTCGCCGGTGGCGCCTCGGTGGTGCAGCTGAGGGTGGATAGGGTGGTGGTCAGCGCGATCAGGCTGACGGAAAACGATGCGAATCGGTGCGTGCTCAAAGGTTCCTCCGCGGTTATCGACCGGCCGGTTCCTGGGAGCGCACAGCAGCGGGTCACCCGACCCTCCCAAGCCCCCCGACCCCATTACCCGCTGCGAATCGACGCCAACGTACGTCAGCGTCTGTGACTGCGCAACATCAACTGCATTGATTCGAATGGACTCACAATATATTCTCGCCGGCGTTTGCTATTACCGCGCGTTGCCACAATGCGCCTTCACATCTGTTGTGACGGATCAATCGGAGTAAACGCACGCTTCGCTGATCGGGTAAGCGCCGGCGGTTGCTACCGCGAGCGCGGTGCGGGCCGCGGTAGCACGCCTTCGCCCGCGAGGATCACGCAGTCGGGATCGACGCCGTCGCGGGTCACGCAGCGCGGTAGCAGCTCGTCGGGCAGCTGGCAGGCAGCGAGCGCGGCCACGCCATGCTCGACGGCGTTGCCGACCGAGCAACCGCTGCCGATCGCGCCATAGAGCCGCCGCGCGAACACGCGCGCGGCATCGTCGTCGACCGCACCGTCCATCCCGACCACGCAGTCGACCTGGGCGCGCAGTGCCTCCGCCTGCGCGGTGCTGGAGCAGGCGTTGAGCACGACCACGCGGACCCGGCGCGCCGCGGCCCGGATCATCATGGCCAGCGCACGCCCGGGCACCGGCTGCGGCTGGCCGTGCTCGTCCTGCAGCAGGAGCCCGGCGCTGCTGCTGCCGTGGCCGCTGAAGTGGACGACGTCCGGGTCGAGCTCGGTCAGGTGGCGCATCAGCTCGTCGACGCTGACCGCCCACCGCGCCTCGAAGTGGACCCGGTCGCGGTGCACGGTCAGCTTGAGCTCGTGCTGGATCTCCGCACATTCCTCACCGAGCCGGAGCTGCGTGGTGCCGAATGGGTTCGACGCGATGAACAGGATCACGGTGCGGCCGGCGGGCGCGCGGTCGGGCTTCGTACGCGCCCGGGGCTTGCGGCGCGGGGCTCCGGTCGCCTTGCTGCGCGGCGAGCGCCGTGGCTTCGGCGCCGGATCGCGCCGCTCGTAGGACGCCACGTCGAGCGAGATCTCATCCCCGACGTCGCGCCGGATCTTCAACCGCACCGTGCTCGTGGGCGGGGCTTGACGATGGGATTTGGACTTCATATCCCCTTGTCGGAGCGGGCGCCAAGATTGTTTGCACCCGGGATGCGGATTGTGGATCTGCGAGCCGCGCCCGGATCCCGGCACGCAGGACGGGCAACGCGCGCGCCACGCGGGCGTGGAGCGTGCCCGCGGCCTCTCCGCACTGCTGCGCGATCTGCTGGAAGGAGCAGCCGGCTTCGTAGCGCAGCAGCACCGCCGCGCGCACAGGCTCGCTCAGATCGTGCAGGCTCGCGAGCAGCGCCT
>DATBBB010000352.1:0-5297 GCA_036271215.1 Kofleriaceae bacterium | reverse complement strand
CGACGCTGCCGCACGCGGCACACAGGACCAGGCCAAGCAGGAGGCGATTACAGCGGGACATCATCAGCACTGTAACGCAGCCCATGCTGCTTCTTCCCGAGAAGAATGAGCGATATAGCTCACAGAATATCATTCAATTGCCGAGGCCTCCTGGCGGATCTCCGCGAAAAGTTCGGCCTTGGCGGTGTCGGGGATAAAACGCCGCGCGAACCGCGCGAATGCGCCGTGCACGTCGGGCCGGGCCGCGCCGGGTGAACACGTGGCCGGGGAACTGGCCGTGCACGGCCCCGATCAGCTGGTTAGTACCAGCGGTGGCGAGACCGCGAAGGCACGCAGGCGTTCGAGCATTGTTCGAAATTATCGCACAGTGTTGACAAATCATCTCGGCTAGTGCGCCGGCCGGATCGGCCCGATCGTGGAGCCATGACGAAGCAAGAAGCCGAAGCGATCGTGCTGCCGTTCTATACCCAGGCGCTCACCGTCAACCGCGAGACCACGAGCACCGCCGTGCTCCAGCAGCTGCTCGCCGACGACTTCGAGTCGATCGACAGCCACGAGCGCAAGTCCAAGGACACGCTGATCAAGCAGGTCGCCGGATTCTGGAAGCTGATCCCGGACCTGACGTGGTCGCCGCAGGACGTGATCGCGAGCGACCACAAGGTCGTCGTGCGCAGCGTCGCGACCGGCTCGCCGCGCGGTAGCTTCATGGGCCTCACCCTCGACGGCTCGAAGTCGTTCCGCATCGACACCCACCGACATTCACGAGCTCGCGCACGGCCGGATCGCGCGCGTCCATCACCTCGAGGGCTGGGCGGCCGCGCTCAAGCAGCTCGGCGGCACGCGGCCCGATCACAGCATCGAGGTCGCCACGTTCCGGCTCAAGCCGGGCGCGACCGACGACCAGTTGCTCGCGGTCGAGCGCAAGATCCGCGGCGGCCGCATCGCCGCGCAGCCTGGGTTTCTGTCCCGCGAGCTCGGCAAGGACGCGGGCGGCACGTGGCTGATGCTGATGCGCTTCGAGACCCGCGCCCAGGTCGAGGCCTGGCTCGCCGAGATCAGGAGCGTGCCCGAGATGCGCGAGCTCGCCGCGCTACTCGACATGGACAGCATGACGACGCGCTCGTTCACCCGCCGCGAGCCGTAGCCATGGAGAACATCGCGCTATGGGGCGCCGTCGCCGGGGTCGGACATTTCGTCGTGATCGCGATCCTGTACGGCAACCCGATCGTCGACGCGTACAGCCGCGAGGCCAACCGGCACGTCGCGGTCAAGCAGTGGCCGACCCAGGCCGGCTATTTCGTGCGGCAATTCCTCGGCACCCAGGTCGAGGTCTACATCATGACCGCTGCGTTCTTCTGGCTTCGCCCTGCGATCCCCGCCGCCGGCTATCTCGGCGCGCTCGAGCTCGGCGCGCTATTCGCCGCGCTGCGCGTCTACCCGCGGTTCTGGAATATGTGGATTCAGACGACGTTCCCCAACCGGCTGCTGCTTGTCGAGGTCATCAACGGCACCCTCGGCTGCCTGTTCATCGCCTGCTTCCTGCAGGTGGTGGTTGGCTAATTCAGCTCACGAAAATATCATTCAATTGTCGAGGCCGCCCGGCGAATCTCCGCGAAAAGTTCGGCCTTGGCGGTGTCGGCGATGAACGCCGCGCGGACCGCGTTCTCGGCGACCGAGACGAGCTCGGCGGCGGTGAGGTCGAGGGCGGCGGCGGTGGCGCGGTAGTTGTCGGCGATGTAGCCGCCGAAGTAGGCCGGATCGTCGGAGTTGATGGTCACCGCGACCCCGGCGCGCAGCAGGCGCGCGAAGTTGTGGTCGGCGAGCGAGCGGACGACGCACAGCTTGAGGTTGGACAGCGGGCACACGGTGAGCGGGACCTGATCGCGCGCGAGCTGCGCAACCAGGGCGGCGTCCTCGTCGCAGCGCACGCCGTGATCGATGCGCTCGACGTGGAGCAGGTCGAGGGCCTCGCGGATGTAGGCCGCCGGGCCCTCCTCGCCGGCGTGGGCGACCGGGCGCAGGCCGAGGCCGCGCGCCTTGGCGAACACGCGCTCGAACTTGCTCGGCGGGTTACCGCGCTCGCCGGAGTCGAGGCCGACGCCGACGAAGTCGCCGCGGAACGGCAGCGCGGCGTCGAGCGTGGCGAGCGCGTCGTCCTGGGACAGGTGGCGCAGGAAGCACAGGATCAGCTCGGAGGTGATGCCGTAGCGGCGGCGGGCGTCGTCCATCGCGTCGCGCAGGCCACCGATCACGACGTCGATCGCGACGCCGCGCGCGGTGTGGGTCTGCGGATCGAAGAACAGCTCGGCGTGGACCACGCGGTCGGCGTGGGCGCGGGTGAAGTAAGCCATCGCGAGCGCATAAAAGTCGCGGCGATCCCGCAAGACGTTGCAGCCGGCGTAGTAGAGATCGAGGAACGACTGCAGGTCGGAGAAGTTGTAGGCGGCACGGACCTCGTCGACCGAGCGGTACGGCAGGGAGATGCCGTGTTTCGCTGCAAGGCTGAACATCATCTCGGGCTCGAGCGTGCCCTCGATGTGCAGGTGGAGCTCGACCTTGGGGAGTCGCCGGATCAGGTGGTCGCGGGCCGCGTCGATTGCCATCACGGCGGCTACCTTACTACTTGCCGCTCGTCGGCGAGGTGGGTACGGTCGCGGACCCCATGAGCGACGACGCGATCTCCGAGACGACCGCCGCACCGAGCGCGGCTTTCCACTACGACCCGGTGCCCGCGGTGGCGCGCGCGCTCGGGCTAGCGCCCGGCGCAGTCGGGGCAGTGGTGGCGATGCTCGACGAGGGCAACACGGTGCCGTTCATCGCGCGTTACCGCAAGGAGCGCACCGGCGGGCTCGACGAGGTCCAGATCCGTGCGATCGAGGAGCAGCGGACGTACCTCGTGGAGCTCGAGACCCGGCGGGCGGCGATCCTCGCGTCGGTGGCCGAGCAGGGCAAGCTCACTCCGGAGCTGGAGGCCAGGCTGCGCACCGCGACCGGCAAGGCCGAGCTCGAAGATCTGTATGCGCCGTACCGGCCGCGCCGCAAGACCCGGGCGTCGGTCGCGCGTGACAAAGGTCTCGAGCCGCTGGCCCACAAGATCCTGGCCCAGGGCGCCGACGGCGATCCGGCGGCCGAGGCCGCGAGCTTCGTCGGTGAGCAGGTGGCGAGCGCCGACGACGCGCTGGCCGGCGCGCGCGACATCGCCGCCGAGGTCGTGGCCGACACCGCCGAGATCCGCGCGTTCGTCCGCCACGAGTACGCCGAGCACGGCGAGCTGTCGTCGGAGGTCGCGCCGGGCAAGGGCGACGAGCCGACGAAGTTCGAGCAGTACTATCAGTTCAAGGAGGCGGTGAAGACGATCCCGTCGCACCGGTTCCTCGCGATCCGCCGCGGCGAGGCCGAGGGCGTGCTGCGCGCGCACGTCGCGGTCGACACCGCGCGGGTCGAGGCCGGCATCCTGCGGCTCGCCAGGCTCGACGAGGCGTCGCCGTGGGCGGCGCAGCTCAAGGCCGCCGGGGCCGACGCGCTGAAGCGGCTGCTGGCGCCGAGCGTCGAGAACGACGTGCGCGCCGAGCTCAAGCAGCGCTCGGACGGCGCGGCGGTCGACATCTTCGCCGGCAACCTGCGCAACCTGATGCTGGCAGCGCCGCTCGGCTCGGCAGCGGTGATCGGCGTCGATCCGGGGCTGCGCACCGGCTGCAAGTGCGCCGCGATCGACGCGACCGGCAAGTTCCTCGGCACGGTGACCGTGTACATCACGCAGGGCGACGCGCAGCTCGCCAAGGCCAAGGCCGAGCTGGTCGCGTTCGTGAAGAAGTTCGCGCCGCGCGCGATCGCGGTCGGCAACGGCACCGGTGGCCGCGAGGCGGAGAGCTTCGTCAAGCGCGCGCTGGCCGACGCCGGGCTGCGCGGGGCCGGCGGGCCGTCGACCGAGAGCCCGGCCGAGAGCCCAGCCGAGAGCCCCGCCGAGGCGCACGCCGAGAGCCCCGCCGAGGCGCACGCCGAGACCCCCGCCGAGGGCGAGACCGCGCCGCAGGGCGTTGCGCGCGCCGATGCCGCGCCGTCGTGGGTCGCGCCATTCGTGGTCCAGGTCAATGAAGCTGGCGCGAGCGTGTACTCGGCGTCCGACCTGGCGCGCGAGGAGTTCCCCGAGCTCGATCTGACGATCCGCGGGGCGATCTCGATCGCGCGGCGGCTGCAGGATCCGCTCGCCGAGCTGGTCAAGATCGAGCCGAAGTCGATCGGCGTTGGCCAGTACCAGCACGACGTGCACCAGCCGCTGCTCGCCAAGCGGCTCGGCGACGTCGTCGAGGACTGCGTCAACCACGTCGGCGTGGAGCTCAACACGGCGAGCGCGCAGCTGCTGAGCTGCGTCGCCGGCATCGGCAAGTCGCTGGCGAAGAAGATCGTCGTGTACCGCGACTCGCACGGCGCGTTCGCCACGCGCGCGCAGCTGATGGAGGTCTCGAGCCTGGGGCCCAAGGCGTTCGAGCAGGCCGCCGGGTTCCTCCGGATCGCGAACGCGGCGTATCCGCTCGATCAGTCGGCGGTGCACCCCGAGCGCTACCCGCTGGTCGAGCGGATCGCCACGGACCTCGGGGTCGAACTGCCGGCGCTGCTCGGCAACCAGGAGCTGGTCGACAAGATCGACTTCTCGAAGTACGTGTCCGAGGACGTCGGCGAGCCGACGCTGCGCGACATCGCCGCCGAGCTCAAGAAGCCGGGGCGCGATCCGCGCGCCGAGTTCTCGCCGCCGAAGTTCCGCGACGATGTCACGGCGATGGAGGACCTCAAGGTCGGCATGGTGCTCGAGGGCATCGTGACCAACGTGACCGCGTTCGGCGCGTTCGTCGACATCGGCGTCCATAACGACGGCCTGGTCCACGTCTCGCAGCTCGCCGAGCAGTTCGTGAAGGATCCGAGCGAGGTGGTCAAGGTCGGCCAGAAGCTGACGGTGCGGGTGCTCGAGGTCGATAACCAGCGCAAGCGGATCGCGCTGTCGGCGAAGCGGGGCGGCGGCGGCCAGCCGCAGCAGCGCCAACCGCGGCGCGACGACGGCGGCAACCACGAGGGCAAGCGGCCACCGCGCAATCGCAACCGCGGCGGTGGGGGCGGTCCACGCGGGCCGCAGCAGCACGCCGAGGGCCAGGGCCATCAAGGTCAGGGAGGCCAGGGCCAGGGCCATCAGGGCCAGGGTCACCAGGGCCAGGGCCATCAAGGTCAGGGTCACCAAGGTCAGGGCCATCAAGGTCAGGGCCATCAAGGTCAAGGGCACCAGGATCAGGGGCACCAGGATCAGG
>DATBBB010000351.1:0-25915 GCA_036271215.1 Kofleriaceae bacterium | reverse complement strand
CTCGCTGTGGACGACCCACTCGGAGATCGCTTGCGGCACGAGGACGATGACCAGGATCCGCGGGACCTGGTAGCTGGTCGCCCGGAGATCATCGTAGCCCTTGATCTTCAGGACGTGAGGAAACGGATCCTCGGTGAGCTCGCCGCAGCCCTGGGACTTGATCTGGAGATCCAGGCGAGGCGACTGCGTCACTCCCATCGGGCCGCGGCGCATCACCGTCGCGTCGACGCCGTCCTTGTCCATGCCGCGATCCGCGATCTGGACGAAGAACCCGGCCGCTGCTGCCACGGCCTCGACATACGCCACGCTGAACTGCGCCTGCAGGTCCGCATGATCAGGAGCGCGTACCTCGATCACCGAGGCAAACGCTACTGGAGGCGGCGCAGGAAGGACACACACGTGAAAGACTTTCCGAAGGTCCGTGCGTGAAACGTACCGCGGATCGCCGACAACGCGATCGAGATCCGGATCGCCGGTGAGCTTCAGCTGCTGATCTCTGTCGTCGCTTCGTCGTCGCTCTCGGTCAGGTCGCGGCGCGCTTGGCCTCGAAGGCGTCGAGACCCTTGGTCGCCGTCTTGTAGATCGCGTTGCGGACGAGCGGGGACCAGCCGAGCAGCTTGCCCTTGGCGCCGAGCGCCTGGCCGGACCACCGCCACAGGTCGAAGCTGTCCGCGTGGCGGACGATCTTGCCGTCGCGGAACTCGAACCGGGCGTCGATGATGTTGTGGACGTTGCGGCCGGTGGCGAGGAACACGTAGTTGGCCTCCCAGTGGGCGCGGCCGGTGCGATCGTCGGCCGAGACGTCCGAGAACGTGACCTTGAGCGAGCTGGCGCGCTCGGCGAGCATCCGCCACATGTTGCCGGCGCGCGGGCCGCGCAGATCGCGGAACGCCGGGTCGGAGAACCAGACGTCCGGCGCGTAGCAGGCGACCATCGCCTCGGGGTCGCGGCGCTGGAACGCCTGGTAGAAGGACTCGATCAGCTGGGCGTTGGGGTGGGTCGCGGTCGCCATGTTGTTGAGTGAGTATACTCAGTGAGTGGACTCGGGCGGGTGAGCCCGCCGCGCGTGACGTCCACGGGTGGCGAGTCAGCTCACTTCGGGCACGGCGTGCCGGCGGCGGCCCAGGTCGACCACGCGTCGAGGAACGCCTCGCGCGACACCGGGATCGGCGTGCGGCCCAGGCCCGGCGACCAGCCCCAGGTGACCAGCGGATCGTCGAGGTGGATGCGCAGCGCCGCCATGTCCTTGCCGCCGTTGCGCGCCGGATCCTTGATCTGCTCGCACAGCGCGCCCGGTGCGACGCCCACGAACACCAGCCGCTCGTCGGGCTTGGGCATCCGCCAGCCGGTCGAGGCGCCGGGTGGGATGTGGATGCCGTAGGTATCGGGCGGGTTGGCCGGGCCGTGGCAGGTGGTGCAGCGCTCGCCGACCATGCCGCGGCCGTCGGGACCGCGCTGCACGTTCTGCGGGTGCGGGTGGCCGTCGTCGCCCTGCAGCGGATTATCGCCGCGCGGATGGCAGTTCTGACAGCGCGGGTGCTGCAGCACGCTCCGCACGGTCTCGAACGCCACCAGCCCCGCCTCGTGGGTCGGCGGTGAGCCCGTACCAGTACCAGAGCTCGTCGCCGGCGCGGCGGGGTGCCCGCACGCTGCCAGCCCGACACCGGCCATCACGATCAAAAA
The DNA here is from genome assembly GCA_036271215.1 of Kofleriaceae bacterium. Classification (GTDB taxonomy): domain Bacteria; phylum Myxococcota_A; class Polyangia; order Haliangiales; family Haliangiaceae; genus JABFXX01. The sequence continues at coordinate 24,232 of DATBBB010000351.1, read as the reverse complement.
AATGCCTGAGCGCTTCATGGATCCTCATGCGAGCCGCAGCGGCAGAGACCGCAGGCGTTGCTTGGTGAGCGCGAACACGGCGTTCGCGACGGCGGGGGCGATCGGGGCCGTGGCCGGTTCGCCGATGCCGCCCATCTTGGCCTTGCTCGACATGATGTGAACCGCGACGCGCGGCATCTCGTACATGCGGAGCACGGGGTAGTCGTGGAAGTTGCTCTGGTCGACCTTGCCGGCGGTCAAGGTCAGCTTGCCGTGGAGCGCGGCCGACAACCCGAACACCACCGAACCCTGGATCTGGGCCTCGACGGCGAGTGGGTTGACCACGGTGCCGCAGTCGACCGCGCAGGTGACGTTATGGACCCGGATCTGGCCGTGCTCGACCGAGACCTCGGCGACCTGCGCGACGATGCTGCCGAACGACTCGTGGATCGCCAGGCCGCGCGCGCGACCCGGAGGCGGCGGCGAGCTCCAGCCGGCCTTGTCCGCCGCGAGCGACAGCAGCGCGGTGTGGCGCGGCTTGTCCTTGATCAGCGCCATGCGATACGCGAGCGGATCCTGGTTCGCCGCGTGGGCGGCCTCGTCGATCATGCACTCCATCGCGAACGCGGTGTGCGTGTTGCCGACCGAGCGCCACCACAGGACCGGGACCGCGGTGCGCGGCGAGTGCAGCGACACCCGCATGTCCGCGGTGCCCTCGAGGTAGGGCGACTCGGCGAGGCCCTCGACCGAGGTGCCGTCGATCCCGTGCTTGACCAGCATCGGCTCGAACGGCGTGCCGGCGACGATCGACTGACCGACGACGACATGATCCCACGCCACGGGCTTGCCGTGCTCGTCGAGCCCGGTCTGGATCCGGTGGACGTACGACGGCCGGTAGTAGCCGCCGCGCATGTCATCTTCGCGGGTCCACACGACCTTGACCGGGACGCCGGCCGCCTTGGCGACGATCACGGCCTCGGACACGAAGTCCGACATCGGGTTGGCGCGCCGGCCGAACCCACCGCCGAGGAACATGGTGTGGATCGTGACCTGCTCGGGCTTGATCCCCAGGATGTGCGCGGCGGCGCCCTGATCGCCGGTCTGGAACTGCGTGCCGGTCCAGATCTCGCACTTGTCACCGTCGATCTTCACGGTGCAGTTGAGCGGCTCCATCGGCGCGTGCGCGAGGTACGGAAAGTCGTACTCGGCCTCGAGCTTGGTCTTCGCGGCTCCGAGCGCCGCCTCGACCTTGCCGCGCTCGGAGACCACGGTACCGGTCTTCTTCGCGGTGGCGCGGAACTCGGCGAGCTGCTTCGGCGTGTCGATACCGCCGCCCTCGGGCGGGGTCCAGTCGATCTTCAGCGCATCGCGGCCGAGCTTGGCGGCCCAGAAGTGCTTGGCGACCACCGCGACGCCGTTCGCGGTCGGCACGACCTGCTCGACGCCCGGGATCTTCAGCGCGGCGCTGCCATCGAACGTGCCGAGCTTGGCGCCGAACGCGGGCGGCCGCGCGACCAGCGCGACCCGCAGGCCGGGGAACTGGACGTCGAGGCCGAACAGCGCCTTGCCGGTGATCTTCTCCGGCGTGTCGAGCCGCTTGACCGGCGTACCGATGATCTTCCAGTCCTTGGGGTCCTTGAGCTTGACCGTCTTGGGCGGCGCGAGCGCCATCGCGGCCTGCGCGAGCTTGCCGTACGACAGCTGATCCTTGCCGTTACCGTGGACGATCATGCCGCGGGCGGCGCGCACGGCCGACGGCGCGACCTTCCACTTCGACGCGGCGGCGCGCATCAGCATCTCGCGCGCGGTGGCGCCGACGGTGCGGTAGCGATCGAACTCGCTCCACGTGGTCGATGACCCGCCGGTCATCTGGATGCCGAACGCGGGGTGGGCGTACACCGGGGCCGCCGGTGCATGCTCGCTGCGCATCTTCGACCAGTCGCACTCGAGCTCCTCGGCGATCACCATCGCCAGGCCGGTCCAGATGCCCTGGCCCATCTCGGAGTGCGCGATCATCACGGTCACCGTGTCGTCGGGCGCGATCCGGAGGAACGCGTTGGCCGGTGGCAGTGGCGGTGCGACCGGGGCCGGGGCCGCGCGCAGCACGCGCGGGATCTGGAACGCGATCACCAGACCCGCGGCGGACGCCACGCTGTTGCGCAACAGCTCTCGACGATTCATCACCTGGCACCTCCACGCGACAGCTTGGCGGCGAGGTGAACGGCGGACCGGATCCGCGCGTACGTGCCGCACCGGCAGATGTTGCCCGACAGCGCGGCGTCGATGTCCTCGTCGCTCGGCTCGGCCTTGTGCTCGAGCAACGCGATCGTGGTCATGATCTGGCCGGACTGGCAGTAGCCGCACTGCACGACGTCGGCCTCGGCCCACGCGCGCTGCACCGGGTGCGAGCCATCGGTCGAGATGCCTTCGATCGTGCGGACCTTGCGGCTGCCGATCGTCGACACCGGCGTGATGCACGACCGCACCGGCTGGCCATCGACGTGGACGGTGCACGCCCCGCACTGGGCCATGCCGCAGCCAAACTTGGTCCCGGTGAGGCCGAGCACGTCGCGGATCACCCAGAGCAGGGGCATATCCGGGGTCGCGTCGACGTCTTGAACTGTGCCGTTGATGTCGAGCTTCATGACGTTACCTTTCGGTGTCGCCTACGTTCTGCTTCGTGAGCTGACTGGTCAAGCAGCTCGTACCTGGCAGATCGGGCGGGCGCAACCACAGTGGATAGAAGGATCGGTTCAGCCGATCCCGGGGCGTCCGCAGGGCCAAGTGACGGTGGAAGTGTCATGAACCGACGCACCCCTCCCTGTGCGCGGATGGGACGATCCGGAGAGCTCGTGCGCCTGCCGTTCGAATCGATGGGATCGCGCTACACGCCCAGGAAGAGATAGTCGAGCGCGGCGGCAATCGCGTCGCGATGCGCGCCGAGCTGGCCGCGCAGCTCCCGCAAGTCTGCGGCGGCGATCGCTGTCATGCTGGGAACGAGCAGCACGTGATCGACGTTCGACACGCGCACGTGCGGGGTCAAGCGTCCCACCGTACCGGTCAACCGCGCCTTGGGCACAAGCGGCGCTACGATCCGCTCCCGGCCGGTCTCGGCAAGGTCGGACTGCAGCACGGCCACGTACGGGTACGCGCGGCGCGCTCGCGGGATCGGATTCACGAAGACATCGAACTGAGCCATCTCAGTCCTCGTCGGCGTAGTGTTCGCGCACCATCTCTGCAAACGAACCGTGCTTGGCGATGTACGAGCTCGTCGCCTCGAGGTCTTGCCGGATCTCGGCTTGCAGTTGCTCAGCCTTGCGCCGGGCTACCTCCTGGCTCAAGGCCTCTTCGGCGACCTGCGACGCATTGATCCCGAGCTTCTTCGCCTGCGCATACAGATCTGAGTTGAGCGTGAGGCTCACCGTCTGCTTCGCGGTCTTCGCATCGTAGGGTGGGCCTCTCACACGTGTACTTTACACGGGTCTCTGACCCTGGCCAACGCCATGCCAGCGCTCCGTGCCCACCGGGCAGCGCCATCGCGACATAGCAGGTAGAATCTACCGATGGGTCGGCTCGAGAACATCATCGCGCGCAACCGCCGGGACGGCCGGCCGCGCGAGCGCGTCGTGGTGTCGCTGCTGTTCGGCGGGATCGTGCTCCTGATCCTCGGGCTCATGATGTTCACGGATCTCGGGGCGCCGCCGGCGCCGGCCGCGGATCCCGGCAGCGCGGCGTCCGCACCCGCGCCCGCGCGGCACGAGAAGCACGTCGACGGCGTGTTGCTGCGCAAGCCGCCGGCGCCCCGGCCGCCGCAGCCCGCCGCGCCGTGACCGCGCCGGCTCCGGCGCGCCGAGCGCGTCGCGGACAGGATCGCGCAGCGCGACCTGCTCGACGCGGCGACCGACGGCCGCGTGATATCGTCGCCGCACATGGACCGCATCGAGCTCTTGAGGGCCATCCCGCTGTTCGAGTCGCTCGATCCCGATGACCTCACCGCGCTCGCCAACAAGCTGCACGAGGTCCACGTCGAGGCCGGCCACACGGTGTTCGAGCAGGGTGAGGTCGGTGACGCGGTCTACGTGATCGAGGACGGCGGGGTCGACATCATCGCCGGCACCGGCAAGCACAAGGTGACCCTGACCTCGCTGTTCAAGCAGCAGTACTTCGGCGAGCTGTCGCTGCTCGACGGCGCGCCGCGCTCGGCGACCGCGGTGACCAACCGCGACTCGCACATGCTCGCGCTCGACCGCGACGACTTCGTCGAGTTCATCAAGCGCCGGCCCGACGCCGCGCTGTCGATCATGCACGAGGTCGGCGAGCGGATCCGGGCGACCAACGAGCTGATGACCCGCACGGTGACCCGCAACGTGCTCGAGGAGGAGGACAGCAAGCTCACGTTCGGCGAGCGGATCGCCGACATGGTCGCGGCGTTCGGCGGCAGCTGGCCGTTCATCTTCATGTTCGGCGGCTTCATGGTCGTGTGGATGCTGTGGAACTCGCTGCTGAACGAGCCGCTCGCGTTCGATCCGCTGCCGTTCATGTTCCTGAACCTGTTCCTGTCGACGCTCGCGGCGCTGCAGGCGCCGATCATCATGATGAGCCAGAACCGCCAGTCGACGAAGGACAAGGCGCTCGCGGTCAACGACTTCCAGGTCAACCTCAAGAACGAGATGTCGATCGACAAGATGCTGCGCACCCAGTCCGAGATCCTGAGCCGGCTGACCGGGCTCGAGCAGCGGATCGCGTCACCGGCGCGCCACGCCGAGCCGGCGCACGGCGACGTGCAGAAGTCGTAGCGCGCCGAGGGACCTGCGATGGTGCGCACGCTGCAGCAACGAGTCGCCGAGCTACGCGCGCTCGATCCGGCCGCGCCGGCGTCGCTCGGCAAGCTGCGCGCCGCGGTGCAGTCGTCGACCGGGTTCCTGGTCGCCGCGGCGGCCGACCTGATCGCCGAGCATCGCCTCGAGCCGGTGGTGGCCGAGCTGGCGCCGGCGTTCGTCCGGCTGTGCGACGACGGCGCCAAGCGCGATCCGGCGTGCCGCGGCAAGCTGGCGATCGCCAAGGCGCTGCACGCGCTCGATCACTGGGACGATCAGGTGTTCGTCGCGGGGCTGCGCTACGAGCAGAAAGAAGGCTGGGGCGGCGACGACACCGCCGCCGAGCTGCGCGGCGTGTGCGGCCTGGCCCACGCTCACTTCGGGCGGCCCGACGCGCTCGATGTCCTCGCCGGGTTGCTCGGCGACCCCCAGCGGGTCACCCGGGTCGCGGCGGCGCAGGGGCTCGGCGATGCCGGGCGGCCCGACGCCACGGCGCTGCTGCGGTTCAAGATCATGATCGGCGACCCCGAGGGCGAAGTGCTCGCGGCGTGCCTCGAGTCGCTGGTCGCGCTGGCGCGCGAGGCGTCGTACGGCTTCATGCTGAGGCTGCTCGCCGGCCACGACGAGCGCGCCGAGGTCGCGGCGCTCACGCTCGGCGGCGGCCGGTTCACCGAGGCGTTCGACGCGCTGTCTGCGTGGTGCATCGGCGCGACGACCGACCAGCGCCACCGGATCGGCTACCTGGCGCTCGCGCTGCTGCGCGCCGACCCGGCCACCGAGTACTTGCTCGAGGCGATCCGCACCCACGGCAAGCTCGATGCGCTCGCCGCCGCCCGCGCGCTGTCGACGTTCAAGGAAGACGCCACGCTCGGCGACCAGGTCCGTGACGCGGCCCGGCACCAGAACGATCGCGCGGTCCGGGACGAGATCACCGGGCTATTCAGCCGAACATAGTGTGATACAATACACAAAAAATTCGGGGATTCCCGTAGACTCGGTCGTGTTTTACAAGATAACTTCAGTGTCTCTATAATTGGAGGTCGTCATGGAGAACCTGGAAATCGCTACGCACGAGCTCGTGAACCTGGAAAACCAAGAGATTTCGGGCGAGGACGGTGAGTTCGAGCTCAAGATGCTCGACTGCGGGACCAACTACCAGCTCGAATCGCTGCCGACCTGCCTCAGCTGCTTCTGCGGCTCGGGCTGCTTCTGCGGCTCGGTCTCCGAGTAACTCGCCGTCCAGTACATCATGCGAGTCGGCGATCTCCCGTTGCTCGGCGTGGGCATCGGATACCGCAACGAGCTTCGCTCGTTCTATGCGGACCATGGTGACGAGATCGAGTGGTTCGAGCTGATCGCCGACCGCTACTTCAGCGCGCTGCCCGAGAGCTCGGACTGGCTCGTCGAGTTTCGCCAGACCAACCGCCTGGTCGCCCACGGGCTCGATCTGTCGCTCGGCACCGACGCCGGGCTCGATCCCGAATACAGCCGCCAGGCCGCCGAGCTGTGCCGGCTCGTGCGCGCGCCGTTCTATAGCGACCACCTCTGCATGACCCACGCGGGCGGGGTCCAGCTCGGCCACCTGACGCCGCTGCCGTTCACCCGCCGCGCCGCGCACCGCGTTGCGGACAAGGCCAAGGCGGTGCAGGATCTGCTCGGGGTCCCGCTGATCCTCGAGAACATCGCGTACTCGTTCGCGCTGCCCGGCGAGATGCCCGAGGTCGACTTCGTCGCGTCGGTCGTCGAGGAGGCCGACTGCGGGATCCTGCTCGATCTGACGAACCTGTTCGTCAACTCGCAGAACCACGGCTACGATCCCTACGAGTTCCTGCGCCGGCTGCCGCTCGACCGCGTCGTCCAGGTCCACCTCGCCGGCAGCGAGCGCCACAAGAACAAGTGGGTCGACTCGCACAGCCAGTCGGTCGAGGCCCACCCCGAGGTCTGGGCGCTGCTCGAGGCCGTGGTGCGCCACTCGAGCGTGCGCGCCGTGCTGCTCGAGCGCGACCAGAACTTCCCCGAGGACCCCGGCGAGCTGTCCGCCGATCTGCGGAAGGCGCGCGCGATCTTTCGCGGCGCACGGGCCAACGAGGTGGCCAACGAGGTGGACGTGAAGCTGGACCTGGACGCCGCGGTCGGGGCACGGGCCAACGAGGTGGACGTGAAGCTGGACCTGGACGCCGCGGTCGGCGCGCGGCCTGGCCCGCCGCCCGCACCGCCGCGCCGCGAGGTCGCCGAGCTTTGGGCCTCGCCGAGCCTGGCCGCCGCATCATCGACCGCCGCATCACCGGCTACCGCATCACCGGCCGCCGCATCACCGGCCGCCGCATCGCCGGCCGCCGCGTCACCGGCGACCGCATCGCCGGCCGCCGCATCACCGGCGACCTCTGGTGCCGCGCCCGGCGCGCCGCTATCGACCGACGCGCTGGCGTTCCAGTCGGTGCTCGCCCGCGTGCTGGTCGATCGCGACCTGCGCCGCCAGCTGGCCAACGACGCCCGCGAGTTCGGCCACGCGATGGGGCTCGACGCCGGCGCGATCCACTCGCTGCAGGTCGCCGGGCTCGACGAGCTCGAGGACTTCGCGTCGTCGCTCGAGAACAAGCGGTTCGGCCTGGTCAGCCGGTCATCGCCCGCGCTGTACAAGCGGCTCGAGCAAGCGGGCGCGGTCGGCCACGTCCACCAGCAGTTCGTGCGGCGCTGCCCGCCGACCGAGGCGCCCGAGTACCCGAACCGGACGATCCGCGACGCGTTCTGGGCCCAGCAGCTGGTCCGCACCCTGCTCGCCGAGGGCGACGCCACGCTCGCCCGGATCGAGCACCTGGACGACATCGCGCACTTCGAGCACCTCGTGCTCGGGCTCGCGATGGACCGCGCACGCGTCGAGTCCGCCAGGCAGTTCCAGGCCCAGCGCGAGATCTGGGCCGCGCTGCCGGGCGACGCCGTGCTGCGCTCGTTCCCCCGGCTCGGCAGCCACGTGACGATCGAGTGGTTCGCGTGCGTGGTCACCGCGGTCGTGCGCGCCGTGACCGACGGCGAGCCGGTGCCGCCGGACGCCCGGCGCCGGGCGCGCGTGCTGATCGTGAAGCAGCCGGGCGCCAAGAACGTCAAGTACTTCGAGCTCAACGCGCTCACCGATCGCCTGCTCGGGCTGTGCGATGGCCGGCGCACCGGAGGCGAGATCGCCGACGCGCTGGCGCGGCTCGTTCCTCGCTTTGGCTCGCGGTTCGCCGGCACGGCCTACCGCGACAAGACCGCGGCCATCCTCGGCCAGCTCGTTCAGCAGAACGTCCTGGCGCTCGCCCCGGCGATCCTGGCTTGACGCAACCGCGTCGCGAACGGAGCTGACCGTGAAGCTGTGCCTGCTGATCAAGTATCCACCGATCCAGGGCGGCGTGAGCGCGCAGGGGTTCTGGGTCGCCCGGGCGCTCGCCCAGCGCGGTCACGAGCTGCACGTGGTGACCCACGCCAACGAGGTCGAGCCGGCGTACCGGCTGATGCTCGACGACGAGGATCGCGCGATGCTCGAGTCGCGGTTCGAGCGCGGCAGCGTGCAGCTGCACTGGACCGAGCCGATGTCGCGCAAGCTCGCGTACATCCCGCAGGCCAACCCGTTCGTGTCCAAGCTCGCCGGGCGCGCGACCGACGTGATCGAGCGGTTCGGCTGCGAGCTGATCTTCAGCTACTACTTCGAGCCCTACGGCGTGGCCGGCGCGCTGGCGAAGAGCTGGACCCATGTGCCGCAGGTGATCCGCCACGCCGGCAGCGATCTCGGGCGCCTGATGCTCAACCCCGATCTGGCGCCGACCTACTCCCGGATCCTGCGCGGCGCCGACGGTATCCTGAGCGGCAACCGCCACCCGTTCGCCGGGCTCGGCGTGCCGGCCGACCGCGTGCACGGCGTGGCGCCGTACTTCCTGCCGACCGAGTTCTTCCGGCCGGACGCGCCGCCGCTCGACATGACCGCGACGCTCGCGATGCTGTCGCGGATGTCGCCCGACGTCGTCAGCCCCGGGCCGTTCGACGCCGGCGTGCCCACGATCGGGATCTACGGCAAGGTCGGCGAGCAGAAGGGCTCGTTCGATCTGGTGAAGGCGCTCGCGATCGTCAAGCAGCGCGGCGCCGACTTCAACTTCGTGGCGCTGACCCAGGGCACCCAGTCCCAGGCGTTCCGCCAGGCGGTCTCGGCGGCCGGGCTCGACGATCGGACCTACATCCTGCCGTTCATCGCGCACTGGAAGGTCGCGCGGTTCATCCGGGCGTGCACCGCGGTGTGCTTCCTCGAGCGCGACTTCACGATCTCGTTCCACACGCCGTCGGTGCCCAAGGAGGTCCTGGCGTGCGAGACCTGCCTCGTGCTGTCCGGCGAGATCCTCGACAAGCAGGCCTACAAGAGCCAGCTCGTCGACGGCGAGAACTTCGTCTCGATCCCCGATCCGCGCGACATCGCTCAGCTCGCGGCCGCGCTCGAGCGCGTGGTGCGCGATCCCGAGGCCGCGCGCGAGATCGGCCGCCGCGGCGGCCAGGTGACGTTCCGCAAGGCGACCTCCGACGAGCTCGGCGCGGCGTACGAGCAGGTGTTCGATGCGGTGCTCGCGCGCCACCGCGGCGGGCGCGATGACCTGCCGGCGCTCCCCGACGTCGCGGCGCGCACCGCCGATCTGCGCGCCGTGTTGCCGCAGCTCAGCGCCGCGATGGACGACGCCGAGCTCGCGCGGCTCGCCGAGATCCACGCCGAGCAGCCGGTGCCGCCCGCCGGCGCCAACGCCGACGCCGAGGCGTTCATCGCGCGGATCGAGCGCGTGGGCGGGGTGGTCGATCGCGACGTCCTGGCGTTCTCGCGCCACCTGTTGTGGATGGGGCGCCCCGCGCCGGGGGAGAACGTCGCCCGGCCGTTCGGCGAGCGGCTCGACGAGTTGCCCGAGCGCGGTGGCCGCGCCGAGCTGCCGTCGCTCGCCCCGCTCCGCAGCCTGTTCGCGCGCGTGGTGACGTTCGAGCGGCTGTCGGAGTCGCTGATCATGCGCAAGCAGCCGGGCCCGCCGAGCCGCTGCACCGTGCTGTTCAACAAGCAGGCGAACTTCCTGGGCCACTACTTCGTGATCAACGAGTGGTCGGCGCGGCTGCTCGAGCTGTGCGATGGCCGGCGCACGGTCGCCGAGCTGGTGCAGCACTACGCCGCCGAGGACAAGCAGCACCGCGGGCCCGAGGCGATCCGCGAGCTCGTGGTCAACGCGCTGCAGTCGTTCTATCGCCACCGCGTCGTGATCTTCATCGACCCGGTGCGCGCCCGCACCGAGTGATGGGTCACGCGGCGGCGGTCGCGAGCAGATCGCGCAGGCCCCAGCGATCCTGGTACAGCTCGCGGACCTCGAACCCCTCGGGGATCGCGCCGCGGTGGCCGGCGAAGATCAGCACGAACACGTCGAACACCAGCTGCGACTCGGGGCTGTCGAACGCCTGGCGGAACGGATGGCTCCGGCGCAGATCGTCGGGCTGGATCGAGCGCACGAACGCCTGGAACTGGGCGTACAACCCGCCGGTCGACTCCCAGAACGGCCGCTTGCGGCGGTTGACCACGAGGTCGCGCACCGGCTCGGGGAGCACGCGCCGCGCGACCTGCTTCAAGATCCGCTTGCCACCGGTTGCGTCGATCAGCGCCGGCCAGCGCAGCGCCGCCGGGAGCTCGGCGAGCGCGTTGCACAGGAACGGCACGCGGACCTCGAGGCCGTCGGCCATGCTGAGGTGATCCCAGCGCTCGAGGTGCGAGATGCCGAGCTGGTTGTCGAGGAACAGCTGGTAGACCCGGTTGCGCTGCTCGAGCACCGGGGTATCGGTCAGCGCGCGCAACACGCCGGTGATCCGCGTCGGATCCGCGCCCCAGTCGACCGCGGTCGCGTGGCCCAGCCGCTGCGACATGAAGCCGAGCCAGCGGCCGGGCGCGCCGTGGGCGAGGTAGCCGCCGAGCAGCTCGTCGGCGCCGTCGCCGCACAGCACCGCCTTGACGCTCTGCCGCATCCGCGCGGTCGCCGACTCGACGAGCGAGAAGCTGGTGGGCCACGCGAGGGTCGCGATCGTGGCCGGCAGCCGCCGCAGGCACTCGTCGAACTCGACCAGCCGGCCGTCGTGCTCGCTGCCGAGCGCGCGCGCGACCTCGGCGGCGATCGCGAACTCGTCGTCGGCCTGGGTCCCGAGGGTGAACGTGTATAGCCGCGGGGTGTGGCGCGCGGCGAGCGCCGCGATCACCGAGCTGTCGAGCCCGCCGGACAGAAGCACGCCGACCGGGTGATCGGCGATGCACTGCAGCCGGACCTGCTCGGCGAGCGCGGCCTCGCAGCGGTCGATCACGTCGGGCGCGTCGCGTACATCGGGCGCGTCAGGTTGCTCGGCCGGCGAGGTCTGGACCGGCCGGGCGTGATGCAACGTCCTGGTCTCGATCCGGTCGCCGTCGCCGAGGCGGACCTCGAGCATCGCGCCGGGCGGCACGCGCTCGATCGCCCGGAACAGCGTCTTGTGATCGAGCGGATAGCCCAGCACCTGGGCCTCGAGCACCGCCGTGCGATCGAGCGCGCACGACACGCCGGGGTCCGCCAGCAGCGCGCCGACCTCGGACGCGAACAGCGCGCGCCGGCGATCGGGGCTCACGGTCCAGAACACCGGCTTGATGCCGAACCGGTCGCGCGCGACGACCAGCCGGTCGCGCTCGAGGATCGCGAACGCGTACATGCCATCGAACCGCTCGACGCAGCGCTCGCCCCACACATCGAACGCGGCGAGCACGACCTCGGTGTCGCACCGCGTGGTGAGCGCGCAGCCGCGGTCGATCAGCTCGCGGCGCAGCGCATCGTGGTTGTACAGCTCGCCGTTGTACGCGAGCAGCCGGCCGCTGCGCGGGCTGCGCACCGGCTGCGCGCCGCCCTCGAAGTCGATCAGGCTGAGCCGGGTGTGCCCGAGCCCGCCGTGGTCGTCGAGCGTGACGCCGATCCCGTCGGGGCCACGGTGGCGCAGCCGCTCGGTGACCCGGACCAGCGACTCGCGGTCGACGTCCCCGAACATCGCGACGATGCCACACACCGCCGCGCTACCTGATCATCAGGAAGCTCACCCACAGGGCGAACGCTTCCGGCGCGGAGGGCTGCCACGCCGCGTAGGCGGTGCGCAGGGCTTGCTCGCCGGCCTCCACGGAGGCGCCGCCGAGCACGTTGGTGCGAAACACGGGGATCATGTACCAGTCGAACGCGGCCTCCGGGCTGATCGGCACCACCTGCGACGTGGTCCGCTCGATCCGGAAGCCCTCCGCCGCGAGCGCCGCGAGGTACTTGTGCTCGATGAACCCGGCGCGGGTGGCCGGTCGCCCGGCGGTGGCGGGTGGCGCGGCGCGCTGGGCGGCACCGTGGGCCTCGCGCATCGCCTGCTCGAGCGTATCGGCCTGGCGCCGCGCATAGCGGACCACGCCGGGATCGTCCCGGCACAGCCGGGCGATCGCCTCGGGCGCGAACGCCGCGGGCAGGTTGAACACGAACCGACCGCCGCCGCGGAGCAAGCGCGCGATCGCGTGGACCGCGGGCGGCTTGAGCTGCCACACCGCGGCGTTGCAGATCACCGCGTCGCATGGCTCGGCGATGACCTCGTGGGCGCGCTCGGCCGGCGCGCGGACGAACGCGACCCGCGGGTCGGTGATGTCGCGCCGGGCGACGTCGAGCTGGGTCTGCGACAGATCGATCGCGAACACCCGGAGATCGCCGGCGCCGGTCGCCAGCAGCGCGCGGGTCGTCGCGCCGGTGCCGCAGCACAGGTCGGCCACGACCTCGCCGGGGCCGAGCCGCAGCTCCTCGACCAGCGCCTGGCTGGTCAGGTTGTACAGCGGGTGCTTCGCGACGTAGGCGGCGTAGCGCTCCGCGTTGCCGGGCGTATCCCAGCTGATCGCCTGCGATCCGTCATCCACGGGCACGGGTACGGGCACGCGCACGGCACGAGGTTATCACGGCGGCCGGTAGGCCCGTCAGCCGCGCGACCGGCGGTGCGTGACGAGCGCGATCGCGGCGAGCAGGCTGACGAACGCGGCGATCGGGATCACGTAGGCGGCGGGGGCGAGCGCGATCGTCGTGCGGCCGATCTCGTCGTTGGCCTCCCAGACCGCCTCGCGGCACGCGACGTGGAGCGCGGCGGAGGCCACGGCGACCACCAGCGCGACGAGCACCGCCACGACCATCCGGCCGCGCCGGTAGATCCCGCTCATCAGCTGGCCGAACACCAGGGCCACCAGGACCGCCTCGAGCCCGATCAGCGACCACAGGGTCACCGTGAACACCGTGCCGGCGAGCCGGATGTCGTCGTCGGTCAGGTCGTCGAGCGTGTCCATCGCGTCGCGCGCGTCCTCGAGCGCTTCCTTGGTGTGGCCGAGCCGGCTGGTGACGTGGGGCGTCACGACGTGGATCAGCTCGCCGCCGAGCTTGCGCTGCTTGCTGTGGCGATACGCTGCGAGCAGCCGGCGGACCATGGCGCGATCGGTGCTCGCCTTGTAGAGCGACAGCTCGGTGCGCTTGCCGAACCCCTGGCCGTTGACCCGGAGCTCGATGCTCGGCAGGAACACCGCGACACCGCCGAGGATGGTGCACAGGATGAGGAGCCAGCTGGCGACGCGCACGGCGGTTATCTTGGGCCACGCACGGCCGTGGACCAAGGCGAAACGCGGGGAACCCCGGAGCTCGCTGGAGCTCGCTGGAGCTCGCTGGAGCTCGCCGGGATGACCTGGATCGCCCAGATGATCGCCAAATCTGCGCGGCGAGGCAGGTCAAATCGGGGGAGCTCTGGGGTTACAGTGGACGCGGGATGGACGACCGACGGGACGACCCACGGGATGACCCACGAACCAGGCCCGACGTCGATCCCGAGGGCCCGACCCAGGCGGCCACACCGGACGCCGATCCGGAAGGCCCCACGGTGCCGGCCGGGCATCCGGGGGCGTCGACGTCGGCGAGCGGGCCGCGCCGCGCGCCGCCACCGCCGTACCGGACCGCGCCGCGGCGGACCCAGCCGCCGGCGTACGGAACCGGGGCCGGCAGCGCCACGCCGCGCCCGCACTCACCGTCACAGCCGCTGCAGGCACCGCTGGCGCCGTCGAGCGGCCCCCATCCGGCGGCCGGACATCCACACCCGGCGCACCCGGGCGGGCCGCCGCGCCCGCACTCGCCGTCGCAGCCGCTGCAAGCGCCGCTCGTGCCGCCGAGCGGAGCCTATCCGGCGGCCGGACAGTCCTATCCCGGTACGCCACCGGCGGGCGGGCCGCCGCGCCGGCACTCACCATCGCAGCCGCTACAGGCACCGCTGGCGCCATCGAGCGGGCCCTATCCGGCGGCCGGACAGTATCCGGGCGGCCCGCCGTATCCGGATGGTGGACCGGCGAGCGGGCCACCGTATCCCGGGAGCCTGTCGCCTGGCAGCGATCCGGCGTTCGCGAGCCCGCCCGGGGCGGATCCGGTGCCGTACGGTGCGCCGCCGCCGTACGCGAGCCCGCCGCGGCTGGCGCCGGCGCCCGGCATGCCGGCGCTCGCGCTCGAGGCGGTGACCCCGCGGAGCGCCGCGCGCGCGGAGACCCTGTCGCGCCACTTCCTGGGCATCTCGGCGCGCCGCGCGTACCGGCTGCAGATCCGCACCGACGAGGTGCTGCCGAGCGAGCGCACCAGCCTCGAGTCGCAGGCCCGCCACATCACCGATCCGGATCACCAGGCGTTCCTGGCCTGGCGGCGCTCGGTGCTGCTGCTGGTCGCGATCATGTTCGTGCCGCTGACCGTGTTCCGGCTGTTCGAGACGTTCGACGGCCCGCACCTGCCGCCGGTCGCCCGCGCGTTCATGCTGCTGCCGGTGATCGCCGAGGGCGCGTTCTGCATCGTCGCGTTCGATCAGCTGCGCCGGTGGGCGCAGTGGCGGCGCCAGCGCCGGGTGCTGTTCGTGGCGTGGGCGATCTACTTCGTCGCGCCGTTCCTGGTCTACGCCTACCCGTTCCGCTCGGCGTTCGACTCGTACTACCTGGCGCGTACCGCGTCGGAGATCTTCGGCATCAAGCTCAACGCCTCGCGCGACACGATCCACACCGTGGTCGGCCTGGCGTTCGGCGTCCAGGCGCTGCTCGCGCTCGGCCCCAAGATCATCTCGCTGATGCCGGGGCTGATCCGGGCCTCGATCGTCACCAAGCTGCTGTTCCCGGGGACCACGGCGCCGGGCTGGCTGATGATGCTGGCGGCGCCGTTCTACGCGCTGTTCGCGTACGTCATCGTGCTGCTGCCGTACCAGATCACCGGCAGCTGGCAGTTCGTCGTCGGCAACGTCGGCATCCTCGGCGCCCAGGTCTACATCGGGATGTCGGGCCGCCGGCTCACCGTGCCGCTGTCGGCCCAGGAATCGCACGATCGGATCCACAAGAGCTGGCTGCTCTACATCGCCATCCTCGTGCTGTCGGCCGGGTTCATGATGTACGGGCTCTACGACTTCATCTCCCAGATGCACTGGGGCGCCGTGCGCGTGGTCACCGGCATCCTGACCGTGGTCAGCAACGTCCTGCTCGACACGCTGATCGGCACCGACGCGATCGTCTCGGCGATGGCGTACTTCCGGCGCCGCGGCGAGCAGGATCCGGTGCGCGAGAAGCTGTTGCACGACGCCGAGGTCAAGCTCGACGTGTTCTGCGGGTAGCGCGCGGCGAGCCGGCCGGCCGGCTGTTAGAACAGCACCATGCTCATCACGATCAGGTTGGTGGCGATCAGCGCGATCGCGGTCGGCCACTGCATGCGGATCACGCTGTACTCGTCGCGGAGCTCGAGCAGCAGCACCGGCACGACGTTGAAGTTGGCGGCCATCGGGGTCAGGAGCGTCCCGCAGTAACCGGTCAGCATGCCGAGCGAGCCGAGCGCCGCCGGGTTGGCGCCGTGGCCGTGGACCAGCAGCGGCAGGCCGATCCCGGCGGTCATCACCGGGAACGCGGCGAACGCGTTGCCCATGATCGCGGTGAACACGACCATGCCGAGGCCGTACGCGACGAGGCACGCGATCCGGCTGTCGGTGGGGATCACCGCGCCGACCAGGTGCGCGATCGCGTCGCCCACGCCGGTCGCGGTGAACACCGTGCCGAGCGTCGCGAGCAGCATCGGCAGCACGGCGGCCCAGCCGATCGAGTCGAGCAGCCGGCGGCCCTCGGTCAGGCCGTGGATCGGCTGCGACCGGGTGACGACCAGCGCCAGGATCAGCGCGAGCGTGGCGGCGAGGCCGAGCGCGATCAGCGGGACCTGCGCCGGATCGATCAGCGGCGCGCCGCGCAGCGTCAGGTACGGCGCGCCGCGCAGCACCGCGATCATGATCGCCGGGATCGCCAGCGCCGGCACGAACAGCCAGCCGCGCAGCCGGCTCGCCGAGGCCTCGCGCGCGGCGTCGATCGCAGCGGCATCGATCGCAGCGGCATTCGCAGCGGCGATCGCGGCGGCACCCGGCGCCCGGCGTCCACCGCGCCCGCCGAGCGTTGCCAGCACCGCGAGCGCGATCACGCCAGCACCCATCGCCTGGGCCGGCCACCGCGTGCCGGCCTTGGCCGCGGCGAGGATCGGATCGCCGGCGACCAGCGGCACCGCGACGATCGCCCAGAATCCGGCGGTGGCCCACCGGCGCTCGCGCAGGTTCAGGATCGCGGCGCCGAGGAACAGCGCGCCGAGCAGCAGGAACACATGCGATAGCGTCAGCATGGCTACGCGCCCGTCCCCGGCGGCTCGTGCGGCGGCGGCGACGCGGCCGACGACGCGGATGGTTCGGCGCCGCGCGCGGCGAGCCGGCGCCTCAGCCGGGCCTGGAACACGACGATCCGCGCGCTGTGGATCACGAACGCGGCGATCGCCGTCGGCAGCGCCCAGATCGCGATCTGGGTCGGCTCGAGGTGGAGGCCCTGGCCGTCGTAGAACCGCTGGATCAGCAGCACCGCGCCGAACGCCAGGAAGACATCTTCGCCGAAGAACACGCCGACGTTGTCGGTCGCGGCGGCCAGCGCGCGGACCCGTTCGCGTGCATCGTCATCGAGCGGGCCGAGCGCGCGGCTCGCGGTCGCCTCGCTCATCGGCGCGAGCAGCGGCCGCACGGTCTGCGGATGGCCGGCGATGTGGATCAGGCCGAACATGCTGAGCACCTGGCGCAGCGCCAGGTACCCGATCAGCAGCCGGGCGAGCGTCAGCCGCGCGAACCCCGCGATCCAGCGCCGCGCATGCTCGCGCAGCCCCGCGCGTTCGAGCACGCCGATCACCGGCAAGGTCAGCGCGAACAGCAGCAAGGTCCGGCTCTCGACGAACGCGGTGCCGAGCCGCGCGAGCAGATCACCCGGCGACAGCCCCGCCGCGACGCCGCTGACCAGCCCGGCGAGCACGACGATCAGCACCGGATTGCGCTTCAGCGCGAAGCCCACGACCACGACCGCGACCCCGAGCAGCGGCGCGTACCCGGTCACGTGGGCCGTCACTGGGAACCTCGGCGAGAACCTCGGCGAGAACCTCGGCGGGAACCTCGGCGGGAACCTCGGCGGGAACCTCGGCGAGAACCTCGGCGCAGGCTCCGGCAGCCAGCGTGGCCGCCACGGGAGTGCGATTTACCGCACTGGCTACAACAGTAGCCAGGAAGAGTGATGAGCTCGATAGAAAGCCAAGACATGAGGAGGGATCACCGTGAGCGCGAACGCACGATAACGCGTTCTGCGCGCGCCCCGATGCGCTATCCACGTGATTCACCACGCGCGCGTGGCCGGACCATCCTCGAGAGCATCGCGGTTACCGTCGGAAACGTTACGCCACCTTCATCATCATGAACGCGGTGTGAACCCCGGCGCGAAAGCCATCACTCGAGTGCCGCCATGCCACCTCACCTCCGAAAGGAATGGTCACCAGCAACACCATTGCTCATGTGCTTATTCGTCTGTATTAGTAAGACAAGATTTGGAGGACTGAATGTCAATGTTTCTTCGCTCCCTGACCTTGTCGTCGGCACTTGTAGGGGTCGCCGCGCTCGGTGCAGCCCCGGCGGCGGCCGCGCCGCTTCGCGCGCACGTCCAGCAGGCGCAGGATCTCGGCGCCGCGGCGCCGACCGACTCGGTCACGGCGACCCTGGTGCTCAAGGTGCGCAGCCCCGACGCGCTCGAGGCGCTCGCGGCGCTGGTCCAGCAGCCCGGCCTGCCCACGTTCCATCACTTCCTGTCGACGGGTGAGTTCGCGGAGCTGTTCGCGCCCAGCCAGCAAGACATCAAGACGATCAAGGACTACCTGCGCGGCTTCGGCATCACGGTCGACGAGGTCTACGCCAACCGCCTCCTGATCCGCGCGACCGGCACGACCGACGCGTTCAACCAGGCGTTCGACGTCGATGTCCACACCGTGTCGCGCAACGGCAAGCGGTTCCACCGCGCGCACCGCGCCCCGAAGATCCCGCTCTTGCTCCGCGACCTCCTGGTCTCGATCCAGGGCGTCGACACCGAGGACGCGCAGTTCCACCCGATGCGCAAGAACGCCGCCGAGTTCAGCCCGGTGCTGCCCCCGCCGCCGCGGCTGCCGAAGGACGGCGCGATCGCGACCGGCGAGCCCGGTGACTTCACCGTCGGCGACGCCGCGAACATGTACAACATCAACCCGCTGTACGACGCCGCGATCGACGGCTCCGGCAGCACGATCGGCATCGCGACGCTCGCGAACTTCGATCCGCAGGACGCGTACACCTACTGGAACCTGATCGGCCTCGACGTCGATCAGAACCGCATCACCCAGGTCCACGTCGATGGCGGCGGCGAGCTGAGCGGCGAAGCCGGCTCGGGCGAGACCTGCCTCGATGTCGAGCAGTCCGGCGGCCTCGCCCCGGGCGCGAAGGTCATCGTGTACGACGCCCCGAACACCGGCTCGGGCTTCGTGGACCTGTTCTACAAGGCCGTGGCCGAGAACAAGGTCGACTCCCTGTCGGTCAGCTGGGGCAGCGCCGAGGTGTTCTACCTCGACGCCGTCACCGGTGAGGACGACACCGGCCAGCTCAAGGCGTTCCACCAGGTGTTCCTCGAGGCCGGCGTCCAGGGCATCTCGATCTTTGCCTCGGCCGGCGACAGCGGCGCGTACGACATCAACGACGCGTTCAACGATCCGGTCAACAACGTGCTGACCGTCGACGCGCCGGCCGCCGACCCGGCGATCACCGCCGCGGGCGGGACGACGACCCCGGTCGCGCTCAGCGCCGGCCCCGGTACGCCGGATCTCGTGGTCTCGAGCGAGCAGGTCTGGGGCTGGGACTACCTCGAGAACTACCTCGTCCAGTACGTCGACCCGAGCTTCCTGCACGAGCTGTTCCCGGCGGGCGGCGGCGGTGGCGTCAGCGTGATCTGGCAGCGGCCGTACTACCAGGACGGGACCCACGGCATCCGCAAGACGGAGGCCCACCAGAGCGTGATCTTCGACCCGGGCGACGGCTCGGGCCCGCAGGATCTGCTCGACCTGCCGGCGCACTTCGCGGGTCGCAACGTGCCCGACGTCTCGCTCGACGCTGACCCGGAGTCCGGCTACCTCGTGTACTCGACCACGGACGGCGGCCTGATCGACGGCTTCGGCGGCACCAGCTTCGTCGCGCCGCAGCTCAACGGCATCACCGCGCTGCTCGCGCAGTCGGCCGGCGGTCGCGTCGGCTTCCTGAACCCGGCGCTGTACCGCTACAAGGAGACCCTCCACGGCGCGGCGTCGCCGCTCGTCGATATCTCCGCGGGTGATAACTGGTTCTACGCTGGCGTCAACGGCTACGACGCGGGCGCGGGCCTCGGCGTCCTCAACGTCGCGAACCTCGCGGCGGCGATTCGCCACGATCGCCACGGTCACTAGTGAATCGATAGCTGGCAATCCCGCGCATCGCGCGGTCGTCCTCCAAACGCCACCGGCTCACCCCGGTGGCGTTTGTCGTTAGACGGGAGGACAGGTAAGCGCGGTTCGTTGCGGCCGCGTTAAGGCGGCGTGCGCTGAACACACAGCGAGCGTTTACGCTCGGGCGATGCTCCGCGATCACGCGGATCGATCGCATGCAGTCTGCCAGTGCTCCACGGTTTGTGCGATCGTGGAGCGTTGGTTACTGCCATGCATAGCGTAACGCCTCGTATGCATCCGATGGGGCCGGGCTGATGTCGCTGGTGCAAAAAGCTGCGCGCGGCGCGCTGTGGACGATCATGTCCAGTATGGGAGGCCGCGTGATCGGCGTGCTCGGCACGCTGGTCATGACCCGGTTCCTGAGCCCCGACAAGATCGGCGAGGTCAACGACGCGTCGATCATCGCGCTGACCGCGAGCTGGCTCACGACGTGGGGGTTCGGCCAGTACGCGGTGGTCCGCGGCCGCGGCGACGACGCCACCGAGGTCACCTGGCACGCGGTGGTCGCCTACGCGGTGCTCGGCACGTTCTCGCTCGGCCTGATCGCGCTGTTCGGCGGCCGGCTGATGCCGTTCTTCGAGGCGCCGGACGCGGCGGCCTACCTCCCGGGCATGGCGCTCGCCGTCTACATCCGGCGCTACGGCGCGATCCCCGAGCGCGTGCTGAACCGCGCGATGAACTTCCGCGCGTCGGGCGTGGCGGCGGTCGCCGGCGAGCTGAGCTACACCGTGGTCGCGCTGACCCTGGCGTCGCCGATGTTCGATTACGGCGGCTGGGCGATCGTGGTCGCCAACATCGTGCAGTCGGTGGTGATGGTCGCGATCCTGATCCGCGCGGCCGGGTTCGCGAGCTGGGCCACGCCGACCCCGCTGCGCTGGGCGCGCTACAAGGACATGCTCCGGTTCGGCGTGCCGCTCGGCCTGCAGAGCGCGGCCCACGCGGCGTCGCGCTACTGGGACAACCTCGCGATCTCGCACTTCTTCGGCACCGCGACGACCGGCGCCTACAACATGGCCTACAACCTCGCCGACATCCCGGCGATCCAGGTCGGCGAGCAGCTCGCGCTGGTGCTGATGCCGTCGATGGCGTCGCTGCCGCCCGCGCGCCGGCCGCGCGCCCTCGAGCGATCGAGCGCGCTCTTGTCGCTGATCATCTTCCCGCTCGCGGTCGGCCTGGGGCTGATCGCGCAGCCGCTGATCGCGCTGATCTTGCCCGCGAACGGCTGGCAGGAGGTCGCGCCGCTGCTCGCGATCCTCGCTTGCCTGTCGGTGTTCCGGCCGATCACGTGGGTGCTGTCGGCCTACCTCGAGGCCGAGTCGAAGACCAACCGGCTCATGTTCCTCGAGTTCGGCAAGATCGCGCTGCTGCTCGGCGGGATCGCGGCGCTGCACCACCGCGGCGTGCGGGCCGCCAGCTTCGCGGTCGGCATCGCGTTCGGCGTGTCGGCGGTCGCCGGCGTGCTGCTCGTGATGCGCGAGGGGCCGTCGCCGCGCCGGCTGCTGATCGGGTTCCTCCAGCCGCTCGCCGCGTGCGGCGTGATGGCGGCGGCGGCGTGGGCGGTGCGCGACGGGCTGATCGCGATCCACCTCGATCACCCGGCGATCGTCCTGACCTCGATGATCCTCACCGGCGCCGGGGTCTACGTCGCCGCGGCGTTCGCGCTGTGCCGGTCGACCACGCTCGACCTGCTCGATCTATTGAAGCAGGCGCTGCGCCGCGCACCCGCCGGCGCGGCCTCGCGGCCACCCGCGCCTACACCGGGCGACGTCGACGGCTCGGACGACACGGCGATCTGATCCGCGATCGAAACGCGCTGGAAACAATGGCGGGGGCGCGGTTTGGTAAGGTGCTCGAGCAACCAGAACCTGGAGGACGTGTGAAGAAAGTCCGCGCTGAGTACGTCTGGATCGACGGCCAGAAGCCGACCGCCAAGCTGCGCTCGAAGACCAAGTTTGTCGACGGTCCGATCACCAAAGTGGAGCAGCTGCCCGACTGGGGCTTCGATGGCTCGAGCACGAGCCAGGCCGAGGGCCACTTCAGCGACTGCCAGCTGAAGCCGGCCAAGATCATCACCGACCCGCTGAACGACGAGCAGGACGTCATCGTGCTGTGCGAGGTGCTCAACGCCGACGGCACGGTGCACGCCAGCAACACGCGCGCGCGGACTCGCCAGGTCGCCGAGAAGTACGCCGATCAAGATCCGTGGTTCGGCATCGAGCAGGAATACACGTTCTTCGAGGGCAACAAGCCCCTCGGCTGGCCGGAGCGAGGGTTCCCCGCGCCGCAGGGCGGGTACTACTGTGGCGTCGGCAGCGACGAGGTGTTCGGCCGCGACATCGTCGAGGCCCACGCCGCGGCGTGCCTGCGCGCCGGGATCGCGATCGTCGGCACCAACGCCGAGGTCATGCCGGCGCAGTGGGAGTTCCAGATCGGGACCCTGGGCCCGGTCGACATGGCGGATCAGCTATGGCTCGCGCGCTGGCTGCTCTACCGGATCGGCGAGGACTTCGGGGTCAGCGCGACCTTGCACCCCAAGCCGATCAAGGGCGACTGGAACGGCGCCGGCGCGCACACCAACGTCAGCACCAAGGCGACGCGCGCCGAGGGCGGGCTCAAGGCGATCGAGGCCGCGTGCGAGAAGCTGCGCAAGCGCCACGAGGACCACATCAAGGTCTACGGTGCGTTCAACGAGGAGCGGCTGACCGGCAAGCACGAGACGTGCTCGATCCATCAGTTCCGCTACGGCGTCAGCGACCGCGGCGCGTCGATCCGGATCCCGATGGCGACCGCGAACGAGGGCAAGGGCTACTTCGAGGATCGCCGGCCGGCCGCGAACATGGATCCGTACGAGGTCTGCGCGATCCTGGTCGAGACGATCTGCGGCCCGTGATCGCTACGTATCGAGCAGCGCGCGGCGCGCGACCTCGGTCGCACGGGCGCGGATCACGCCGCGCACGCTCAGCCCGACGATGCTCGCGGTCATGAGCGCGAGGTTGAGCCCGAGCCCGACGCCGAGCGACCCGAGCAGCTGAACGAACGTCGGGCCCCCGAACACGGTCATGTACACCACCGGGATCAGCTCGCCGCGCGAGTTGCGGTACTGGTTGCGTCGCAGGTAGTACGAGATCGCCATCGACAGCGCGCCGGCCACCACGAACGGCAGGCACACCACGGTGAGCGCGAGCTCGGCGGTCCGCGCGGGGCCGGTGGTGCCGGGGTGCGGGTACACCAGGGTCGAGATCAAGCCCTTCGAGCCGGGATCGATGTCGTCGTCGGTGAGCACCAGCGCGCGGATCTCGTTCGGCGATAGCTGCTTGCCCTTGAGGCCGACCGCCGCGTCGGTGCGCCGGGCGTTGCAGTGCGGGCACACGACCGCCTGGGCGTTCATCGGCTGCTGACACGCGGGACACGGCATCACCGCCATGGCCCTACACTAAGCGATCGACGGTCGGTCGTCGAACCGAACTTTCCGGCCGGCTGGGGTTGCGCGGGGATCAGGCGGCGCCGCGCAGCAGCTCGGCGTAGCGTGCGAGGTCGATGTTGCCGCCGCTGATCACGATCCCGACCCGCTTGCCGGCGATCGGTAGCCCGGCGTGGCGCGCGGCGGCGAACCCCAGGCAGCCGGTCGGCTCGACGACGAGCTTCATGCGCGCGGCGAACAGCTGCATCGCCTCGACGAGCTGGGCGTCGCTCGCGGTCAAGACGTCTGCGAGCTCGCGGCGGATGATCGCGAACGTCAGCTCGCCGACGTGCTGGGTCTGGGCGCCGTCGGCGATCGTGCGCGGGGTGGCGATGTGGACGATCGCGCCGGTGCGCAACGACTGCTGGCCGTCGTTGCCGGCCTCGGGCTCGACGCCGTAGACCTGGCAGCCGGGCGCGAGCGCGTGGGCCGCGAGCGCGCTGCCGCTGACCAGCCCGCCGCCGCCCATCGGCGTGAACAGGTAGTCGAGCGCGCCGACCTCCTCGATCAGCTCCTTGGTCGCCGTGCCCTGGCCGGCGATCACGTCGGGGTGATCGAACGGCGGGATCAGGGTCTGGCCGCGCTCGCTCGCCAGCCGGCGGCCGATCACCTCGCGATCCTCGGTGAACCGGTCGTAGATCACGACCTCGGCGCCGTAGCCGCGGGTCGCCGCGAGCTTGATCGCGGGGCTATCGTGCGGCATCACGATCGTCGCCGGGATCGCCAGCAGCTGGGCCGCGAGCGCGATCGCCTGGGCGTGGTTGCCCGACGAGAACGCGACCACGCCGGCCGCGCGCTGCGCCGGGGTGAACCGCGCGAGGGCGTTGAACGCGCCGCGGAACTTGAACGCGCCGCTGCGCTGCAGGTTCTCGCACTTGAACACGACCTCGGCGCCGAGCAGCGCGTCGACATGGCGCGAGCGCAGCACCGGCGTGCGATGCGCGTGGCCGGCGAGCCGCGCCGCGGCCGTGAGGACGTCCTCGTAGGTCGGCGCTGCGGCGGTCACTTGCCGGGGTGGCTGGAAACCGGCGCGGGCGCCGAGTGCCAGTCCTGTGCGCCCTGGTGGTCGAGAT
>DATBBB010000350.1:0-8387 GCA_036271215.1 Kofleriaceae bacterium | reverse complement strand
TGCCGACCAGCACGTCGAACTCGCCGCGCCGCAGGTCGCGGATGATCTGGATCCGCTCGAGCGTGTCGATGTCGGAGTGCAGGTAGCGCACCCGGACGCCGATCTCGCGGTAGTACTCGGTCAGATCCTCGGCCATCCGCTTGGTCAGCGTGGTGACCAGCACCCTGTCGCCCTTGGCGGTGCGGTCGCGGATCTCGGCCAGGAGATCGTCGACCTGGTGCGCGACCGGCCGGACCTGGACCTCGGGGTCGAGCAGCCCGGTCGGCCGGATGATCTGCTCGACGACCACGCCCTTGGCCTGCGCGAGCTCCCACTCGGCCGGCGTGGCCGAGACGTAGATCGTCTGGCGCGCGCGCTGCCGCCACTCGTCGAACCGCAGCGGCCGGTTATCGAGCGCGCTCGGCAGCCGGAACCCGAACTCGACCAGGGTCTCCTTGCGCG
Source organism: Kofleriaceae bacterium (assembly GCA_036271215.1). Lineage (GTDB taxonomy): Bacteria > Myxococcota_A > Polyangia > Haliangiales > Haliangiaceae > JABFXX01. The sequence goes on along the minus strand of DATBBB010000350.1, from coordinate 7,946 downwards.
AGCGGTCGCCGTTGTACATCGAGCCGATCTGCGGGACCGTCTGGTGCGACTCGTCGATGATCAGCAGGTAATCATCGTCGAAGTAGTCCATCAGGGTCGGCGGCGGCTCGCCGGTGGTGCGGCCGGTCAGGTGGCGCGAGTAGTTCTCGATGCCGGAGCAGAACCCCATCTGCTCGATCGACTCGAGATCGTACATCGTGCGCTGCTCGAGCCGCTGGCGCTCGAGCAGCTTGCCCTGCGCCGATAGCAGCTCGAGCTGCTGCTTGAGCTCGTCGCGGATCGTCTGCACCGCGCGCCGCATGGTCTCGTCGGGCGTGGCGTAGTGCGACGCCGCGAACACCACCGCGCGGTCCATCTTGCGCTTGATCCCACCGCGCAGCGGGTCGATCTCGCTGATCGCCTCGACCTGATCGCCCCACCACTCGATCCGGACCGCGGTATCGGCCTCGTAGGCCGGGAACACTTCCACGGTGTCGCCGCGGACGCGGAACGTGCCGCGGTGGAAGTCGACGTCGTTGCGCTCGTACTGCAGCTCGATCAGCCGGCGCAGCACGCTGTCGCGATCGATCGCGGTGCCGACGTCGATCTCGACGGTCATCGCCGCGTAGGTCTCTCGCGCGCCGATGCCGTAGATGCACGACACCGAGGCCACGATGATCACGTCGCGGCGCGACAGCAGCGCGAACGTCGCCGCGTGGCGCATCCGATCGATCTCCTCGTTCACGATCGAGTCCTTCTCGATGAACGTGTCGGTCGTCGGGACGTAGGCCTCGGGCTGGTAGTAGTCGTAGTAGCTGACGAAGTAGTGCACCGCCGCGGCGGGGAACAGCTCCTTGAACTCGCCGTAGAGCTGCGCGGCGAGGATCTTGTTGTGCGCGATGATCAGGGTCGGCCGGTCGACCTGGGCGATCACGTTGGCGATCGAGAACGTCTTGCCCGACCCGGTGATGCCGAGCAGGACCTGCGCCTCGTCACCGCGCGCAAGGCCGCTGACCAGCTCCTCGATCGCCTTGGGCTGGTCGCCGGCGGGCTGGTACGGCGAGGCCAACCGGAACCCGGCCCCGGCGCCCTGGAGCGCCCGCTTGGGTGCGGTCATCTCGTCGGTGCTCGCGGCCGTGCCGGCGGGCGTGCCCGCGGCGGTGCGAGCAGCCGTGCCGGCCGACTTCCGGGCGGGCTTGCCGGGCTTGCCATCAGCCGCGCCGGCCAGCTTCCCGTCCGCCGCGCCGGCCAGCTTCCCGTCCGCCGCGCCGGCCAGCTTCCCGTCAGCCGTGCCAGCCAGCTTCCCGTCAGCCGCGCCGGCCAGCTTCCCGTCAGCCGCCCCGTCGGGCGCACCGGCGACATCCGCGGGGCGCTTCGCCTTCTTGCGATAGCTCGTGGCCACGGCGCGCACTGTAGCTCGGATCGCGGACACGGCGAATCACCCGCCCCACGAGGCTTGGGTCGCGAGCCAGGCGGCGAGCGCGCTGTCCTCGGCGTCGGCCGCGTCGGCGTCATGCGCCAGTGGCGCGGGCGGCCGCGATCCCGCGCAGCTTGCCGCGCACGACCCACGACCCCGAGTTTCGGCGGACGCCAGCGGCGCGGACGGCCGCGACCCAGGTCGGGTGCCGGCCCGGTCGTTCGACCCGCCGCTCGACTCGCCGCTCGTTCGTTCTCTTGCCCGGTCGTTCGACTCACCGTTCGACTCACCGTTCGACTCACCGAGCAGCGGGCGCGTGAGCGAGGCGAGCCCCGCGGACCGGAGGTCGGAGGCAGGGACGGGGCCGGTCCCAGATGATGGACGGAAGCGCATGGCCGGTTCCTTGGTTGTTTGTAGCTAGACCTTGGAGCCCGGCTGTGACAGCCTTTTGTCAGGTTTCATGCGGAAGAAATCGCGGCTATTCGCGCTCGCCGAGGCGCTGCGCGCGCGGCGGACCGGGGTCACGGCGCAGGAGCTCGCCAACCGGTTCGGCGTCACCCTGCGGACGATCTATCGCGATCTCGAGGCGTTGCAGGACGCCGGGATGCCGATCCGGGCCGACCGCGGCCGCGGCGGCGGCTACGCGCTCGACAAGACCTACCAGCTGCCGCCGATCAACTTCACCGCGCGCGAGGCCGCGCTGCTGATCGCGCTGTCGCGGCTCGCCACCGAGCAGCGGCTGATCCCGTTCCCGGCGGCGATCGAGCGCGCCGCCGACAAGGTCAAGGCGGCGCTGTCGACCTCGGCGCAGCGCGAGCTGCTCCAGCTGGTCTCCGAGCTCCAGCTGGTCGGCGTGCCGGCGATGCCGGTACCCGCGACGATCCAGGCCGCGGTCGAGACCGCGTGGTTCGAGTCGCGCGCGCTGCGCATCACGTACGCCAAGACCAGCGGCCACGCGAGCCCCAGGCTGGTCCGGATCCGCAACCTGGTGTTCGATCGCTCGGTCACCCTGCTCAACTGCGTCGATCTCGAGACCGGCAACGACCGCCAGTTCCGGCTCGATCGGATCGCGCAGGCCCAGGTGCTCGACTCGAACCCGAGCTGATCGCCGCGCTCCTGATCGCCAGCGCGCGGACGCGCTGACTCAGGCCGAGCGCCGGACGTAGCGGATCCGCCAGATCGGCAGCCCGGTGTCCTCGGCGTTCTGCTCGCGCCACGACCGCACGCCGTACGGGTTGCCGCCGCGCCAGAACGTCCACTCGCCGGCGAGGTTGGCGAACCGCTCGTCGCGCTCGAACGTCGCCATCGCGTCGAGCGCGATGTCCCAGACGTCGCTCTGTACGAACACGTCGCCGCCCGGCCGCACGACCTGGGCGATGCCGGCGGCGAGCGCGGCGTCGACCATCCGGCGATCGTGGTGGCGGCGCTTGAACCACGGATCGGGGAAGTTGACGTACACGCGATCGACCGCGCCGGGCGCGAACAGCGCCGGCAGGTGGAGCTGGGCCTGGCAGAACACCGCGTGGACCGGCACGCCCTGGGCTCGCGCGCGCTTGTTGACCAGCGCGACCAGCTCCTCGCGGATCTCGAGGCCGACGTAGTAGCCCGCCGGATCCTGCGCGGCGCGCTCGAACAGGAACTGCGCGTCGGCGCAGCCGACCTCGAGCTCGATCCGGCGGTCCCCGGGCGCCGGCCGCTCGCCGCGGAACCGCGCGAAGTGCACCTGGTGCGGGTTGACGTGCTGGCGGATGCGCATCGCCGCGCCGACCCTACGCGAACCGCGCGTCGAGCGCGAGGTAGCCGAACTGGCGCACGTTGAGCGGCGAGTCCAGCGCGTCGAGCTCCCCGCGATCGACCCAGCGCCACGCCCCGAACTCGTGGTTCGGCGCGACCTCGGCGTCGGCCGCGACCTCGGTGACGAACACGAAGTTCAGGTGCAGACCCTTGCTGCCGGCGGTGTGCTCCTCGTAGCCGAGCAGGCCCGCGGGCACGCCGTCGAGCGCACCGGCCAGGGGCCGAAACCGTCCGCCGAGCCCGGTCTCCTCGCCGAGCTCGCGGACCGCGGCCTCGAGCGGGGTCTCGCCGGGCTCGAGCTCGCCGCCGATCGGCAGCCAGGTGCGCAGCCTGCGGTGCTCGATCACGAGCACGCGGTCGCCGCGACGCGCATAGACCGCGACCGAGAACGCCCGGCGGATCGCGGAACCGGCCGTTCCCGAATCCGTTCCCGCGTCCGTCGCTGCCTCCGTCATCGCTGCTCCGTCATCGCTGCTCGGCGCGCTCACGGCAACACGGTGAAGTCGAGCGCGTTCGACGACGTGTCGTTGACCGTCGCGATCAGCGCGCTGTCGCCGACCGCCGCCTCGGGCGGGATGATGATCACCGCGGTGGTGTCGGCGTAGCTGGTGACCACGGCGCGCACCCCCGGCTCGCCGAGCCCGACCAGGATCTCGCCGCCGGCCGACGCGCAGTCGCCCGACGTGCCGCACAGCCGCGTACCGGTCAGCATGACCAGCGCGTTGTGGGCGGCCCGGGCCGGCGCCGCGGTGGTGAGCCGCGGTCCGCCGTCGTCGGCGCAGCCGAGCAGCGCGACCGCGCACAGCGCCACGCCGCCGGCCGGCGCCATCCTGCGCCCGCCGATCACTTGGGGACTTTGTCCCAGTCGGCGAGGAACTTCGCGAGCCCGAGATCGGTCAGCGGGTGCTTGGCCAGCTGCAGCAGCACGCTGAGCGGACAGGTCGCGACGTGGGCGCCGAGCAGCGCCGCTTGCTGGACGTGCATCGGGTGCCGCACCGAGGCCACGAGCACCTCGGTCTCGAATGCGTAATGATCGTAGATCTGCAGGATCTCGCCGATCAGCTGCATGCCGTCGGTCGACACGTCGTCGAGCCGGCCGACGAACGGCGAGATGTACGACGCCCCGGCCTTGGCGGCGAGCAGCGCCTGGGTCGCCGAGAAGCACAGGGTCACGTTGGTCTTGATGCCCTCCTCGGCGCACGTCCGCACCGCCTTCATGCCCTCGGCGAGCATCGGGATCTTGACCACGATGTTCGGGCGCAGCGCCGCGTAGTCGCGGGCCTCGCGCATCATGTCGTCGTACTTGGTGCCGACGACCTCGGCCGAGACCGGGCCCTTCACGAGGTCGCAGATCTCGAGCAAGACCTCCTTGAACTTCTTACCGGTCTTGGCGACCAGCGACGGGTTGGTCGTCACCCCGTCGACGAGCCCCATGGCCGAGGCTTCGCGGATTTCTTTGACGTCGGCTGTGTCGATGAAGAACTTCATGGCGGCCCTCCGTTGCACCATAACCGGCGAGCACGTAGCGTGCCGGCGCGGGCGCACTCTACGAGCCAGGCCCCGCGGTTTCAACCATGCCCCCCGTCCGGATCGGTACCGTCGACCTCCCCGAGCGCGTCGAGCGCGAGCCGTACTTTCGCCAGCTGCGCTACCTCGAGCTGTCGGCGCTGTTCGCCAGCCCGCTCAAGCCTGCCTCACTCGCGAAGTGGAAGGCCGTGGCACAGGGGCACGCCATCGGCCTGGTCGCGCCCTGGGTGCTGACCCAGCGCAAGCCGCCGCGGTCGGAGCGGCTGTGGCACCACGATGCCACCGTCGGCGACTTCCGCGACAGCGCGCATGGTCGCTCGGCGCTCGTGGCGTTTCGAGAGGCCGTGACTGCGCTCACAGCCTGCCATGTGCTGTTTCGCTCGCCGCCGTTGTTCGCGCCGTCGAGCGCCAATCGCGATCAGCTGAAGCGGTTCTTCGCCGAGGTCGCCACCCCCGAGGCACTCGGGGCCACCGGGAGTGCCTCTGCCGGACCGTCGCGGGTCTGGATCCCCGATGGTCTATGGGAGCCGCGCATGGCAGTCGCGTTTGCCGGTGAGCTCGGCGTGACGTGCGCGCTCGATCCGCTGGTCTACGACCCGAACACCCCGGCCGAGGTCTACGAAGATCTCGAAGCCGAGTCGCTGTACTTCCAGATTACCGGGCTAGGGCGCACGGGGCCGATTCGATCCGAGAAGCTGGAGGATCTGGCCGCGCTGGTCGAGCACTACCAGCACATCGCGCTGACGATCGCGTTTGCCTCGCCGGCGCGCTGGCGCGACGCCCGTAACTTCCAGACCTTGCTAGGAAATGAGGGCTTGGCGGTCGCCGGTGACGAAGCCGGCGGCGGCTCCGGCGAGGACACCGCCGGGCTCGAAGCAGGCTTCGATGACCCGGACGAGGAAGAAGAAGACTGAAGATCTGTCGATTGAAGCCACCCGGGCCCGGTGGCGTCCTCATGTTTTCGATTGTTTGGGTGACGTTCCTGCGTCGGTCGGCGCTTTGGTCGACAAATCTTGAGTCGCGAGCGGCGATCTGCCGCCGAACAGGGCACCGCCGGCGTCTGCGCCGGCAAGAGACGTCGAACGTTTGTTCGACTCTTCTTGTCTTGTGTCGATCAGCCGTAGCTCTCGTGCGCTACGGCTCACCCTGTTGGATGCCAGCCTGGTTTATCCAAACCGGCCAAGCAACTGACCATCGCATACGAACGACGAGCGAAGCTCTGGTCGTCACCAGACATCAGAAGCTCCGGTCGCACCAGACATCAGAAGCTCCGGTCGTCACCAGATCCGAAGCTCTGGTCGTCACCGGGAGTCACCGGGAATCACCGGGAATCAGAAGATAAACGTCGCGAGCGGAATCGGGAGCTCGCCCATCTTCTTGGGCACGTCCTGAACCACCCGGGGGGCGGGCGCCCTGACTCGCTCGACCATCTGGACGATCGGCTCGGCCCGGCGTGTGGCGGCGACGGCCACCGTCTTCTTCGTGCGACTTCCACTTCCCTTACGCGCCGCCGGGCGCGCGGTCATCACCTTGGATCGCATTCAAACTCCTCGGAGTTCTGTTTCGGGTTTTGACTCTACGGATCCCGTGAATCTACTGTCAATGTAGGCGATCTGATTCCTTTACATCCGCCGGGAGCCGCCGTATAACCTCGGCCACTTTCGCAGGGATTACGGAGATTTATGGACGTCAAGGGCGGTATCGAGATCACCTCGTTGCAAGGTGCCCCACTCGAAGCACAAGTGGATCTTCTTGCGTTTACTACGTTCGGTGATCCGAGCAAGGACTCCATTTTCAAATCAGTCGATTCCGCACTCGGAGGTGTGCTCGCGGAGATCGCGAAGTCCGAGTCGTTCGACGGCAAGCTCGGACAGACGATCGTCGTCCACACCCACGGGCGGATCCGCGCCAAGCGCGTGGTCGTGCTCGGCGGTGGTGCGCGCGGCGAGTTCTCGAACGCGAGCATTCGCGACCTCGCGGCGTCCACCGCCCAGGCCGCGAACAAGGCCGGCGCCGCGTCGCTCGGCTTCGTGCTGCCCGCGGTCGCCGCGAGCCGCGAGGCCCAGCTGGTCCAGCTGCTCGCCGAGGGCGTTCACCTCGGGACCTACAAGTTCGGCCGCTACTTCACCGGCGACGAGCACAAGCGGCCGACGTCGCTCGTGAGCTTCGGGCTGTTCACCGACGTCAAGGGCAAGAAGCTGAACGCCGCGCAGGCCCGCGGGTTCGCGGCCTCGATCACCCGCGGCACCGAGGTCGCGCGCGCCGTCAACCACGCGCGTGACCTGATCAACGAGCCCGCCGCGGTCGTCACGCCGGCCGCGCTCGCCGCCGACGCGCAGGCGATCGCCAAGAAGCACAAGGCGACCGTGACCGTGACCGTGCTCGACGCCAAGAAGTGCGAGGAGCTCGGCATGGGCATGTTCCTCGCCGTCGGCAAGGGCTCCGATCAGGAGCCGCGCTTCATCCACATGACCTACAAGCCCGCCAAGAAGCCGAAGAAGAAGATCTGCTTCATCGGCAAGGGCATCACGTTCGACTCGGGCGGCTACTCGCTCAAGGCGTCGACCGCGATGGAGGACATGAAGGTCGACATGTCCGGCGCCGCGGCGGTGATCTCGGCGATGGACGCGATCGCCACGCTCGGCTCGGATCACGAGATCCACGCGGTCGCCGCGTGCTGCGAGAACATGGTCTCGGGTCGCGCCTACAAGCTCGGCGACGTCCTGCACTCGATGGATGGCACCACGGTCGAGATCAACAACACCGACGCCGAGGGCCGGCTGACGCTCGGCGACGCGATCACCTACGCGCGCACCAAGATCCAGCCCGACGAGATGTTCGACTTCGCCACGCTGACCGGCGCGTGCATGGTCGCGCTCGGGCCGTACACCGCGGGCGTGATGTCGGATCACGACAGCCTGGTCCGCGGCTGGCTCGCGACCGCCGAGCGCACCGGCGAGGACATGTGGCGGCTGCCGCTGACCTCGCGGCTGCGCGAGCAGCTCAAGAGCTCGATCGCCGACCTGCGCAACACCGGCGACCGGTTCGGCGGTGCGATCACCGCGGGGCTGTTCCTGAAGACGTTCGCCAAGGACACGCCGTGGGTCCACGTCGACATCGCGGGTCCAGCCTCGACCTCGAGTACGCGGCCGAGCCAGCCCAAGGGCGGCACCGGCTACGCGGTCGCGACGATCGTCGAATACGCTTCGAAGACCTAGGTTTCGGTGCC
>DATBBB010000349.1:0-5425 GCA_036271215.1 Kofleriaceae bacterium | reverse complement strand
CGACGACCACCGGCGCCGCCACCGCCGGCAGCGGCAGCACCGTCGAGCCGTTCGCGTCGTCGGTGCCGAGCAGCACCGCCTGGCCCGGCTGCCGCGCGTCGTCGCGCATGCCGAGCGGCGCGTAGTGCCGGGTGCTGCCGGTCAGCGGCGTCGGGTGCACCGGCCCGGCGGGGCCGCCACAGCCCAGCGCCGCGCACAGCACCAGCGCGAGCGCGCCCCGGCAGGTCACCATCGCGCCATCCTACAAGGAGGCCGTATGCCATACGGTCTCCTTGGCATCGATCGCCTCGCGAAGCGCTCGGCTGGACGGAAAGACGCGCTCGCAAGCTCGCGCTCGGCGCGTCAGGCGTCGCGCTTGTAGCGCGCCCGCGGATGCTTGCGCGCGTGCTCGATCATCCGGGCGTGGCTGACCTGGGTATAGACCTGGGTCGTCGAGATGTCGGCGTGGCCGAGCATCGCCTGCACCGCGCGCAGATCGGCGCCGTGCTCGACGAGGTGGGTCGCGAACGAGTGGCGCAGCTTGTGCGGCGACACGTCGCCCGCCGGCAGCCGGATCCCGGCGCGCCGGGCATAGTTGCGCAGCGCCTTCCAGAACCCCTGGCGCGTCATCGGCCCGCCGCGCTCGGTGAGGAACAGCGCGCGCTGGGCCGGATCGCGGAGCCAGCCGGCGCGATCTTCCTCGAGGTAGCGCGTGATCCGCATCTGCGCCGCGGTGTTGAGCGGCACCACGCGGGTCTTCTGGCCCTTGCCGGTGACCCGCACGAACCCGGCGTGCAGGTTGACATCGGCGAGCGGCAAGCTGACCAGCTCCGACACCCGCAGCCCCGAGCTATAGACCAGCTCGATCATCGCGGCGTCGCGCCGGCCGCGCGGCGTGTCGGGCGGCTGGGCGATCAGCTGGCCGATCGCGGTCTCGCCGAGCACGCCGGGCAGGCGGCGGCCGGTGCGCGGCGCATCGACCAGCGCGGCGGGGTCAGCCGCGAGCCAGCGCTCGCCGACCAGGTGCTTGCACATGCCGCGCACCGCGACCAGCGTCCGCGCCCGGCTGCGGGCGGCGAGCCCGGCCCGGGCGAGGTCGATCAGGAAGTCGGTGACGTCGAGCGCGGTGATGTCGTCGACCTCGGCGCGCCCGCGCCCGGTCAGGAACGCGGTGAACCGCGCGAGGTCGCGGCCGTAGGCATCGAGCGTCAGCCGCGCCAGCCCGCGCTCGACCTTGATGTGATCGAGGAACAGGTCGACCGCTTCGTCCAGGCTCAGCCGGCGGGCCATGCGCTATCGTCGGCGACCGGCAGCAGAGGGCAAGTTTTTACGGGGGTTGCAGTCGCCGCCACGTCCGTCCATAGTCCAGCGACCGAGCCGCGTGGCATGGACCTATCCTCCGACCAAATACGCCAAGTTCTGATCTATGTGTTCGTGCTGCTGATCTCGGTGGCGCTGCACGAGTTTGGCCATGCCATCGTGGCGCACAAGCTCGGCGATGACACGCCGAGTCGCCAGGGCCGGGTCACGCTGAACCCGCTGGCCCACGCCGATCTGATCGGCACGTTCCTGCTCCCGCTGATCGGCGGCCTGTACGGTGGCGGGGGATTCGGCTGGGGCAAGCCGGTCCAGTGGCAGCCGCACCGGATCACCCGCAAGGTCTCGATGTCGGCGGCCAAGATCATGGTCGCGGTCGCGGGCCCGACGATGAACCTGTTGCTCGCGGTCACGCTCGCCGTCGTCGATGCGATCCTGCTGTCGCAGAACGTGTACGGCTGGCACGGCCCCGTCGATGCGATCCTGCGGTTCGCCGTGCAGATCAACTTCGTGCTGTTCTTCTTCAACCTGCTGCCGCTGCCGCCGCTCGACGGCGGCCACGTCGCCCAGAGCTTCGTGCCGTACCGCCAGCGCGAGCAGTTCGATCAGTTCGCGCGCTACGCGCCGTTCGTGCTGCTCGGCATCATCATGATCCCCTCGATCGGCCGGATCTTCACCTGGCCGGCGCAGCAGCTGACGATCCATCTCTTCGCTCTACTCGGCCTCACGTAACCCGCATGGAATCCGCCGGCTATCAGGTCGCCCTCGACGTGTTCGAGGGGCCGCTCGACTTGCTCCTGCACCTGGTCAAGAAGCACGAGCTGTCGATCCTCGACATCCCGATCTCGTTCGTGACCGAGAAGTACCTCGAGTACCTCGACGCGATGGCCGCGCTCGACATCGACGTCGCCGGCGAGTACCTCCTGATGGCGGCGACCCTGTGCCACATCAAGTCGCGCGAGCTCCTGCCCACGCCGGAGGCGATCGAGGAAGACGAGGGCACCGAGGCGGCCGACGGCACCGAGGTCGAGGTCGATCCGCGGGTCGATCTGATCCGCCGGTTGCTCGAGTATCAGAAGTACAAGGAGGCCGCGCAGCAGCTCGGCCAGCAGCCGGTGGTCGGCCGCAACGTCTGGTCGCGCGGCACGCCGATCGAGGACGCGGTGGGCGACGGCGTCGACCCGGACGCGATCGCGCCGCTCGCCCAGTTTCCGGTCCACAAGTTGATCGAGGCGTTCGATCGCGTGATGCAGCAGGCCAAGCTGAAGGTCACGCACAACGTGATCGTCGACCGGCTGAGCGTCAGCCAGAAGATCTCCGAGCTGACCGACCGGCTCGAGGCCGAGGGCCGGTTCACGTTCTCGTCGATGTTCAGCTTCCTGCGCGACGGCGCGGTCCGCACGCTCGCCGAGGTCAAGCACGAGGCCGTGGTGACGTTCCTCGCGCTGCTCGAGATGGCCAAGCTGCGGCTGATCGCGATCGCCCAGGCCGATCCCAACGAGGACATCGTCATCGAGCGCGCCGGCGACGACCTGCGCGCCCGGATGGAGCACGGCGTGGCGCGCTCCGACGACTATCGCTGAGGCCCGGTCGCGAAACCCGCGGCGCGCGCGGGCTGCGGGTCCACGCACGCAGTACGATCGCCGGAATGGCGACGTACAAGATCGTGCAACTCGGTGACCCGGTGCTGCGCCAGCGCGCGCGCGAGGTGACCCGCGAGGAGCTCGCGACCCCGGCGTTCCAGGACCTGATCTCCCGGATGCGCGACACCATGCGCGACGCGCCGGGCGTCGGGCTCGCCGCACCGCAGATCGGCGAGTCGCTCCAGATCGCGGTGATCGAGGATCCGCCGCGGCTGCACGCCGGGCTGACGCCGGAGCAGCTGGCCGAGCGCGAGCGCGCCGCGGTGCCGTTCCACGTCCTGGTCAACCCCCGGATCGCCCCGGAGGGCGACGAGCTGGTCCACGCGTACGAGGGTTGCCTCAGCTTCTCGGGGTTCGCGATGATCGTGCCGCGCTGGCGCACCGTCCGGGTCGAGGCGCTCGACGAGCACGGCGAGCCGTTCGTCAAGGTCGCGTCGGGGTGGTACGCGCGGATCCTCCAGCACGAGATCGATCACCTGTACGGCACCGTGTGCTGCGATCGCATGGAGTCGCGCTCGCTGATGACCCAGGACAACCAGCTGCGCTACTGGCGTGGGTCGTCGGTCGAGGAGGCGCGTACGATCCTCGGGCCGATGCCGGTCATGGACTGAGCGGCGACCGAGCGGCTGCCGAGCGGCCCGAGCGATGCCCGAGCGATGCCCGAGCGATGCCCGAGCGACGGTCGAGCGGCTCGCGTGTCAGGCCGGTGCGCTACGGTGCGTGCGATGTCCGAAGACTGGCTCGCCCGCTGGCGCGAAGGGAGCATCGGCTTCCACGAGGGCCGGCCCAACGAGCTGCTCGATCGCCACCACGCGCGGCTCGCCGGCGCGCGCCGGGTGCTGGTCCCGCTGTGCGGCAAGTCGGTCGACCTCGCGTTCCTCGCCGCGCACGGCCACGACGTCGTCGGCGTCGAGCTCGCGGACCAGGCGGTGCACCAGTTCTTCGAGGAGCACGCGCTGCGCCCCGAGGTCACCGCGCGCGATCCGCTGATCGAGTACCGCGCCGGTGCGCTGACCGTGTTCGCCGGCGACCTGTTCGCCGCCACGCCGGCCGTGATCGGTGCGGTCGACGCGCTCTACGACCGCGCGGCGCTGATCGCGCTGCCCGCCGAGCTGCGGCCGCGCTATGTCGCCCTGGTGCGCGGCCTGCTGGCGCCCGGTGCGCGCGGCCTCGTGATCACCGCCGAGTACGATCAATCCCGGATGACCGGCCCGCCGTTCTCCGTGCTCGAGGCCGAGCTGCGCACGCTGTACGCCGGGGCCACGGTCGAGCTGGTCGAGGACCAGCCGCTGCGCGGGGTCGGCAAGTGCGCGCAGACCGGCACGCCGGCGACCGAGCGCTGCTTTTTCGTACGGCTCGACGAGCCTGGCTAGGACTGTCGTACCAGCGTGCTAGAAGCGCGACAGGTATCCCGTGAGTCGAAAGCGCGGAAAACACAAGAAGGGCGCCGTCGAGGCCATCCCGGCTGACGTCCTCGCGGAAGGCAGCGGGCCGGTCGAGCGCGTCGCAGCCGATGCGATCGCCACGGTCGATGATGTCGCGACCACGGACGATATCGCCACGACCGAGGACGTCGTGACGTCGGATGACGTCGTGGCCAAGCCCGAGGTCGATGGTCCTGATGCTCCTGGCGACGACCACGCGCCGGCGGCGGATCCGGAGCCCGCGCCGCGTGGCAAGCGCGGTAAGCGCCGGGGGCGGCGTGCCGCGGCGGAGTCGGAAGCGGCGATCGAAGCGGCGATCGAAGCGGCCCCCGAGGCTGCGGACGATGGCGATACCGGCGAGCCGGTGCGCGTCGGCTCCGACGAGGCAGCTGGCGATGCCGGTGCCCCGACCGGCGAAGTCCACACCAGCGAGCTCAACAACGCCGAGCTGGCCGAGCTCATCGAGCCGAGCGATCCAGCGGCCGACCGAGTCGAGGCCGCGGCCGGCGAGTCAGGGGAGCTGGGCGATGGCGACGGTGAAGCTGGCGACGGTGAAGCTGGCGACGGTGAAGACGACGTCGCGGTCGTGTTCCCGACCAGCGCCGCCTCGATGGATTCGGTCCAGCTCAAGCACCTCGTCGAGGCGCTGATCTTTGCGTCTGACAAGCCGCTCACGGTGCAGCGGCTACGCCAGCTGACCCGGGTCGGCGACGTGAAGCGACTCGGGCTGGCGCTCACCGAGCTCGCCGAGGACTACCGCGAGCGCGGCGTGGTCCTGCAGCAGGTCTCGGGCGGCTACCAGTTCCGCACGCGGACCCAGTTCTCGGCCTGGGTGCAGCAGCTGATCGCCGGCCGGCCGGTCCGGCTGTCGCGCGCGCAGCTCGAAACCCTGGCGATCATCGCGTACCGCCAGCCGATCACGCGGCCCGAGATCGACGACATCCGCGGCGTCGACTCGACGGCAACGCTGAAGCTCCTGATCGACCGCATGCTGATCCGCGCGCTCGGCAAGCGCGAAGAGGTCGGCCGCCCGACGCTGTTCGGCACCACCAAGGAATTCCT
>DATBBB010000348.1:0-39439 GCA_036271215.1 Kofleriaceae bacterium | reverse complement strand
CGATCACGGCGCGCGCGCTCGGTCGCACCACGTGGTCCGTGACCCGCACGGTCAAGCCCGAGGACGACACCGAGACGATCGAGGTCCCCAAGCTCGCCGAGGCCAACCCGTCCGTCGCCACCGCGCCGCCGTCCGGCCCGGTCAAGCCGGTGGCCGTTGCGATCAAGCCGCCGGAGCCGGTCGCGCCGCCGCACGCCGCGGAGCCGCACGCGGTGCCACCGCCGGCCGCCGCCGCGGCGACCGCGGAGCCGCCCGACACCAAGGCGCTCACCGAGCGCGACAACACGCCGGTCCCCGAGACGCCGGGGCCATCGCATTCGTCGTACACCCCGGCGATCATCGTCGGCGCGGGCGCGGTTGTCCTCGGCGGCGTATCGGCTTGGTTCTACTATGCGGCACACGATGAATATGGACATGCAGTAGCTACTAACAACATCGCCGCGAAGAACGACGCTCCCAACAGCCCCCAGCAGGTGGCCGATGTGGGTCGGGCGAATCAGCAACGGGACACTGCCAACACGAGGATCTACACGGGTGATGTGTTCGTCGGCGCTGCGGGGGTGGCTGCCGCGGTGTCGGTCTATCTCTACATTCGTGCTCGCGATGGGCGCCGCGCCGAGACCACCGCGATCGCGCCGGTCGCCGGGCCGCAGCTGACCGGGCTCGCCGTCGTCGGCCACTGGTGATCGCATCGCTGCTGGCGCCGGTTGTGGCGACCGCGCGGCTCGGCTAGCTTCCCGCGGTGGCGAGCCTCGTCATTCCGCTGATCGCCGCGGCGCTGACCGCGCTCGCGATCTGGACGCGGCTGTGGATCCTGCTGTGGCCGGCGATCGTGCTGTTCGCGGTCGCGATCGTCTACGTCGCGCGCGCGCCGGGCGCGTTCGGCAAGCAGCTTGACGGCACCCACGCGTGGTGGTCGTGGATCGTGTGGGCCCCGATGTTCGGGTACATGCGGCTGATGCACGAGGCCGCGCGCTCGCTGACCCGCGAGCCGGTCGCCAACGAGGTCGCGCCGGGGATCTGGGTCGGCCGCCGGCCGCGCGTTCACGAGCTGCCACCGGGGGTCGCGATCGTCGTCGATCTGTGCGCCGAGCTCGCCGAGCTGCCGGGCGTGGTTGCCGGCCGCACGTACCTCGCGATCCCCACGCTCGACGCCACGTCGCCGCGGCCCGCCGTGCTCGCCCGCGCGGTCGACACGATCCTCGCGACCCTCGCCGCGACCGGCGGCACCGCGTTCATCCACTGCGCGTTCGGCCACGGCCGCTCGGCCACGGTGGCGGCCGCCGTGATGATCCGCCGCGGCGACGCCACGCTCGAGGACGTCGAGCGCAAGATGCGGGCGTGCCGGCCGCGGATCGGGCTCAACCCGCTGCAGCGCGATGCGCTGGCCCAGGCGATCGCGCTCGGCGCCGGCCCGCGACCGTGACCGTGACGAAGATCCGCGAGAAACGCTGAACCGACGCAAACCCTCCCGGCGGGCGTGCGGCCTGTCATGATGGTGTAACCACGGCGAACGCCACGGCGTACTCAGCCCAGGGACGGCATGACCGAAGACGACAAGCGCCTCGAGCGCGAGATCACGCCCCGCGCGCTCTACCTCGATCGGCGCACGGTGATGCGTGGTGGGCTGGTCGCGGCGACCGCGGTCGCCACCGGCTGGCTGTATCGCCAGCTCAACGGCGTGGCGCGCGACGTCACCGAGCGCCCGCCGCTGCGCGGCCTGGTCCGCGCCGAGCACGCGACCGACCGCGGGTTCTGGGTCGACGAGCCCCAGACCTCGCTCGCCTCGATCACCAACTACAACAACTTCTACGAGTTCACGACCAACAAGGACGGCGTCGCCAAGGCCGCCGCCGCGTTCCGCACCGACGGCTGGCAGCTCGCGGTCGGCGGCCTGGTCCACCAGCCGCGCGTGTTCGACCTCGACGCGCTGCGCGCGATCAGCCCGCCCGAGGAGCGCGTGTATCGCATGCGCTGCGTCGAGGCGTGGTCGATGGTGATCCCGTGGGCCGGGCTGCCGCTCGCCAAGCTGCTCGCGCGGGTCGAGCCGATGAGCTCGGCGAAGTACGTCGCGTTCGAGACCCTGCACGATCCCGCGCGCATGCCGGGCCAGCGCACCAAGGTGCTCGACTGGCCGTACGTCGAGGGCCTGCGGCTCGACGAGGCGATGCACCCGCTCGCGCTGCTCGCGACCGGGCTGTACGGCGAGGAGCTGCCGCCGCAGGACGGCGCGCCGGTCCGCCTGGTGACGCCGTGGAAGTACGGCTTCAAGGGCATCAAGTCGATCGTCAAGATCACGCTGACCGACCGCGAGCCGCCGTCGACGTGGCAACGCTACGCGCCGAGCGAGTACGGGTTCTACGCCAACGTCAATCCGCACCACGCCCACCCGCGGTGGAGCCAGGCGACCGAGCAGCGGATCGGCGAGGTCCACCGGCGCGATACGATGATGTTCAACGGCTACGGCGATCAGGTCGCGAGCCTCTACGCTGGGATGGACCTGAATGTCACCTTCTAATACAGGGGACGTTCCCGTTGATCGTCCAGGGGACGTTCCCGTCCCCTCTTCCCCGGCGGAGCCGGGGAATTCACCCCACCGCGCGCCGGCCCGCGCGGAATTGAGATCCACGCCCGGGGACCTTGCCGTCCCGTCTTCCCGGGGCGCGCCCCACGGCAAGCTGATCGACGCGCGGTTCGCCAAGTGGCTCGTGATCCTCAATGGCTGCGTGCCGCTCGCGCTGCTGGCGTGGGACGCGTACCACGGCCAGCTCGGGGTCAACGAGGTCAACTTCGCGATCCGGACCACGGGGCTCATCGGCCTGGTGCTGCTCGTGCTGTCGCTCGTGGTCACGCCGCTGCGCCGGTTGACCGGCTGGGCGCCGCTGATCGCGATCCGCCGCAACCTCGGCGTGCTCGCGTTCGTGTACCTCGCGACCCACTTCGCGATCTTCTTCGCGTTCGATCGCGCCGGCAGCCTGTCGAGCACGGTCACCGAGATCGTCGAGCGGGTCTACCTGTGGTTTGGCACCGCGGCGCTGGTCGGCCTGATCCCGCTGGCGATCACCTCGACCGACGCCATGGTCAGCCGGCTCGGCGCCCGGCGCTGGAAGCGGCTGCACCGGCTCGCCTATCCGATCGCGATCTGCGGCGCGGTGCACTATTACCTGCTGGTCAAGTCCGATATCCGGCAGCCGTTCGTGTTCGCCGTGGTGATCGGCGCGCTGCTCGTCTACCGCGTGGTCCGGCACTACGTCGACCTGCGCGGCGAGCTCCGCGCCGCGCATGCCAAGCTCGCGCGCCTGAAGACCCAGCCGGCGGCGGCGCGCAAGCGCGCGTTCTGGTCGGGCGAGCTCGAGGTCGCGCAGGTGTTCGACGAGACGCCCGACGTCAAGACGTTCCGGCTGGTCGCGCGGGGCGGCGGCCGGCTGCCGTTCGACCACGCCGCCGGCCAGTACCTGAACCTCGCGCTCACGATCGACGGCGTGCGGGTCAACCGGTCGTACACGATCGCGTCGTCGCCGACCCGCGGCGAGTTCTGCGAGATCTCGGTCAAGCGCGCGGCGACCGGTCATGCGTCGCGCCACCTGCACGCCACCCTGCACCCCGGCAGCGTGCTGAAGGTCTCCGCGCCGGCGGGCCGGTTCGTGTTCGATCCCAAGGCCGCCGCGCGCTGCGTGCTGATCGCCGGCGGCGTGGGCATCACACCGATGATGTCGACGGTGCGCAGCCTGACCGACCGGTGCTGGCCGGGCGAGATCTACCTGCTGTTCTCGGTGCGCAAGCAGACCGACGTCGTGTTTCGCAACGAGCTCGACTACCTCCAGGCGCGGTTTCCCAACCTGCACGTCCGCGTGACCCTGACCGGCGACCCCGACGCGGCGTGGGGCGGCGAGCGCGGCCAGATCACCCGCGCGATGATCGACCGCCTGGTTCCGGACCTTGGCTCCGGCCCGCGGGGGCCGGTCCTGGTATGCGGCCCCGATCCGATGATGACGGCGGTCCGCCGGTTGCTGGTCGAGGACATGGGGATCCCTGACGCGGACGTTCTGCAGGAGGCGTTCGTGTCGCCGCCGGCGCCCGATGACGCGGCGGACGCGGCGAACGCGGCGAACGCGCCTGATGCCTCGGGTGTGGAGCCGGATATCGCACCTGGGGCCGGCGCGGTGCTGGGCCAGATTGCCAGTGTACAATTCCAGCGTACCGGTACCTCAGCAGATGTGCCGGCCGAGCAAACTGTGCTGGAAGCCGCAGAAGACGCCGGTGTGGTGATTCCATTTGAATGTCGCTCGGGGATCTGCGGCCAGTGCAAGACGCGGCTGATCTCGGGCACCGTGACGATGGACGTCCAGGACGCGTTGACCTCGTCGGATCGCGCGAAGCGCTTGATCCTCGCGTGTCAGGCCCACGCGGTCAGCGATATCGTCGTCGATGCGTGAGGCCAAAGCGCGCGGTCACGGTCGTGATGTGAGGTAGTGGATCGTTCCGCGGCCGTCATAGAAAACTGAGTGGGTCTGGCGAAAACTGAGTCGGTCGGCGCGACGCAGATCACAGCGTCCCGAAAAACTGACGTCTGGCCGTCGAGCGAGGTGGGTAGTCGTACCTTGTAGTCTCACAACCCGATTGGGTAACACGTCACGAATCCTTAATTATGAATCGTGGGGTGATTGACAGTCTAGCGCGCGACTCCTAAGGTTCACGGCGTCCGCGCGGTCGCGTCCTGCACGCCGATCGCGCACCCAGGAACTCGCCACACGGACTGCCGTCCGTGTGCGCTGCAGGTGAGCTGCACCCGCAGGTCGCCGCCCGAACCCAGGAGAACACAGTCATGACAGCGCATCGTCAGCTCGGATCGGTCTCGTGGTTACTCTCCGCGTCGTTGGTCTGCTTGACCGCCGCGGCCTGCTCGTCGCCCCAGGACGAGGCGCAGCCCGAATCCGATCCGGTCGCCATGGCCGCGCAGGGGATCACGGTCAACGCGGAGTCGGCCGGCGTGACCCAGAACGTGGTCACCGAGGCGCCGACCGGGTTCGATACCCTGACCAACGGGTTCTCGACCCAGGCCGCCATGGACGCGGCGCGGGAGACGTTCGAGGAGATCGAGGCGATCAGCGACGGCCTGGGCCCGGTGTACAACGCGCAGTCGTGCCGCGAGTGTCACCAGAACCCGGTGACCGGCGCCGGCAGTCAGATCAGCGAGTTCCGTGCCGGCCACTTCGACGGCACCAACTTCATCGACCACCCGGGTGGCTCGCTGCTCAACGACCGCGCGATCGATCCGTCGATCCAGGAGCGGATCGCGGCCGGCCAGGAGGTCCGCACGTTCCGCCTGAGCCTCAGCATCATGGGCGACGGCTTCGTCGAGGCGGTCGACAACGTCACGCTGCAGAACATCGCGACCGCGCAGCCGTCCGGACAGCGCGGCACCCTGATCCAGGTCCCGATCACCGAGGCGCCGGGCAACACCCGCGGCGGCCGGTTCGGCTGGAAGGACCAGCACGCGAGCCTCTTGTCGTTCGCGGCCGACGCCTACCTCAACGAGATGGGCATCACCAGCCCGCTGCAGCCGACCGAGAACACCTCGACCGGCACCTCGGTCGCCGCGTTCGACACCGTGCCCGACCCCGAGGACTCGGGCGCCGACATCACGGCGTTCACGCTCTACATGCGGTCGCTCAAGGCGCCGTCGCGCGACACCGTGCTCGCGGCCTCCACGACGGCCACGCACGGCGCCACGCTGTTCACGCAACTCGGCTGCCCGACCTGCCACGTCGCCAGCATGAACACCTCGCCGGCCGGCACCGTGACCAACGGCGGCGCGTACACCATCCCGGCGGCGCTCGGTGACAAGACGATCCATCCGTACAGCGACTTCCTGCTCCACGACATCGGCACCGGCGATGGCATCGTGCAGAACGGCGGCCAGGGCACCCGCAACAAGGTCCGCACTGCGCCGCTGTGGGGCATGCGGACCCGCGATCGCCTGATGCACGACGGTGCCACGGTGTCGCGCACCGACGCGATCAACCGCCACCACAACCAGGCCCAGAACGCGAACGACAACTTCAACTCGCTATCGCTCAACTCGCAGAACGACCTGATCGACTTCCTGAACTCGCTCTGAGCCCGGTCACGGGGCGGTCACCGGGGGCAGGTCACCGGGGGGCGGTCACCGGGGGGCGGTCACCGGTCTTGTTCGTCCTGCTCCTGGAAGATGTGCATGAGCACGCTCTGCGCGCTGAGCGCCAGGTTCGGGCTGGACGAGATCGCCACGCCGGGATCGAACGAGAACCGGCCCGAGGTCCACGCCATCATCTCGCGGAACGCACTGTAGACCCGCGCGGTGCGTGCGGCCTCTGCATCCTCGGCGGTGATCTCGCCGCGCGCGACCAGCATGGTGTCGATCGCGTCGTCGCTGAAGTACTCGGCGGGCAGTGCCGCCAGCGCGCGGCGGCGATCGGCGTCGATCTCCGGGCAGATCAGGAAGTGCTCGCGCAGATCGAGCGCGTTCGGCGAATCGGCGGCGACGATCATGCCGCGCGACAGCTCGACCGTGCCGATGCCGGCCTCGCCGACGCACTCGAGCAGGCCGGTGCGGTGGGTGTTGCGCAGGAACTCGAGCAGGTCGGGCAGGTTGAACTCTTCGAGGTCACCGGTGAACACCGGGTTGTTGGTCGCCGCCCTCATCGACGTCGACGAGCTGGCGGGCGACGGCGTGGGCCGGCTCGGGGCCGCTGCCGCTGCCGCGGGCAGCGGTGTGGGGCGGGTCGGCGCCGAGGTCACGGGCGGCGGCGTGGGGCGGGTCGGGGCCGAGGCGACGGGCGGCGGCGGTGGTGTGGGCCGGGTCGGCACGCCGGGCGACGAGGGCATCCGTGTCACGCGCGGCACGGTGTTGATCGGTGGTGGCGGCGGCAGCGGCAGCGGCGACAGCCCGCTCGCGCTTTTCGGCCGGTCGTCGATCACCGGCGCGTCGAGCCCGGCGAACGGATCGAACTCGTCGCCGAGATCGCCGAGATCGATCTCGGTGCCCGGGGTGTGGTGCTCGGGCACCGGCAGCCCGTCGCGCGGCACCGTCGGCACGCGGTTGACCGCCGGCTGGAACACCTGGGCGCCACCGGCCCACGCGACCGAGCACAGCTTGGCCTCGAGCTCGCCGAGCTGCGACCTGGGATCCATCTCGATCACCACGGCGGTGCCGGCCTGCTGGGCGAACACGAACGCGGTCGACGCCGCCTTGATCGACGCGACGCCGAGCTCGCCGAGCCCGAGCAGGGCCCCGACCTTGTTCAGCTCGCCGGTCACCGACGCCGCGACCGCGGCGCTCGCGTCGCCGTCGACCACGCTCCCGGCGATCGCGCGCAGCTCGCCCTGATCGGTGCCGAGCGCGACCCCGACGACACCCCGGGTTTGTTCGAGTAGTGCATCCAGCATGGTTGCCTCTGTGGCTAGATCGGACATGCCCATGTTCAGGGTGTGCTCGGCAACTCCGGCCGCTTGTAGCCGATGCGCGCGCAGCCCCAGTGCTTGCCGCGCACCCGGATCGGGACCGACAGATCGTAGATCACGTCGCCGGTCTCGAGCTTGGTGCGCAGGATCGTGTAGTGCGCCTCGCTGCGCGCGGCGATCAGGCTCGCGGTATCGCCGAGCATGCGCTTGGTGCGGTTACCGGCGTAGTCCTGGATCGGGTTGCCGGTCAGCGGCTGGGCGAACCGCGTGTTGTGCGCGGGGATGTAGCCGTTGCTGTCGGTGACGATCGCGTACTGGAAGCTCGAGTTGCGCAGCAGCGCCTTGTCCTCGAGGCTGACCAGATCGCGCTCGGCGAGCGCGTCGTACTGCGTCGTGTATTTCTGCGGCGAGGTCTTGGCGACCGGGAAGTACAGCCGCGCGAACAGCCGATCCTCGGTGGTCGCCTGGCTGGTGATCCATTGCTCCATGGCCTGCGCGGCGTCCTTGGCGAGCTGCTCGGCGGCCCCGCGGACCTCGCGCTCCTGGGCGGCCTGGGCCTCGGCCGCGGCGTCGCCGGCGGCCTGGGCGGCCTGGGCGGCCTCGGCCTGCTCCTTGTCGCGCTGCTTCTCGCTGCGGTCGGGCGCGGCGTGCGCGGCCCCCAGCCCGGCGGCGAGCGCGAGCATGATCACCGGCGTCTTCATCGCGATCCTCCTATTCACCGAGGCGCCCCATCGCGGCCTGCAGGCTCGCGCGCAGGCGGTTGAGCGACTTGGCCATCTGGCCGATCTCGTCGACCGACATCGCCTTGATCGGCCGGTCGAGGCCCTCGCCGGTGCTGATCTCGTTCGCGATCTGCGACAGCTGCTCGAGCGGCCGCATCGAGCGGCGCAGCATCATGAAGATGAAGCCGATCGTCACGATCATCAGCACGCCGAACACCAGCCCGAGCTCGAGCAGCAGCGCGCGGGTGTGGCTGGCGATCGACGCGACCGCCACCCCGACGCGGAACGCGCCGAAGTGGCGGCCCTTGACGAAGATCGGCGCCGACACGTCCAAGGTCTGCTCGCCGGTGTCGCGCGCGTAGGGCTGGACCAGCACCGGCTCGAGGCTCGCGGCGGCCCTCTGGTGCATCGCCGTCGCGAACTTGCGCTTGGTCCGGTTGCCGGCGAGGTCCCGGGTGCGGTCGCCGCTCAGCGGGTGCTGGTAGCGGCTGTTGTGGGTCGGCGTGTAGCCGTTGAGGTCGCCGCCCACGGCGTAGAGAAAGTCCGGCGATGACTCGACGATCCGGTCCTCGAACCCGAGCACGACGCGGTCGGTGTAGAAGTCGTAGCGGGTGTGGAACCGGGGGTTATCGCCGAAGTCGAAGCCCTTGATCGGCTCGTAGCCCGGATCGAACACGTCGTTGAGCGTCATGACGCCGCTGTCGATCGCGGCCTCGAGCGCGGTGCCGTACATCTGCGCGCCGCTCATCGCGGCGACCTTGCCGCTGTTGATCGTCAGCTGCTCGACGCTGGCGGCCTCGCGCGCGATGATGAAGTACGCCGCCGCGATCATCGGCGGGATCGTGATCAGCGCGAGGATGATCGAGACCTTGAAGCTGAGTCTGCGCCGGATGAGGTCGAGCATGATGTCCTGGGTGAGGGGCTCGGTCAGAGCGTCCGGGTGGCGCGCTGGAACATCGCGCGGTCGTCGGTGTCGTCGATCGTGGACGCCAGGTGCGCGAGCACGGCCGGGCCGTCGGCGCGCGAGAACGGCCGCTCGCCGCACACCCTGCGCACCGCCTCCTTGACGAAGACCTTGGCCATCGGGCCCACGCTCGCCGCGAGCGCCTTGGTGGCCGCCGACAGGAACGTCGAGCTCGCGGCATCCATGACGCCGGTGTCGGCACTCGTGGCGCTCGTGGCGCTCGCGGGGTTGACCCCGTAGCCGGTGCCGGCGCCGGAGTTGACCGACGCCCCGCTGCCGGCGGCGAACGACGACCTGGCGCTGGACCCCGCGGACGACCCGCCGGTGACCCCGGTGCCCGAGCCCGCGCTGCCCCACGCGGTCCCGGTCCTCGGCTGCTCGGCGCGCATCGAGTCCATCGCCGGGAACCGCCCGGTGCTGCCGCTCGCAAACGTCACCGGGATCGGGCCGCTCTGCGACGCCTGCGGCGACTCGAGCTCGAGCACCAGCTTCTGCGCGGCGACCCGCAGCGCGACGCCGAGGAACGCGAGGTTGAGGTTCGCGTCGGCGATCACCGTGAGGATGTAGCGCCGCGCCTGCGTGGTGCGCAGGCTGCGCAGCAGCAGCTTGCCCTCGCCGAACTGCGCGGTCAGCATGTCCCAGTCGTCCTGGACCAGCTGCACCGACTCGACCGCGGTCAACACCGAGCGCGCGACCTGGTACAGCACCGAGACGTCGTCGTAGATCGGGTGCGCGCGGTAGCCGACCACGGCCGCGGCGTCATCGACGACCATCGCACCTTGCACGCCCTCGACCTCGCGGAGGCTCTGGAGAATGGGTTCCAGCACGATGCTCCTTGCCTTGCGCTCAGCGCCCGAGCGCCGTCTCGAGCTTGCACCCGAACGCCCCGATCGGGTGGGTGGAGAACCGAGCGATCTGGGGCGTTGCGGTGGGGATCAGCGTGGACATGAGAAGCCTTTCGAGCCGGAGCTCCGGGCGACCTGGGATCAGCGATCGATCGGCGGTGTGATCGGCGGTGTGATCGACGGCGCGCGACGCGGAAGCGCAGATCTCGGTGCGCTGCAACCGCTGGCGGTGCCGCGCAATGCTTCGACGCGGCGATCACGCCTGCCGAGATCGTCGTGAGGCAGGGCGCACAGTGGCCGCCTGTGCCCCAGTGCATCGTTCGACCGTTCCATCCAATGACCAGTCTATTCGTCCTCAAGGCCGATTCCAATCCAAATCAGCTTGGAGAATCAGCCTGTTACCCCAATTGACTGCCCGGCCATCTGTAGCGACAGCTACCTAATAACCTTCCTTTGGACGGCTGTAAGTACCGTAGCTAGGCATACGAACCGACTTTGCGTGATATTTTACATGATTGCCTCAATAACACTTGACAAGTTGGTTCGCCAATCAGGGAATTTCGTACGATGTCGCGTGCTACATGCGGAGCCATGACCGAGCCAGGCCAGCCCGCCGGTTCTCTCCCCGCTTCCGGCAGCGGCGGCTCTGGCGCGAGCGGCTCTGGCTCTGGCGCGAGCGGCTCCGGCGCGAGTGGCGGCTCTGACGCGAGCGGCTCTGGCGCGGGCGGCGGCTCTGGCGCGAGCGGCGACTCTGGCGCGGGCGGCGGCGGCTCTGGCGAGATCGACCGCGCCGAGACCCTCCTGTGCCAGGATCTCGATCGCGCGATCGCGCTGTTCGCGCGGCTCGGGCTGCGGCTCGACACGATCTTCCCGGCCGACGATCCGGCGGTCGCGCGGCTCAGCGGCCCCGGCGCGCAGATCCGGCTGGTCCGCGCCGGCGCCGGTGATCTCGCGGAGCGTTTCGGTCTCGGTCTCGGCCCCGGCGCCGATCTCGGCCCCGGCGCCGATCTCGGCCTCGATCTCGGCCCCGGTGACGTCCCGGCGACCCGGCCGTCGTACGTCGTGGTCGACGGCTCCGACGCGTCGTGGCGGGTCGGGCGCGCCGGCATGCAGTACCGCGATCTGATCCCGGACCGCCAGGGCGGGCGCTACATCGCGTCGCACATCCAGATCCCCGACGGCGGCCCGGTGCCCGACTACGTGCACCACCACGCGATCGAGTTCCAGATCATCTACTGCTACAAGGGCTGGGTCCGCGTGGTCTACGAGGATCAGGGCGAGCCGTTCGTGATGCAGGCCGGCGAGTGCGTGCTGCAACCGCCGGGGATCCGCCACCGCGTGCTCGAGGCGTCGCCCGGGCTCGAGGTGATCGAGCTCGGCGCCCCGGCGGTCCACGCGACCCACGTCGATCACGAGCGCGCGCTGCCGACCGCGGCGATCGACGCCGCGCGCGTGTTCGGCGGCCAGCGCTTCGTCCGCTACCAGCCGGCGCAGGCGACGTTCGTCCCCGCGGCGATCGCCGGGTTCGAGGCCAGCGAGCTCGGGGTCGCCGACGCGACCGCCGGGGTCGCGAGCGTGCGCGTGCTGCGGGTCCGCGATCCGGACGGCGTGGCCCGCGGCCCGGCGTACCGCCACGACGCCGATCTGCTGTTCCACTTCGTGCTGCGCGGCCAGCTCACGCTCGACGCCGCCCATCGGCTCGGCGCCGCGGCGGCGTTCGTGGTGCCGGCCGGCCAGCCGTTCCTGTGGCGCGAGGTGTCGCCCGATCTCGAGCTGCTCCAGGTCGCGCTGCCGGGCGCGTTCGCGCTCGCCCGGATCTGATCCGACCCGCAATCGCTACAACTTGAGATCGACACCCACGATGAACGCAGCACTGAAGGTGTCCAGATCGTGGTCGAGCGGGATCACCATGGCGGCATAGGGCGACGCCTTACCCGCGTTCACCCGCGCAGAGATCGCGAGCCCATCTAATGTGATGCTGTCCGTGCTGCCCATCGGAGACTTACTCAGGATCGATGCATTCTCCGACTCGAGCATCAGGGCAGCTTGGCCAAAATCGACGCCGACACCTGCGTTGAAATGAATCGCAGCGCTGACCATATTGCTGGATGACTGCTGGTCTTGATCGATGTTCCAGTCAAGCCCGAGGTCGAGCCGCGCGAATGCCATACCCTTGCGAAATACCGGAGACGCGCCGAGCTTGAGGGTCGTTGCACCGGGTAGCGAGTTGGAGAAATCGCGCAGCGTGGCCCCGCCGGCCAGCTCGCCGATCACCGACTCGGTAGCTCCGTGCTCGCCGGTCGGCAGCGTGACTCCTGCGTGAAAGATCAGGCCGAAGTCGGGTGTGCCAAGCCTCGGCACGAAGATGCCTCCGATCTCGAGATCACCGACGTCGGTGATCGTTTCGCGCTGATCTCCGTGGGAGTCTTGAGCGTATGCGAATGGCAGCTGGACGTAACCGCCGAGGCCAGTTGCGTTGTCGACGTAGCGGGCGTGACCTTCGGCGCGAACCGTGCGGATGTTGTCACCGAGTAGCCCGAACGAGACGGACGACAGCTCGATCCCAGCTCGAGAGCTCCCGTCGATCCGATCGATCGCTACAAAGCCGACGCGGTCCGGCGAGGTGGGCGCCGTCGGCCCAGGCGGAGAGCTCACCACTGCTGGCTCCGCCGGCTGGGCGTGCGCCAATCGCAGCCCTGAAAACGTCAGTATCGCTATCACCATCACTGTCCCCACGATTCGCTTCATGGCCGGACCAGAAGCAAAGGTCTGACCATTCGCAAGTCATTGATCGGGCGTGGGGGAGATGCTCCCGAAGCGTCAGATTTTGCTCAGCTGTGGAGGCGATGTGTTGGCCACGCTGACGAACCGTGGCAACAAGCGGCATCGCTGAGGGGGCCATCCGGCGAGCGCAGCGCAGCGATCCGGGTCGCCGGAGTCCGGGTCGGTGACCCCGCAGGTGTCGAGCGCAGCTGACCGGTCAGGTCAGCGGCCAGCGCAGCCAGGTGACCGCGCGAGCGACCCGGCCGAGCTTGCCGCGCGCCGAGTGATACGCGACCAGCGATGACGTCCGGATCTCGGACAGATCGTCGGCGTCGATCCCGAGCCCGTGGCGCGCGCGCTCGAGCACCACGGCGCAGCGCTCCACGCCGTCGACCCCGACCCGCGCCGCCAGCTCGCGCGGCGCCTCGCTCGAGTCCGGCCGCCAGCCCGCGTCGCGCAGGCCGATCAGCGCGAGCTGCCACGCGTTCGACACCCGCTGATCGACGGTCTCGGCCCAGAACGGGTCGCGCAGGTGGCGCAGGATCACGAGCCGGCGCAGCGGCCGCAGCGCGAGCAGCACGAGCTGGAAGATCAGCGCGCCCGAGACGAGCACGACCAGCCACGGCCAGATCGCCGGGATCACCGGGCTGGCCGCACGGTGGTGCTGCGCGCCCGGCACGCCGGGGTGCGCGTTCGGCGCGGCGACGTGGCCGGTGTTCGCCGGCAAAGCCTGGGTCTGCCGCGGCGCTGGCGGCGCCGGCGCAGGTACCGACTCCGGCGGCGCGGGCGGTGGCGCCTGCGGCTCGGCCAGCGTCGGTTGCGGCGGCGGCTCCGGCGGTGCAGGCGGCGCGAGCGGCGCGGTCACCGGCTCGGTGGGCGCCGGCTCCGGCGTGGTCGGCACCACCGGCGGATCGAACGTCGGCACCGGCGGCGCGGGCTGCGGCGCGACGTACGTGTTCGCCGGCGCGCCGTGGTCGGGCGGGTCCGCGATCTCGCCCGTCGTCCCGGCGGCGACGCGGCGGTCGCCGTAGCCGGTGGGCGCGCCCTGTGAGCCGGCCGCGGTGTAGTCCGCCCACCCGACGTACTGCCCGCGCTCCCGGCGGTCGCGCGGCAGGTCGCTCACGGTGTCGATCGGGTCGTCGCACACCAGGCAGCTGAGGCTGTCCTGCGGCGGCAGCACGCCGTCGTCGTGGCCGAGCCCGAGATCGAGGTACTCCTTGACCCGCGACCGCGAGGTCTCGGCGAGCGCGAGCGACGGACAGCACGGCAGGCCCACGGTCTGCGTCAGATCGGGGACCTCGACCTCGTCGCCGCGCAGCGCCTCGATGTGCCACAGCCGCGGCGCGACCCACGCGGTGATCGCGGCGGTCAGCGCGGTGACCGTGAGGCCCCAGCCGGCGCGCGCGATCTGGCGGCCGGGGGCCTCCTTGAGCATCGTGGCCGGCTTGGCGGGCGCGAGCGGGATGGCCGAGACCGCCGTCCACAGCCCGACGCGGCGCGACTCGCGCATCCGCAGGAACAGGAAGAACGCGAGCGCGAGCGCGCCGAGCAGCACCAGCCCGGTGGTATCCGGCGCGAGCTTGCCGTCGGTGCGATCGAGCACCGGCAGCATCCACATCACGACCGGGAACCAGAACGCGGTCAGCACCGCGCGATCGCCCAGGCTCCAGAACCCGCACAGCGCGGCCGGGAGGAAGACCTTCCACGGCGTGAAGTCGGAGAACCCGCTGCTCAGCAGCGGCATCGTGAGGTACATCGCGATCACGAGGATGGCCGTCGTGAGCCACATCCGGAAGTTGTGGATCGCGAGGAGCTGGCCGAGCCCGGTGCCGACGATCGCGCCGATCCACAGCGGCGTGAGCTGACGGGCGTGCCCGAGCTGGCCGGCGCTGTACAGCGTCAGACCACCGAGCAGCACGAGCCAGTACACCAGCACGACCGGGCGGGCGAGGCGGAAGCGTTGCGAGGGCGTCATCAGATCACCGCCAGCGAGACGCGGCCCTGATCGGGGCGCGCGAGGTAGTTTCCGGGGAACGCGGTCCAGTCCGACCAGCACACCACCTGGCTGAACACGGCGCGATCGAGCTTCATGCGCAGGATGCGGTTGCGCTCGCGGCGCCGGCGGCCGAGCCGGTTCTCATCGGAGCCGATCGGGAACGGCAGCATCGCCGCGGTCATCATCGGCGACCACAGCTCGGCCGAGGTCCACGCGGACTCCGGCACCACGACCCACAGCGGCTCGGTCGCGCCCGCGAGCTGGCGCGGCCGGCACGACACCACGACCTGGCGCTCCGGGCTGCGCGCGAGCAGCGCGGCGAGCGGGACCTGGGCCTGCCACGCGACCCGCGCGCCGAGCTTGAGCACCTCGCGCGGCGCGCGCGCGATCATCTTGCGCTCGACGGCCGCGATCCGATCGCCCTGGTGCGCGGCGGCGACCAGCGTGACCCGGGTGCCCGACGCCATCAGCGAGTTGCCGATCCCGAGCCAGACGTGGACCAGCGCGTCGAGCAGCTGGTGCGGCGCGCGGCAGGTCAAGTCATCGATCCCGGTGAGCTCGCCGAGCTCGCCGAGCTCTGTATCGAGCACCACGCGCACCGCCGGATCGGCCGGCGGGACCTCGTCGGGCAGCCGCATGATCAGGCGATCGGCCTGCAGCGAGCGCACCCAGTGGATGCGGCGGCTGTCGTCGCCCGGGACGTAGTCGCGGATCCGGAACGAGCCCTCGGTCGGCTGGCGCAGGGTCGGGCGCGACATCGCGTCATCGCCGCCGTGGCCGAGCAGGCCGCGCGCGCCGTCGACCACGCCGGGCCGGGGCAGCACGGTGAACGCCGCGGTGCCGCGCCGCACGATCGGCGTGCGGGTCAGCCCGAGCGTGTCGCCGAGCCACAGCGTCATCGCCGGTGCCTGGTGCTCGCCGCGGACCGCGCCGCCGAGATCGCTCTCGAGCTTGAGCTCGACGCCGCTGGCCTCGGCGCCGACCGCGTAGCGCGTGATCACGCCGTGGCGCGTCGTGCGCCCGGTCGCGAACAGCCGCATGCCGTACGGGATCCGCACACCGGACAGCCGGATCTCCTCGCGCAGCGAGTCGCCCTCGACCGCGATCTCGGGGACGATCGTCCGGGTGATCTTCGCGTGCTGCCACGGCGCCGCGCCGCCGGCGATGATCGCGGTCCAGGTCGCGACGACGTACATCGCGCCGAGGCCGAGCACGCCGAGCAGGCTCACGCTGGCCCACCCGGTCAGGCTGGCGATCGTCAGCGCGACCGCCGAGGTCCACATCGTCGTGGCGCCGGTCGCGGTCAGCACGTCGAAGTGATCCCACGGCCAGCGCCGGCCGTCGGGGACCGCCGCGCGGCGCCGCGTCTCGTGGAGCAGGCGGAGCAGGATCGTGCTCGCCATGATCATCCACATCACCACCAGCACGGGCGCCGCGGTGGTGATGAGCTTGTCGTCCTTGGCGTACAGCGAGCCGGCGGTGGCCGCGACCGGCGCGAGCACCAGGGTCGAGACCCGCAGCGCGCGGGTCCAGGTCACGACCGGGCTCCCGCGACTGCGATCGCGCGCAACCGATCGTAGACCCGCACGCCGTCGGCCGGCAGCCGGTGGCGCAGCACGTCGGCCGCGACGTCGAGCAGGTCGTCGATCGCGACGAACTCGCGGCCGGACAGCATCGCGCGGGCCTGGGCGCAGCGCACCCACGACAGCGTGGCGCGCGGGCTGATCGAGTTGCCGTCGCCGATCGTGCGGCGCAGCCCATCGATGTAGCTGACCGCGGTGCGCTTGATCTCGGGGCTGACGTGGATGTACGGCACGGTGGCGCGCCAGTCGAGGAACGCGGCGCGCGAGATCACCGGCTGGATCGTCGACAGCGGCGGCGTGGTGCCGAGGTGGAAGTCGAGCACGCGGACCTCGTCGTCGAGCGACGGATAGCCGATCTCGAGCATCACCATGAAGCGGTCGATCTGCGCCGCCGGCAGCGCGTAGGTGCCCTGGTGATCGAGCGGGTTCATCGTCGCGAGGACCTGGAACGGCTCCTCGAGCTGGTGGGTCACGCCGTCGACCGTCGCGCAGCGCTCCTCCATGACCTCGAGCAACGCGGACTGGGTCTTGGGGGTCGCGCGGTTGATCTCGTCGGCGAGCAGGATCTGGGTGAAGATCGGCCCGGGGCGGAAGTGGAACTGCTTGTCGCGGACGTCGAACACATTCGCGCCCGTGATGTCCATCGGCAGCAGATCCGGCGTGAACTGGATCCGGCCGAACCGGGTCTCGATCGCCGCGGCGATCGCCTTGCACAGCTGGGTCTTGCCGACGCCGGGCACGTCGACGAGCAGCACGTGGCCGCGCGCCGCCATCGCGGTCAGCACGCGCTCGATCACGTCGCGCTTGCCGACGATCACGCGCTCCACGGCCTCGACCACGGCGTGATACTCGGCGCGGATCCGCTCGACCCGCCGGCGCAGCGGCGTGCGCTCCGCCGGGGCCTGCTGGGCCTCGACAACCTCGCCACCGCGATAAGGACCTCGTTCCACCATGTCGTTCTCCTTCGATGCGCGACCCACGTGGTGTCGCGGTAGCTGGCCGATCAGCCAGCGGGCGAGCGCCGGGCCGCGGCGCGTCGGTTCGGGCGCAGGCGCCTCGTCAGGTTGCTCGTGGTATTGCCACAGGCCGGCGTAGGCCTCGGCGATCCGGAGCCGGATCGGCTCGTCGCCGGCCATGCTGTACAAGATTTGCAGCATCGCCGGCCGGAGCTCGACCGGCACCGTGGGGGCCAGGGTCTCGGGCGTCTCGCGCACGAAGTCGGGCGCGGTCAGCGCCGGCCAGCCCAGCGCGCCGAGCGCCTCGTTGGCCAGCGCGAGCTCGGCGGGGCTCGGCTCGCCGGTCGCCAGCAGCAAGCCGGAGATGACCCGGCGCGCACGCCGGAGGTCCGTCGTGACGAACGACTGCCCGTCGCCGTCTGGAGCCAGCATGTCTGTTTGGACACCGCTCAGTGCGAAAGTATTGCACCCAAGTCGCGCGGCGCCGTGAGATTCACGCGATCGCGACGGCGGGCCGGCGGGTCAAAATTGCCGTGCATCGCGGCCGCGGTCTGCTAGCCACGAAACTCCATTCACGGCTGCTACACGGTCGCCTGGCTGCACCGCGGTAGCGCGGCGGCCAAGGCGACGACGGTGGCGCCGGACGCCCCGATGGGGTGTCAGCGCGATGGGGTGTCAGCGCGATGGATGATCGTCGTCGCGCTCGCGCTCGGAGCGCGCCCGCAGGTTCGACACCAGCATCGGCACGCCGACCAGGCAGATCGCGACGGCGGCGATCCGGCCGGTGGGTCCGCTCAGCCACATCCCCAGCACGACCGCTGCGAACAGGACCGAGAACAGCGCCGATAAGCCGACGACGTCGTGCGGCACACCGTCGAGGTGGCGCTTGACGTGGGCGGCCGATCCGGCGCTGGAGGCGGTGCGAGCAGGGACGAGCTGTGGTGCGGACATGGCGGCCGGCAGAGCAGGTTATGTGCCAGTGGTAATTGGCTCTATTCATTCGGGCCCAGGTGCGCCGCGTGCGAGATGGCCAAACATTGGTCTGTGGATGGCCAGAGTTTGGCCATCGTGCCCAATCGTGAGCCCACCGTCAGGACGGCGGATCCTCCTCGTCGGCCTCGACGGAGTGAGCGACGTGCAGGCCGAGCGAGCGCAGCCGCATCCGCATCGTCTGGCGCGAAATTCCGAGGAGCCGCGACGCTTCGCGGTGGTTGCCGTGGGTGTACTCGAGGGCGATCGACATCAGCAGCCGATCGACCTCGCGGTGGGTCTCCGCCGAGAGATCGCTCGACGACGGCGACAGTCGATGGCGAATGAAGCGCTCCAGGTCAAAAGACTGTTCCGGAATCTGGTGAGTACGAGAGGGAGTCACCACTCCCGAGATCTCGGGGAGGAATGCCGGCAACAACACCGTGCCGCTGGCGCGCAGCAAGGCCTGCCGGAGCACACTCTGCAGCTCGCGGATGTTGCCCGGCCAGCTGTAGGCGCGCAAGCGCGCGAGCGCCTCGGGCGCGATCTCGCGGATCTCGCGGCCGAGCTCGGCGCTGAACCGCCGCAGGTAGTGCTGGACCAGGATCGGCAGGTCCTCGCTGCGATCGCGCAGCGGGGGCAGGTGGATCGTGAACACGCCGAGCCGGTAGTACAGATCGGGCCGGAACTTGTCCTCGGCCGCGCGGACCCGGAGGTCGCGGTGGGTCGCTGCGATCAGCCGCACGTCGGTGCGGATCGTCTCGTTGCCGCCGAGCCGCTCGAACGTCTGATCCTGCAGCACGCGCAGGATCTTGGCCTGCAGCTTCATCGGCATGTCGCCGATCTCGTCGAGCAGCACGGTGCCACCGTTGCACTGCTCGAACTTGCCGATCCGCCGCCGGTCGGCGCCGGTGAACGCGCCGCGCTCGTGGCCGAACAGCTCGCTCTCGAGCAGGTTCTCCGGGATCGCGGCGCAGTTGAGCGCGAGGAACGGCCCGCTCGACCGCGCGCTGTGCTCGTAGATCGCGCGCGCGACCAGCTCCTTGCCGGTGCCGCTCTCGCCGGTGATCAGCACCGTGACGTCCTGCGCGGCGACCCGGCCGATCGCCTTGTAGATCTCGAGCATCCGCGCGGATGTCCCGAGCATCGCCCCGTCGCCGGCGGCGGGCGACGCGGCCTCGGCGATCCGGACCGGCACCGGCGTGTGCTTGACCTCGAGTGCCTCGGCGACCACCGATTGCAAGCGGCCGAGGTCGAGCGGCTTGTGCAGGTAGTCGAACGCGCCGTGCTTCACCGCCTCGATCGCGGCCCCCGCGGTCTTCGCCGCGGTGATGAAGATGACCGGGATGCGCGCGTCGATCGCGCGGATGCTGCGATAGACGTCGAGCCCGGGGCGATCGGGCAGCTGGAGATCGAGCAGCACGACGTCGGGCGACGACCGCCGGACGTGCTCGACGCCGTGGCTGCCGCTCTCGGCGACCGACACCCGATAGGCGGGCGCGGGGAAGGCCTCGCGTACCTGATGAGGTACCGAGACCGCGTCATCGTCGATGAGCAACAGATGCGCCATGCCCTTCGCGCGAGTGTTATTGCACGATCGTCATTGAATCAGCACCCTCGGAATTCTGAGGTCGATATCTAATTTTTGATTCGGGCATCGGACAACACTGAGTTCGTGTGCCCCCGGGCGCGGCCGCTCGCGCGCGCGGATCGCGCCTGGACACGCGTTCTTTCGTCGCTGCACGGGCGGGGCACCAGGCCTTGGATTTCCGCGTCCGGCAGGCGCCGGGGTGCGGTTTCTACGCAGGCGAACGCTGCGACAGTTAGCCGCAGCGCAATTTTCTACGGATGTATGTTTTCCGTATTTTATTGATATTATAAATTACAAATATTATATATATGTATTATAAAATACATATATAGTCCACTTCAAGGTAGGTTAAAGGTGCCAGCTTCCAGACATCTAGGATCGGGTCGGATACGAGCTCGGATGCTCCAACACGAGGGGCCTGGATGACCCATCTGACCCCGGATGGCCGCCCTGCGGCCGCGCTCGAATCGCGCGTGCGCGCGCTGCATCGCCGCATCGCGCGGCGGTGTTTGAAGTGATGATCTGGCTGGAGATGGGGATTGTGTGACTGCCTGGTGCAAACCCATCCATCACGATGATCCATATTCGAGAGGCATGGCGGCGCGCCGCGCGGACGGCCTGAGAGGCCGATGTGTAGCCCAACGTCGAGGAGCTGCGTGATCCACGATCGTCTCGACGACCGCGTCGGGCTCGACGGATCATGAACGCTGATGAACCCCCAGCGCTCGCCCGAGATGCCCCGGATCGCAAAGCAGATGTTGCGAGGCACCGGCGCCGCCCCGAAGGATCTCGGCTACCGGGCGTAACTCGAGGCGCGGCCACGAAGAGATCGCAAATCTGCGAAGCGAGGCGGGGCGTGATCAGGTGAGCTCTGAGGGTAGGTTCACAAACTTCACATCTGCGTGCCCGGGCGCCCGTTCACGCGGTTCTCACGTCGTGTCGTCGGTTTCCACGCGTGTGAGCCTGACCTTACCATGCGCCCTGGCTATGCTATCTGGATGAAGGCGATGGGTTCCGCCCGTCTCGTGGTCCTCTCGATCTTGGGCGCAACCGCGGGCGCGACCTCGACCGGATGTTCGCTGCTCTACAACGTGAGCAATCTGCCGGACCCGCGAGTCGATGCCGGCGGGATCCCGCCGCCGCCGGACGCGATCCTCGACCCTGACGCGCTCATGCTCACCGCGGCGTCGCCGACGCTGCTCTACGAGGGCCAGGGTTCCGGCGGCAGCCGGGCCGCGATCCTGGTGATCAACGGCTCGAACATCGCGCCGGACGCGCAGGTCTCGCTGGCGGCGACCGACCCGGCGGCCGCGGCGCCGATGGTCACCATCGACAACGCCCACGCGATGCACACCGCGGACAACACCATGATCGCGGTGCCGGTCACGCTGCTGGTCGATCCGACCAACACGCCCGGTGGCAAGGCGGTCGATCTCCCGCTGACGATCCAGATCACCCAGAGCGGCTCGACCGGTATGGTCACGTCACCCGCGCTCACCGGTCAGGTCAGCCTGCACTGCCTGCCCGAGCTGACCGCGCCGCTCGCCGCCGGCGTCGCGCCCGAGCCGCTGTACTCGCAGATCGCGCCGATCCCGGCCAACCTGTCGTTCGCGGCGCTGGCGGGCGCGGCGATCGAGCTTCGCTCGGTGTCGTCGATCGACGTCGGCAACGTGGTCAGCAACACCGCCGGCGCCACACCGGGCCCCGGCGGCGGTGCGGGCGGCGGCCCCGGCCTGGCCGGGACGGGCCCCGGCGGCGGCCAGCCGGGCGCGTTGCTCGGCCTGCTGACCGGCGGCGGCGGCGCCGGGTTCTTCGCGGGCGGCGGCGCGGGCGGCGGCGGCACCCTGGGCGGCGCGATGTCCGGCGATCCGCTGATCGTCTCGTACGCGACCACGTACGCGAGCGGCGGCGGCGGTGGCGGCAGCGCGATCACCGGCGGCGGCGGCGGCGGCACGGTCGAGCTCACCGCGGGCGGCACGCTCACGGTCGGCACGGTCACCGTCGACGGCGGCAATGGCGCCAACGGCAGCACGCTCATCGGCGGCGGCGGCGGCGGCGCGGGCGGCGTGGTCGTGATTCGCGCCGGGGCGGGCGCGACGCTCGGTGCGATCAGCGCCAAGGGCGGCACCGGCGGCACGAGCGGCCTCGGCGGGGCCGGCGGCATCGGCTCGATCGGCCGGGTCCGGGTCGACGCGCCGTCGATCGCGGGCACCCAGCCGGGATTCTCCAGCTCGGTCCGCCGCGGCGTGGCGTTCGCCACCGCCGCTCCGCTCGTGACCCACGACCCGCACGTGCTGATCAACGTGGTCAGCGCGTTCGCGGCCGATCAGTTCCAGGTCGTGGTGCGCGACGCGGCCAACACCACGATCCAGACCAGCTCGCTCCTGTTCGCCACTCCGACCGCCGCGATCACGCCATCGCTCAGCCCGGGCTTCAACCGCGTCTGCGTGTTACCGCCGGGCGGCACCCTGACCAACGAAGAATCGACGAACTGCCTCGACCTCGTC
Organism: Kofleriaceae bacterium; assembly: GCA_036271215.1. GTDB lineage: Bacteria > Myxococcota_A > Polyangia > Haliangiales > Haliangiaceae > JABFXX01. The sequence goes on along the minus strand of DATBBB010000348.1, from coordinate 17,100 downwards.
TACGTCCCTTAGACTCGCGACTTTCCGGTGAGCCGGGCTGATCGTCCGGCGCCGCGATGCGCGCGGTAGCGGCGCGGGCGACTACAGGCCGGCGTTCTTGAGCCGGTTGGCGTGCGCGCGGAACACCGAGACCGGGCTGGTCTCGAAGATCGAGGTCAGGCCGAACAGCTGGTTGACCTCGTCGAGGTGGTTCATCGTGTAGTCGTCGCGCAGCACCTTGCCGAAGTGCGCGCTGCACTTGCCGACCAGGCCGTCCGAATCCTCGGAGTAAAACAGCGACGACAGGCCGAGCGCCGGGTCGGACAGGTCGAGGATGTTGGTGAGCGGGCTGGTGCCGGCCCACGAGTACAGCGGGGTGCCGTGCGACGTCGCCGGGGTCGAGCCGCAGCGCGTCGCCGCGAGGCCGGCCGGGTACTTGACGTTGAACGGGGCCGCGCCCGCCGCCGACAGCGACTGCAGGGCGCCGAGCGCGTCCTGCGGCGTGCCGGACACGCCGGTGAGCAGGTCGATCACCGTGCCGAGGCTGTTGCCGAATGCCTGCAGCACCGCGCCGCTGGCCCCGTTCAGGTTGATGTTGTCGGCGAGGAAGTCCGCCAGGTCGGCGCCGAGGTGCGGCGTGGCGACCGTGGTGAGCGAGGCGATCAGATCGGGCCGCACCGCCATCACGTAGCGCGCATCGAGCCCGCCCTCGGAGTGGCCGATCAGGTTGACCTTGCCGGCGCCGGTCGACGACGCGATGTACTCGACCTGCTGCAGCAGCTGCTCGCCGCGCTGCTCGGCCGACGCGACCGCGCTGACCTGGGTCACGAAGACCTTGGCGCCGCCGGACTGCAGGTCGCTCGGGATGCCGTAGAAGTAGTCGACCACGCCGAACAGCTGCCGGAACCCGGTCAGGCCGTGGGCCAGGACGATCGGGTACTTGGTCTTGGTGTAGGTCGAGGAGCTGCTGCTCTCGAGCTTCCCGCTGTCCGTCGTCGCGTCATCCTTGTCGTCGCCGGCCGACGCACAAGCTGTGATCGCCAGCGAGCTACCGAGTACCAGCGCGAGACCAACCGTCGTTATCTGAAGCTTCCCCATGAGCCGTACATATGCCGTTCATGAACGGCTGTCTCGCAAAATCGACACAGTGCGTTGGAAACCAATAGTGAAGGAGCTGCGGCATGATAGGACCGTAGTTGCGCATACGCAGATCACAACGAGCGCGCCCGAGCCGCGGCATGGACCCGGTGCGGACCGAGGCCGGAAGCGAAGCGGAAGCGAGGCCGGGAGCGAGGCGGAAGCGAGGCCGGATCGAGGCCGGGAGCGGGGCCGGGAGCGGGGCCGGAGCGAGGATCGAGCCAGCTGCATCCGCGGTGGTTCGTCGATGGTAGGGTCGCACCCGCCCATGCTCGATCGGCTCCGAAACCGCGTTCCCCAGTGGCTCCGTACGGCGCGCTGGCACGCGAGCGACCTCGCCTGGCACGCCAACTGGCGGGCGATCCGGGCGGCGACGACGCCGTGGGCCCGGCCGCTGTACGAGCAGGCGCGCGCCAGGCTGGTCCCCGACCGCGCGCAGCCGGCGCCGGCGGAGGTCGTGATCGCGCGCGATCTGCTCGATGGCTGGCTGCGCGATGCGGCGCCTCCGGAGGTGCCGTTCGACGCCGTGGTGCTCGAGACCGCCCCGCTGCGTGCGCGGTTCGGGGACGGCCCCCTGGAGCGCCGCAGCTTGCACATGCACGGCAAGCTGCGGATGACCCACCGCGCGATCCCCAGCCCGTCGGTGCTCGTGGTCGCGCTGTTCAGCGACGTCGCCGCCGATTACTTCGTCGAGAGCATGGCCGCCGACGTCGCGCACCAGGTCAACGACCGGTACGGCAAGGCGATCGCATTCGCCGACTCGCAGGCGAGCGTGCCGATCTTGCTCAAGGAGGTCGCGACCGCCGCCGGGCTGGGAACGATCGGCAAGAATGCCTTGTTCTTCTCGCGCAAGTTCGGATTCAACTGCAAGTTGAATGTCGTGTTCCTCAACGCGGCAGTCGATCGCTACGATCCGACCCCGGTCGACCGGACCTGGAAGCTGCCGGACTGCAGCACGTGCAACCTGTGCGTCGAGGCGTGTCCGGTCGGTGCGTTCGACGACTACGTGATCACCCGGACCGAGTCGTGCGATCGCCTGATCGCGGGCGACTTCTTCGGGCCGCGCCGCGATCACATGTGCCGGGCGTGCATCACGCGATGTCCGGTGTCGAACGACGTGCTGAAGCTCCGGCGCGGTGAGGGCACACCGAAGCGGGCGTTCTGGGACAACGAGGCCCAGATGTCGCTCGTGGCGGATCTGTTCATGTACCGGCCGTCGTTCTTTGTCTGGCTGCTCCAGCGGTTCTATTACGGCTCCGAGCTCCCGGGCCGCGAGACCGACAAGAAGAAGGGCTATACCGACAGCCTGTCCGCGGCGATGAATGTCACCACGTCCGCGCAGACCCGCGACGGCTGGCGACTGGCTGCGAAGCGCAGGCGCTGACCGTGATGCCCGCGTCATGCGATGGCCGTGCCCCGGCCGCCGGTCCGCGCCGTGAGGCCGCGTGAGGGCGTGGGCGCGCCGGACCGCCGAGCTGCAGCGCGAGCTCGCCGCGATCGCCGAGGTCGACCCGCGGTGGTGGCTGCTCGCCGGCGGCGTCGCGTTCGCCGAGGTCCGGGCGGCGTCCGAGGCCTATCTCGCGTGCGACGCTCAGCCCGACGCCGACACGTTCATGGGCTATCGCGCCCCGCGGCCGCGCGATCTGGTGGGCGATGCGATCCACCGCGCGCACGCCGCGCGCCGCGCGCTGCGCGAGCTCGACGGTAGCCTTCCGGACCAACCGCTCGCGGTCACGATCGACGACGTGCGGGGTGCGACGACCCGGCCGAGCCAGCTTGATATCGCCGCGTTCGCGATCGGCGCGCGGTGCCTGATCGCCCGGCTCGATGATCCGGGCCTCGCCGCGCAGCTCGCCGGCGTGCTCGGCGGTGCGACCCCGGCGCGGTGGTCCGGTCCGACGCCGTTCGTGTGCGTCTCGATCGGCGACGACCCGCTCGAGACCGCGCGGCATGGCCACCGCCGGGCGTGGACCGAGCGCGGCGGGCCGTGGCTCGGGCTGGGACGCGCCGGCGAGCTCGCGGTGGTCTCGACCTGCCACCTGATCATCGATGGCTATGGCCACGCGCGGATCACGGCCCGCGTGGCCGAGCTCGCGGGGCTCGCCGGTGCCGGCGAACATGGCCTCCCGGGCCTCCCGGTCTCCCCGGGCCTCCCGGCGCCCGCGCTCGGTGCGATCGCCGGCGCGGTGCCGCTCGCGGTCACCTGGCGCGAGCTGCCGCACCCGACGCCGCGCGCGATCCCGCTCGCGTACGAGCTCGGCTGCATCCTGCACCGCCTGGCCGGCCGGCCCGACGCGCGGTTCTCGCCGACGATCCAGGTCCCCGTGGCACGCGGCCGCAAGGACGATCCGCTGCGGCTGCGCCGCCGGATCGTGTCGGCGACCACGAGCGTGCGGTTCGAGCACGGCACGGCCGAGCCGTTCGCCGGCTTCGAGGCCCGCACCCGCGGGGTGTTCCTGCGCGAGTCCGAAGATCGCGGGCTGGTGTCGCGCCTGTTGGCCGCGGCGCGCGCGGTCCCCGTGCCGCTGGCATGGAAGCGCCGGGGCATCAGCGCCAAGCGGCCGCGCTGGATGGAGGACTTCGCGAAGCTGATCGGCGGCCGCGCGCAACTGTCGCGGATCGCGATGGACGTGGCGGTCCCGGCGGTGTGCGCGGTGTCATCGCCGTCGCGGCTCGCGAGCGCCGCCGATCCGATCGGCGGGTGCGTGATCACGATCGTCGATGACGGCCGCCACGGCGCGATCACCGTGTGCGGCTCCGGCTTTGCGGGCACGGCGGATCGCGCGGCGGCGTTGCTCGACGAGCTCCTGGCCCGGGTCGCGCCGGACCAGGCGCGCGTGCGCAGCCGGCTCGGCCCCTGATCAGGCGGCGGCACGCTCCAGCGCTGGATCTGACGCGTGGGCCGCGGTTCACCCGCCGGCCGCGCACGCGTTCGCGGTGTCGCACGCCTTGCCGGCGCGCTGCTTGATGATGAACTCGACCCGGCGATTCTTGAGCCACGCCGCCTCGGTGTGGGACGGGTCGAGCGGCCGGGTCAGGCCGTAGCCGCGCGAGCCGAGCCGCGGCGCGGCGATGCCGTGCTCGACGAGGTAGGTCACCACCGACGCGGCGCGCCGGTTCGACAGCGCGAGGTTGTACCCGGCCGAGCCGCGCTCGTCGGTGTGGCCACCGATCTCGACGCGCTCGATGTCGGGGTTGTCGGTCAGCGCCCTGGCGACGCTGTCGAGCACGTGGAACGAGCTCGGCTTGATCGTCGCGCTGTCGAACTCGAACTCGATCGACTCGAGGATGACGATCGAGCTGCCCTCGTCGATCACCAGGTCGCGGTACGGGCAGCCCTGGTTCCACAGCTCGCCGGGCTCGTCGGGGCAGCGGTCGTCCTTGTCCGGAACGTTGTCGTGATCGCGATCGGCGTCGGGATCGCCGGCCGGCGGCGGCGGTGGCGCGCCCTCGGCCACGTCGTCGAGGCTCGCGCGCTGCCGGTGCTCCGGCTTGGGCTCGAACACGATGCCGATGAACGCGCGGACGTCGGGGTTGCCCTGCTCGGCGATCAGGCCGCGCCCGGCGCCGAGCGACAGGTACGAATTCTTGGCGAGGTAGAGCTTGAGCCCGCCGAGCGCCTCGAGCGGCTGGTAGCCCTGGTGCGCGCCGAGCGGCGCCGCGCCGAACACCTCGGCGATCGCCTCGAGCTTCTCGGGCGCGAGCGCGAACGCCACCGCGACGCCGGCCGGCAGCTCGGTCGACGTCGTGATCGTGCCCATGGCCATCCCGCTGGTCGCCATGGCGGTGAACGTCGACGTCGGGCGCAACCGAATCCCGGCGTTGACGCCGAGCCGCCAGCGGCCGAGCGCGACGTCGGCGAGCGCCATCACCTGCGGGGTGACGCCGGCCTCGCCGAGGAATTGATCGCGCGGGCTGGCGGTCGGTAAGTAGACGCTCGCGAGCGCGCCGAGCCCGACCGGTCCGAGCTGGGCGAGCTGGGCCTTGAGGTGCAGGCCGGCGTCGCCGACGCCCTGGCCGCCCAGTCGATCCTGTGTGCCTTCCATCACCGAGAACGGCAGCGACGCGCCGACCTCGAACGGTACGCCGGCGACGCGCAGCCCGAGCGCGGCGACCAGCGTCGCCGATACGATGTTGTCGACGGAATACCCGGCGCCACCGGTGCCGGTGCCAGTGCCGGTGCCGGTAAACGACAGCAGGTGATGCCCCCACTCCAGCGAGCCGAGCCCGAACGACAGCTCGCCGTGATCGAGCACGGATGTGCCATTCAGGGTGAGGTAGCCACGCGAGTCCATCGTGGGCCGAAACTCGTCGAGCTGTAGATTGCCCGCGGACTGCGCGCGGGCGGCGGTGGCGATACAGAGCACAACAAGGCCCAGAGCCAGGCGTGACATGGCGATCCTTCCGCGACGCACAAACGGACAGCGTCGACGTCTGGATACATTGTGTGCGGCCGGGGCGCGGCGGTTACACGGTTCGCGCGATTTTCGATTCGCCGGCGGAGCGCACCGTCCGCGTGCGCCGCGCCCGTGTCGTTATGACCCCTTGGGCGAAAACCGGACTTTATTCCATATCCATATGTTGCTATTCGCACGCCCAGCGACCCTCGCGGAGGCTCTCCATCGTGGCACACGACGTGCTGTCGGCTCCTCCATGGTCCCCCATGGTCTGTCGAGGAGCCCCCTGAAACCTGTCGTCATCGCGGCGATCATCTTCGTGACGGCGTGCACCGCGAACGTCGGCCTCCGCCGGTCATGGACCACGCCGAGCGACACCGTCGCCCAATGTGCCGAGCAGTGCGGCGAGCTTGGCCTGCGCGTCCAATCGATCATGCTCGAGGTCAACCGCGTCGGCTGTATCTGCCTCGGGCCGGATCCGAGCGTGCGCAGCGCCTCGCCGCCATCGTGCACCGTGCTTGCGCCTGCCCTCGTCGCACCCGCGGCTGCGGCGCCCGGCGGTGCGCCATAGCCCAGTGACCTTGGCGATGACGCCGAGGTCGCCAGCCACCGGTGCGTGTGGCTCACGCGGGCATCAAGCTCCGACGTTCGCGCCGGACGGGTCCGCGTCGCCGACGAACCAGGCGTGGCACTGCAGCGTGATCTTGAACTGACCGGCAAAGCCTTCTGGATCGACCGAGAACGTCCACGCGCCGGCGGCTCCGTCCATCTCGCGCGAGTCGTTGACCTCGCCGGCCACGCCGGCGGCGTCCTGGTAGATCACGCGGTGTGCGCCGTCGGAGATCTGGATCTTCACTCCGCCGCCGCCCGCGAGATAGCGCTCGAGCGTCGCGCTCGATCCGCAGTGCACCGTCTGGGTCTGCACGTCGGTCGAGACCCCGCTACCATCGGCCTCTGCGCTCGCCGGGAGGTCCACGCAGCCCGCGCACACCGCGAAGCAGATCGCGGCGATCCCGCGAGTCATCGACATGGCAGCCGTGCACAGCAAGCGTCATGCCCGGCGCCGCTCGCCCGCGGCCGTGACATCTCGAGCAGTTGCACCCGCCCGCGGCGACCTGCGCGTGTGGCAATTGGATGTCACCGTGAAATCTCGCCAGCCAGCGCGTGCCGGTCGCCGCTGTGCCGCTGGACCATTCGATCGAGCTACTTCGGGGCCGCCAACGTGTGGACGGCTCCCGCGAGGTTGGCTCGGGTTCGGGTTCATGCAGATCGGCCGTCTATCGCGATCCTCTGGCTTGAAGTCCTGTACGACGACAACCAGCCCGAGGGCGCCTGGAAGATCTGGCACCGGAGCGGCAACCTCGCCGCGGAGGGCGCGCGCGACCGGATCCGCGCGGTGACGCCCGCGACCGTCCGCGCCGGTTCGATCAGCTCTACGCGACGATGGCCGGCCGGTTCAGCGCGCACTGGGCGTCCTACTCGCCGCAGCAGTGCAACGTTGCCAGCGGATATGCGAAACGCCGGCAGCCTGCAAGCGGGGGGCGGCGGGGGGTGACGATCGTTGCGGTTTCGCAATGCTGAACGCCGCCGGGACCGGCTACTGGCGCGCCGCTCCGAGGTTCATGTTCTGGTTCATGAACACGACGAACGAACCGAGCATCACGACGAAGGCCCCGGCGATGATCGCGACGGCCGCAACGACCTGGACGGTGGACCCGATCCACACCACGGTGGGCTTCGGCATCCGCCACCTCATGGTCACCACCGTGCGCGGTGTGTTCGAGCGGGTCACCGGCACCGTGCGCTACGCACCGGACCAGCCGGAGGCCGCGCAGATCGAGATCGCCATCGCGGCGGCCTCGGTGTCCACCCACGATCGCCAGCGCGATGACCACCTGCGGAACGCCGACTTCTTCGATGTGGCCACGCACCCGACCATCCGGTTTCGCTCGATCACCGTGCGCCGGACCCCGGGCGGCGGGTTCGCGGTCGACGGCGAGCTGACCCTGCGCGGCATCACCCGCCCGATCACGCTCGAGGTCCGCGAGTTGACCCGCGCGCACCGCGACTTCCGGGGCGTGCGCAGGGTCGGCGCGAGCGCGACCGCCAAGCTCCTCCGGTCCGATTTCGGCATCACGTACAACATCCTGCTCGAGGCCGGCGGCATCGCCCTGGCCGACGAGGTCTCGCTCACCATCGACCTGTCGCTGGTCGAGCAGGCCGCGCGCTGAGTCAGCCGCAGCCCACCCCAATTTCTCAGGTTCTCAGGAGTTTCCCATGACCAATCGCATCAACTACACCGCATCCGTTGTCGCCGCCTCCGCCATGCTGGCGACGGGATGTTCCACGCCGTCGAGCGCTTCGCCTGCCGGCACCGGCGCCACCACCACCGCTCCGGCCACGCCGGGTCCGACCGCCGCGCCGGGAGCTGCGAGCCCGGTGCCGGTGTCGACCGCGACCCACACCGTGACCGTCGCCGGCGTCGGCGCCGTGGACGTCACCGTCAGCGAGCGCGGCAGCGGGGCCACGTTTCTCCTGCTCCACGGCGGGGCCGGCCCGATCTCCGTCGCGCACTTCGCCGATCTGTTCAGCGCCGCCAACCACGCCCGCGTCCTCACGCCCACCCACCCCGGGTTCGGCGGCACGCCGCGGCCGGACGCGCTCCACAGCATCGCCGAGCTCGCCGCGGTCTACGTCGCGCTGCTCGACCAGCTCGATCTCCACGACGTCACCGTGGTCGGCAACTCGATCGGCGGCTGGATCGCCACCGAGATCGCGCTGCGCCACTCGCCGCGCGTCGGCCGCGTGGTGCTGGTCGACGCCACCGGCATCGTCGTCGACGGTCACCCGGTCGCCGACCCGTTCTCGATGAGCCTGGCCGAGCTGATGACCCGCAGCTACTACAACCCGGACGCGTTTCGGATCGACCCGAGCAAGCTCCCCGAGGCCGCGCGCACCGCGATGGCTGCCAATCGCGCGGCGCTCGCGGTCTACGGTGGCAACCCGTCGGTCGGTGATCCGTCGCTGCGCGGCCGGCTCGCCCAGGTCAACGTCCCGACCCTGGTGCTCTGGGGAGAAGCCGATCGCATCGGCGATCCCGAGTACGGCCGCGCGTACGCCGCCGCGATCCCCCAGGCCCGGTTCCAGCTGCTCGCCAAGACCGGCCACGTCCCTCAGATCGAGAGCCCCGAGCAGGTCCGACTCGCGATCTGGGACTTCGCGGGCGCCCCGGTGATGGCTCACGCGAAGTAGGGCGGTACGCTGTTCACCAAGACGGCGCTGCTATCACACGGCGCAGCGCTGCTCGGGCGGTCGAACCATCGGTGCCGGGCTTGCAGGAGAACGCCTGATCCCGGCCGCGGAGATGCATGAGGTCGGCATGGCCGAGCTGAACGGCGAGCTCGCCACCGTGCTCACGACCGACGAGCTACTGGCCCTGCTCTGAGCAATCGCGTACTGGCTCAGTGGGGCGTGATCAGCGCCTCGGGCTTGACGTTGAGGCTGTAGCGATCCTGCGCGACCTGGCGGATCGTGCTGGCGAAGTTCGGGTTGTCCCGCAGGATCCGGCTGAAGTCGGCCTTCGCCAGGACATACAGATCGGTCGGGATCTTCGCGCGACAGGTCGCGGTGCGCGGCATCGACATGAGGACGCCGACCTCGCCGAACACATCGCCATCGGTCAGGACCTGCAGCACCTGGCCCGCGTCGTCCAGGACCTCGACCTCGCCTTGTTCGATCAGGTAGAGCTCGCGCCCGATGTCGCCCTTGGTGATGAGGCATTCGCCCGCGGCGATCTGCATCGGCTTGAGCGCCATGATCACCTGCTCGAGGAACACCGCGTCACCGTCCTTGAACAGCGGCGATTGCTTGAGCACATCCTCGGTCACGACCTCGAACCAGCGCCGGCCATCGGCGGCGATCATCTCGGCGGCGGCCTTGGGGCCCCACGTGCTGCGGATGTAGTTCGGGAACTCGGCCGGCGTCGCCGCCCAGTAGTCGAGGATCGGCTGGGCCACGCGCCACGCCGCTTCGACCAGATCGCCGCGCGAGAACAGCGTCGCGTCGCCATAGGAGCACGCGTACAGCATCACCTCGTAGCCGGTGTAGCGCGAGGCCTTGAACGCCTCGCCGTAGCCGAACTTCATGTGCACCGGCTGGAGCTGCATCCGCGGGCCCGGGACCTTGGCCTGGAACTGGATCTCGATGCCCTGGTACGGCTGGATGTGGAAGATCAGCCGGTTCGCGTTGAGGTTGGTCACCGGCGTGCCGCGGAAGATCACCTCGGGCGCCTTCTTGAACTCGACGACGATCTCGGTCCCGCGCTTCCACAGCGCCTTGCCCGAGCGCAGGTAGATCGGCACGCCTTCCCACCGCCAGTTGTCGACGTGGAGCCGCGCGGCCGCGTAGGTCTCGGTCTTCGACTGCGGGTTGACGTCCTTCTCCTGGCGATAGCCCGGCTTGTCGAGCGACGGGCCGTACTGGCCTCGCACCACGTTCGCGCCGACGTCGTCGGGGGTGTAGTGCCGCACCGACTCGAGGAGCTTGGCCTTCTCGTTGCGGATCGCGTCGGGCTCGAACGAGCCGGGCACCTCCATGCACAGATACGCGAGCATCTGGAACATGTGGTTCTGCATCATGTCGCGCAGCACGCCCGACGAGTCGTAGTACCCGCCGCGGCCCTCGACATCGACCGCCTCGGAGACGTTGAACTGGATGTTGTCGATGTAGTGCTTGTTCCACAGCGGCTCGAAGATCCCGTTCGAGAACCGGAACGCGAGCAGGTTCTGGACGGTCTCTTTTCCGAGATAGTGATCGACGCGGTAGATCTGGTTCTCCTGCCAGTTCGCGAGCACCTCGCGGTTGAGCTTGCGCGCGGACTCGAGGTCGGTGCCGAACGGCTTCTCGACGATGATCCGCTTCCAGCCGGGCCCGTCCTTGAACCCGCTCGCGTGCAGGTTGTCGCACAACAGGCCGAAGAACCTCGGCGCGACGGCGAAGTAGAACAGCACGTTGCCGCCCGCGCCGACCTCGGCGTCGAGCCGCCGGACCTCGGTCTTCAGGGTCTCGAACACGGGCAGCTCGGTGAAGCCCCCCGGGACGTAGTGGAACCGGCTGACCAGCTTGTCCCAGACCGCCTGGTCGAACACCTGGCGGGTGTGGAACTTCTTGATCTCGGTGGTCATCCGCTCGCGAAATGCGTCCGTCGTCCAGGCATCGATCGCCGTGCCGAGCACCGCGAAGTTCTCGGACAGCAGCCCATCGCACGCGAGGTTGTAGATCGCGGGCACCAGCAGGCGCTTCGTCAGATCTCCGGACGCGCCGAAGATCAGCATGACGCACGGATGGCTCGGCGGGCTGTCGCTGGACTCGATGGCGGGCGAGCGGAGGACGGAAGATGGGTCGGGCACGGACGGATAGTAACGGATGACGCCGCCCTGCGCCGGCCGCGCCCGCGGTTCACTGATTTGCCGAAATCTCCAAGCGGTCGCGCCGCGCCGCCGCTACGTTGGCGTTCGAGCACATGACCACGCCGAGTCGGTGGACGGGCATTCGGTTCGCGTTGCGCCGAAGCAACTATCGCCTGTTCGTGGCCGGTCAGCTGGTGTCCCTGCTCGGGACGTGGACGCGATCGGTCGCGCAGGGCTGGCTCGTGTTCAGGCTCACCGGGTCAGCCGTATGGCTCGGCGTGATCGCGGCCTGCCAGCAGCTCCCGGTCGTGGTCCTGGCCTCGCTCGGCGGTTCTCTGGCCGACCGCCATCAGCGCCGCACGATCCTGGTCGCGACGCAGTCGGCGTCGATGATGCTGTCGTTCGCCCTGGCCGGCCTGGCGTTGAGCGGCACGGTGCAGCTGTCGCACATGATCGTCCTGGCGGTGCTCGCCGGTGCGGTGGCCGCCGTGGACATCCCGACCCGACAATCGTTCATCGTCGAGCTGGTCGGGCGGGAAGGCCTCATGACCGCGGTCGCGATCAACTCGTCGATGGCCATGTGCGCGGCGAGCCTCGGGCCGGTGCTCGCCGGGTACGGGGTCCAGGCGCTGGGCGAGGGCTGGTGCTTCTTCGCGGACGGCGTGAGCTTTGCGGCGGTGATCGCGGGATTGCTCATGATGCGCGGCCTGCCCGCACCGGCGACCGCACGATCGACGGAGTCGCTCCGAGCTCGGATCGCGGTGGGGTTCCGGTTCGCGCGCAACCATTCGCGGGTCCGCAACCTGCTCGGCTTGCTCGCGATCACCGCGTTCGCCGGGCTGCCCTGCGCAACGCTGCTCCCGATGTTCGCTGCGGAGGTGTTTCATGGCGACGCGCGCGCGCTCGGTGGGCTGAGCGCCGCGATCGGGCTCGGCGCGTTGTGCGGGGCCGTGGTCCTGGGGCTGCGTCCGAGCAGCCGGGGAGCGGATCGCTGGGTCGGCGGCGCGTGTGGAATGCTCGGCGCCTGCCTCGTCGGCTTCGCGCTCTCGCATCGCCTGTGGCTCTCCATCGTCTTGCTCGTGCCGATCGGGGCGGCGACGATGATCCAGGTCAGCGCGACGAACACGCTGATTCAGATCGCGACCCCCGACGCCTTGCGCGGGCGCGTGATGGCGATCTGGGCCATGATCCTCATGGGGTTTGCGCCCCTCGGAGGCCTGCTCGCAGGGTGGGTCGCGAGCCGCGCCGCCCCCGGCATTCCGCTGGCGATCGGCGGCGTGGTCTGCGTGCTCGCCGCGCTGCGGTTCATGCGCTGGTCGCAGGTAGCGCGGGCCGAACAAACGGAAGTTGCTTCGCAAGATACTGACTCGGCGTCACGCGAAGGAACGCGCGAAACTCCGCATTGAGGTGTGCCTGATCATAGAACCCATGCTGGGCCGCCAGGCGCGCCCAGCTGGCACTCCCTGCCTCGGCCACGACGTGAAGAATCCGGGCGACCCGCGCGTAGCGCTTGGGCGAGAGGCCGACGTGGTCGAGGAACGCCTGGCGCAGTGAACGCTCGCTCACGCCGAGCTCGCCTGCGAGCCTCCGGACGTTCGCGGGTTCGTCGGTCGTCGCGAGTGCCTCCGTGGCATGACGGGCAAGCCTCGCTCCGCGCGTCCCTGCACCCGTGCGAATCCGCTCGGCCAGCAGATGTTCGACCGCGGACACCGCCGCCTGCGGATCCTCGCGTCGCGCGGCGACGCGCTCGATGAGCTCGTGCGCGCCTCGTCCCCAGACCTGTTCCAGGTCGACGACGCGGTCGGCGAGCTCGTGGACAGGAACGCCAAACACGGCGCGTGCGGCGTCGGGCTGGAAGATGAACTGGACGTAGAACGGCCCAGGCACGAAGAACTTGTACTTCGCGAGCGTGCTCGGACCGGAGACGTTGGCCCTCACCGCTCCGCAGGACGTGACATGGACGACCAGCTGCGAGTCGCGCCTCGGCAACCAGATCAGCGGCACTTCCTCTCGTGAGCTGCCGGCGGCGTGGAGACCGTGCACGCTCGCGACGCTGTTGCGCAGCGCCGACGGGACCACGAGCGTCGTGCGATCGGCGGACATCGCTTGGACCATACGCGCTTGTGATTCGTGGGTCGTGTCGGCGCGTGGAGCGAGGCAATGCTCGACGAGGAATGGCCGCTACGAGTGATCCTGATCTGTAATTTTTAAAGCGGGTCCGAATGTCTATCAGCAAACCTCTGAGAAGACCGGGTGACGTGGAGTCGAGCGCTGGATGGACACCTACAAGTAGCTATTTGATCTGGCTGGATTTCTACAGTGATTATAGGTAAGTGGCAGTCGGTCCTGAGACTCCATATCACAGATGTGTATGTCTAAGGATGATAGTTATGGCTGCGCAATTTTGATCTTTCGGCTGATAAATCAGGCAATGTTCGTTCAAGGCGATTTGTTTCAGTGACTCCGAATACGAAGAAAACTTGACTGTATCGAATCTAACGGTTTGTTAGAAGAAAGATTAGGTACTTATGGCACGCCTGTTTAATGACGAGCAAACACATCGGTACCAGCGTCAAGTGGGTCAGCGGCCTGCGGCGACGACGCTTCATAGTCTCGGGCGCAAGCAGATCGAAGGGCTCTGCGGCGCACTCGGGATCATGGAGCAGGCCGCTCGCACCCAGGCGACCTTCGACATGGTCTCGAGTACCTGGGGCGATCGGGCACTCGACCGCCCGAGGTTCACCTCCGACATCACCGACGACAGCTCGCCATACGAGTTCTCTGTCGCGTTCGATGGTCGGTCGCCTGAGCTCCGGCTCCTCGCGGAGGCACAGGGCCATCGAGGCACTGCGCGTGAGCAGTGGACAGCCGGTTGGCGGTTGAGCGAGCAATTGGCGCATAGCTTTGGCGCCTCGCTCGACCGCGTCCGCCGGGTTGCCCACCTCTTCGAGCCCGAGTCGCTGGGACTGACCTTCGCGCTCTGGCATGCAGCGTCGTTCCGGGCGCAGCGCCCCAGCTTCCGCATCTACTTCAATCCCCAGGCGAGGGGCCAGGAGCAGGCAATGCCGAGCGTCCTCACGGCGCTCGAGACGCTCGGGATGAGCGGGGCGGCGGCCTGGCTGCGCGACCGGTTCTCGAACGGCGAGCACAATCCGCTCTACTTCTCCGTCGATCTGAGCGACTGCGCGACCGCGCGGTGCAAGGTGTACCTCGCGCATCCGGGCGCGACCGCGGAGCAGATCGAGCAGTTGACCGTCGGGTTCGGTGGTCACAAGCCGGGCGAGCTCCGCGCGTTCTGCCGCACGATGACCGGCAGCGAAGGTCCGTGGACCAGCCGCCCGCCGCTGACCTGCCTCGCGTTCCGCGAGGGCAGCGACGTGCCGTATACGATCACGTTCCACATGCCGATCCGGTGCTACGCGCCGAACGAACAGGTCGCGCTGGACCGGATCTCGAGCCTGCTCACCCCGATCGAAGCGCTGGGTCTCAAGCGCGCCGTTCGCAGCCTCGCTCGCCGCCCGCTCGACAAGACGACAGGGATCCAGACCTACGCGTCGGTCCGGCATGAAGAGGGCCGCAGGCGGATGACGATCTACCTGTCCCCCGAAGCCTACAGCGCGCAACCGAGATAGCCCCGCACCGACACCCGCCCTGACTCCCCGAACTCAGGAGATATATGAGCCACGAGAGCAAAGTCCGAGCGTATTACAGCGACGCCGTTCACTGTTACGAGTCGATCATGGGGCACACCTGGCACCACGGCGATCCCGAAGCCGAGGCCCGGGGGGCGAGCGCGCTCGAAGCCGCGCAGGTGCTCGAGCAAAAGGTCATCGCGGCGAGTGGCCTCAAGCCCAACGAGCGAGCCATCGAGTTCGGCGCCGGCGTGGGCGGCGCGCTACTCTACATGACGAAGATCTCACAGGCCTACTTCGTGGGCCTGTCGAACAACGAGGAGCTCAACCAGCGCGCCCGGAACCATGCGGAGCAAGCAGGGCTCACCGATCGCACGATGTTCCTCACCATCGGCGACAACGACTACAAGACGCTGCTCGCGTTCGCCGATGGCAGCATCGACGCCGTGATCTTCTACGAGTCCGTGTGCCACCTGACGGACAAGGCCGCGTTCTGCAAGGCCGCCTATCGCGTGCTCAAGCCGGGTGGCCGGATGGTCGGCGTGGACTGGCTCCAGCGCGCGTTCGGCGACAACCAGACCCAGGACCAGATCATGAAGTACATGCAGCCGGTCAACGAGACCACCTGCATTCCGTACCACGGCACCGTCCGCAGCTACCGCGAGATGTTCGAGGGCGCCGGGTTCAAGATCGAGATGGCTCGCGATCTGTTCGAGGGGGTCAAGTGCTGGGGCAGCGCGCCGAAGGACAAGGAGCCGGAGTGGCTCAACTACGAGGGCCCGGCCGCGCAGCGGTTCCGCGACGGCAAGGTCGCGCTCGACGCGGCGCGCGACGCGGGCGTGTTCACCGTCGGGATGTTCGTCGGCGTCAAGCCGGCGTGACCCGGCCTCCGCGCCTATCGGACCAGGAGCCCAGGATGAGCCAGCCAGTCGACCCCGCGCCCGCGAGCTTCGAGAGCCTGATCGCGCGCAACACCGCGCTGTTCGAACGCCACAAGCGACTCCGTGTGTTCCAGATGTTCACCGATGGGACGCTCGACGATCCGGGGCAGCGCGAGATCTTCTTCGCGTGCCTCCAGGTCTTCGCGCGGCACTTCCAGACGATCTTGTTCGCCCGTCAGGCCCACTGCGCCGACGAGCGCTACGGCGCGCTGTTCCGGCGCCACCTGGTCGAGGAGGTCGGCCACGACGACATCCTCCGCAAGGATCGCGGGCGGTCCGACGAGGTGTGGGATCCGGTGCTCGAGGGCACGACGGCCTGGTTCATCTCCCGGATGACGGTGCTCGACAACGTCGAGAAGCTCGCCATCGTCCACCTCGTCCTCGAGTCGAGCGGCTCGTACATGGGGGCGGTGTCCAAGGCGCCGATGCGCCGCATGGGCAGCGCCGACTACTTCGGCCTGCACGACGAGGTCGACGATAGCCACGTGACCATCGCGATCGAGCCGCTGCGCCGCCAGCCCCCGGAGACGCTCGCGCGGGTCATGATCGTGCTCGAGCAAGCGTGGCGGATGCTCGATGCGAACGCCGAGCGCATGGCGGCGCTGGTGCTCGGCGCCGTACCCGCGACCCTCTGCGCCCCGGAAGCCAGGTGACCCAGCTCATGCCGATCGACTTCACCGAGAACCTGTCGCTCAGCGCGTATCCGTATGCGTCCCGCCGGCTGCCGATCCTCGCCCGCAACGGCGTGGTGGCCACCGAGGAGCCGCTCGCGGCGCAGGCCGGCCTGCGCATCCTCCAGCGCGGCGGCAACGCCGTGGACGCGGCGCTCGCGACGGCGATCGCGTTGACCGTGACGTCGCCCGCGGCCAATGGCCTCGGGTCGGACGCGTTCGCGCTGGTGTGGGACGGCGCGAAGCTGCACGGGCTCAACGGCTCGGGCCGCGCGGGCGCGGCGTCGTCTCCCGAGCTGTTCGCCAAGCTCGGCCTCGAGGCGGTGCCGATGCTCGGGTGGCTCTCGGTCACGGTGCCCGGCGCCCCGGCCGCCTGGGCGGATCTCCATGCGCGGTTCGGCCGCTTGCCGTTCGAAGCGCTGTTCGAGCCGGCGATCGAGTACGCCGAGCGCGGCTTTCCCGTCGCGCCGTTGACCGCGGGGCGCTGGGCGACCTCCGCGCAGTACTACGCCCAGCTCCCGGCCCGGCCCGAGCTCGCGCCGTGGCGCGAGGCGTTCACCCGGGACGGTCGCGCGCCCGCCGCCGGAGAGACCTGGGCGTCGCCCGACGTGGCGCGCACCCTGCGTCGCCTGGCCCACGACGGCAGCCACGTGTTCTACACCGGCGACATCGCGGACCGCATCGCCGAGTTCGCGGCCGCGACCGGCGGGTACCTGACCCGCGCCGATCTCGCCGCCCACACCAGCACCTGGGTCGAGCCGATCGGCGTGTCGTACCGCGGCCACGAGATCTGGGAGATCCCGCCGAACACCAACGGCATCGTGGCGCTGAACGCGCTCGCGATCCTCGAGGGCATCGAGCTCGCGAAGCATCCGCGCGAGTCCGCGGAGACCTACCACGTGCTGATCGAGGCGATGAAGCTGGCGTTCGCCGAC
>DATBBB010000347.1:0-6615 GCA_036271215.1 Kofleriaceae bacterium | reverse complement strand
AGCTCCAGATGGGCGTGTTCCTCGGCGCCGGCAAGCTCACCGGCCTGTACGGCGACACCACCCTCACCGAAAAGCGCTGCCGGACCCGCGGCGACCGCGTCTGCTCCTACGAGTTCGCGTTCTGACCGGCACCAGCGCGATGGGCAGCGGACCCCTGGTCAGTTGTTGTAGCGGGTACCGGCGATGATCGAGTAACCGCACTCGGCGTGGGTGTAGTGGATCACCGCGTCGAGGTGGCCGTTGGGGTTGGGGGCATCGGCGGCCCACGACGGGATGTACTCGCCGACGACCTCGATCTGCTGGCCAGGGGTCAGCGGGATCTCGTGCGGCAGACCGGAGTCGGCGCCGACCCGCATCGCGAGCTCGACGTGCGTGGTGTCGTACAGCTTGGCGTCGTAGAGCCACGGTAGGTTGGTGATCGTCGCGCGCGCGAACTCGTGGACCTCGACCCCGGACTGGAGGCCCTCGTAGGTGTCGATCCGCACGGTCGCGTGGATGCCGGTGCTGGTCGACGACAGCTCGTCGCACCAGGTCGGCGGCGGCGGCTTGATCGGGGCCGGCAGCGAGAACGTCGCCGTGCCGGTGAGGTTCAGGCAGTTGACGCTCGGCACCGTGCCGTCGGGCCCGGCGGCCTTGCGGCCCGCGTAGCTCATGGTGAACGCGTTGCCCGTCATCCGGCCGCGCACGTCGAGCCAGGTCCCGGCCGCGGTGTGCGCCGAGCCGTCGAACGTGTTCCACACGCCGTCGAACGTCGCGGTCACCGACAGCGTCGGATCATCGAGGCTGACCACCGTGGCGGTCAGCGCGCCGGGGACCGTCGCCGCGCGCAGCACCACGCGCAGCGAGCGCAGCTGGGTCGAGGTCACGCCGCCGGCGGTCACGCTGCACGCCGGGTCGCTGACCGGGAGGTTGTCGTACAGCGCGTCGCCCGTGGCCGCCGCGGTCACCGAGCCCTGCGCGGCGTCGTCGTCCGCCGCGACACACGCCCCGAGCCCGAGCCATCCGATCATCGCCAGAGCACCTGCTACCTGCTTCATGCGCGGGTAGATAACACGGCCGCACCTCAGGCCGCTCGAGTACGGCGTTCCCTTGCGCCGCGGTTCGGGGCATCGTAGCGCCGTGCACGCACTCGTCTTCGATCGCTTCGGGCCGCCCGACGTTCTGAAGTGGCGCGAGGTCGCCGATCCGGTCGCGCCCGAAGGCCACGCGATCGTGCAGATCGCCGCCGCGGGGCTCAACTTCGCCGACATGTATCGCCGGCGCGGCGACTACCACATGGACGCCACGCCGCCGTGGATCCTCGGCTACGAGGGCGCGGGAACGATCGTCGCGCTCGGGCCGGGCGACGCGCGCGGCTTCGCGATCGGGGACCGCGTCGGGTTCGCCGACGCACCGCGCGCCAACGCCGAGCGGGCCGCCGCGCCACTCGACAAGCTCGTGGTGCTGCCGGCCGACATCAGCTTCGACACGGCGGCCGCCGTGCTGCTCCAGGGCTTGACCGCCCAGTACCTGATCCACGATAGCCACGCCGTGCGCCCCGGTGAGATCGTCGTGGTCCACGCCGCGGCGGGCGGCGTTGGCCTGCTGCTGACGCAGATGCTGGTGGCATGCGGCGCCCAGGTCATCGCGCTGGCGTCGAGCGAAGCCAAGCGGGCCGCCGCGCGGGCCGCCGGGGCGAGCCACGCGCTGGGCTACGACGGCTGGGTCGAGCACGTCCGCGCGATCGCGCCGCGCGGCGCCGACGCCATCTATGACTCGGTGGGATCGACCCTGTCCGACAGCCTGGCCGCGGCGCGGACCGGCGGCGCGATCGTGTTCTACGGGTTCGCCGGCGGTAACCCGGCGCCGGTCGATCCGCGGCTGCTCATGGACCGCTCGCTGACCCTCACCGGGGGCGATCTCTGGAACGTCCTGACCGGCCCCGTCGAGCGGCGCCGGCGCGCCGCGGAGCTGTTCGCGCAGCTCCAGGCCGGGACGCTGCGGCCGACGATCGCGGCCCGGGTCGCGATGGCGAGCGGCGCCGACGCGCACCGGATGCTCGAGGGCCGCGGCACGATCGGCAAGCTGCTGCTGACGATCGCCATGACCCCATAGGATCGGGGCGATCAGCCGACCGTCATCCGGCCGCCGTCGCGCAGCGCCAGCGGGATCAGCGGGCTCGGCTCGCCGGTCGACACCAGCCACAGCTGGTGCGCGGCGCGGGTGACGCCGATGTGGAGCATGTGGCGCGCCCAGTGCTGGTCGGGGTAGCTGGTGGCGTTGACGTCGACCATGACAACGTAGTCGAACTCGAGGCCCTTGACCTGCGCGATGTCGGTGAGGTCGACGCCGGGCTGGAAGTTGAACTCGTCGCGGCGCACCCGGCGCAGCGCCGGGACCTCGGCGCGGCGCAGGCCGTCGAAGTAGGCGTCGGCCTGCTCGGGGTGGCGGGAGATCACCGCGCACGATGCCGTCGGCTCGCGCGCCATCAGGTTGCGCAGCGCGTCGCCGAGGAACGCGACCGCCTCGCCGAGATCGCCGAACTCGTGGAGCTCGACCGGCTCACCCGGCCGCGCCGCAACCGGGTCCTCGGGCGCCAGCTCGGGGCCGAGGATCTCGCGCGCCAGCAGCATGACCTCGGCGGTCGAGCGATACGACAGCTTGAGCGGCCGCACGATCGCCGGCTGGCCGGTCTGCGCGAGCAGCTCGGCCCAGCCGCTGAAGTTGTTGTCGAACACCAGGCGCTGCGCGGTGTCGCCGGCGATCGTCACCGAGCGCTTCGCGGGATCGCCATCGGGCGCGTGGACCGCCTCGAGCAGGATCTTGATCTCGAGCGCGGCACGGTCCTGGGCCTCGTCGACCGCGACGTGCTGCCACACCAGCTCGTCGCCGCCCGGCGGGATCAGCCCGCCGCGCTTGAGCTGGATCAGCCGCAGCAGGATCGGATCATCCTCGTCGTCGAACCGGCCCGCCGGATCGTCGTCGTCGGGCCCGACCGGCTCGCCCTGCGAATCGAGCACGGGGTTGCCGTCCTCGTCGACCGGCACCTTCTGGGGCTTGGCGAGCTGGCGCCGCATCCACGCCACGAGGCGCTCGAGGTCCGACTTCCGGACATCGGAACCCTCGAACCCGGCGGCGAGCGCGACCGGATCGGTCAGGAGCTCGGCCCAGTCGAGCACGCAGTCATCGGCGCGCTTCTTCCAGCGCCTGGCGAGCCCCTCGAGCGCGACCCGCAGGCTGGGCTCGAGCTCGGACTTCTTGACCCAGCTGTTGAACCCGGACAGCCGCGGCACCAGCGCGCGCGCCGCCAGCCGATCCCACTCGGCGAGCGCCGGGCCGTGGGTCTCGGCGATCTCGGCGCCGATCTGCGCCGCCTGCTGCGCCACGAACTGCTCGAGCACGCGGAGCAGCGCCGGGTGCTTCTTGACCCGCGACACCTGATCCGGCGGCTCGACGTTGTACTTGATCGGCGAGTCGGGCAGGCAGCGCATCCGGGTCGCGCGCGCCCAGCCGGTGTAGGTCACGACCGGCACGCCGGCCACCCCGAGCGACGGCAGCACGCCGCCGACGTAGCGCACCAGTGACTGCGACGGCACCACGAACAGCATGTTCGATGGCTTGAACCGCCGGCCGTCCTGGAAGTTCAGGTACGCGATGCGGTGCAGCGCCACGGTGGTCTTGCCCGAGCCGGCGCCACCCTGGATCACGACGATGCCGCTCGACGGCTGGCTGATCAGCTCGAACTGCTCCTGGTCGATCAGCGCGGCGATCTCGGGCAGGCCCTTGTCGGCGCGCGCCGCCCCGTGGCGGACGCCGAGCGTACCCTTGGCCCCGCCCGCCGGCGCCGGCCGCGCCGCCTTGCCCATGCCGCCGTGCAGCACCGGCGCGAGCTGGCCGACCGCCTGGACCCACTCGCCGCGCGAGTCCTTGAGGTAGGTGCCCTGGGGCGCGCCGATCCGGCGCAGGTTCGACCGCGCGATCGACACGTTGCGGCGGGCCTCGACGATGCCCTCGACCCGGCGGCCGGCGATCTCCTCTTCGTAGTCGTCGCCTTCTTCGTAGCGGTAGTAGATCCGCGACACCGGCGCGTTGCGCCAGTCGACGATCTGCACGTTCGACTGGCGGTCGATGAACCCGCGCTTGCCGACCAGCACGTCCTTGGACTTGCCGTGCTCGCGCAGCCGGATATGGGCGAAGTACGGCGAGGTGATATCGACCGGGAGCTGGCGGCCGCCGCCGAGCCGGGCGCGCAGCGCCGCGAGCCGCGTCATCTGCTCGACCAGCGGGGGGAGATCTTCGGGCCGCGCCTCGGCGATCTGGTCGCGCAGCGAGATCAGGTCGGCGTCGAGGTCGCCGGCGCCGATCTGCGGCCTGCCCTCCTCTTCGTCGCCCAGCGCGACGCGCGCCTGGACCTGGCCGTAGAGGCGCTCCTCTTCACCGATGATGTGCGCCGCCGGGCTGCCTTTCGCGACTTCGTTACCCATGCGTGGGACCGGCGAATCTATCCGAACCGCCACCGACCGCAAGGTGTAAGTGCGCTCACTAGCCATCGCCGGGAGTTGTTCCCAAGTGCGCGGAACTCGAAGGCTCTAAGTACCGGGAATCTGATCGGCTCGGTCATACGTAGGATGAACAATGACGGGTGAGGGCTCGGCCCTGACGCTGGCGAACCGGCTCGGCAGCTACGAGCTGATCCGTCCGCTCGGCCAGGGCGGCATGGCCGATATCTACCTGGCGCGCCACGTGGGTTCCGTGAGCCCCGGGGGCCCCGGAGAGCCCGCGAGCGGTGGAGCTGCGATGCGCCACGATGACCGGGCGCAAACCCAGGTTGCGCGCCACGTCGCGATCAAGGTCCTGAACCGCGACCGCGCGACCGACGCGCAGGCGTGCGCGATGTTCCTCGACGAGGCGCGCCTGGTCGCGCTGCTCAACCACCAGAACATCGCGTCGGTGCTCGAGGTCGATATCGTCGACGGCAAGCACTACCTGGCGATGGAGTTCGTCCACGGCGCCGACCTGCGCGAGATCCTCGCCGCCGCCCAGCGCGCCAACCTCGCGTTGCCGTTCGAGACCGCGCTGTCGATCGTGTGCGCCGCCGCCGCCGGGCTCGATCACGCGCACCGCCGGTGCGGCCCCGACGGCCAGCCGCTCAAGCTGGTCCACCGCGACGTCTCGCTGTCGAACATCATGGTCGGCCACGACGGCTCGGTGAAGGTCGTCGACTTCGGGATCGCCTCGACCACGATCGCCTCGGTCCATACCCTGCCCGGCGTGGTGCGCGGCAAGGCGAGCTACATGTCGCCCGAGCAGTGCCTCGACGAGGCGATCGATCACCGGTCCGACGTGTTCGCGCTCGGCGTCGTGCTCTACGAGCTGACCACCGGGATGCGCTGCTTCCACGGCAAGACCGACTTCGAGCGCATGCTCGCGGTGGTCAAGAGCGACTACATCGCGCCGGGCGATCTGCTCGCGAGCTACCCGCTGGCGCTCGAGCGGGTGATCCGCACCGCGCTCGCCCCGGCGCCGGGCAAGCGGTTCGCGTCGTGCGCCGCGATGATCGAGGCGCTCGAGCAGGTCGCCGCCGGCGAGGGCTGGATCGGCGGCACCGGCGCGATCCGGCGCCTGATGCAGACCCTGTTCGGCCGGGCGGTCGAGCCATGGACGTCACATCCCGACGACGCGGCTGTCACCGAACCGCACTCGGTGGTGTCGCTGCCGCTGATCGCCGAGCCCACGCGGCCGGCGCGCCGGCTCGCCCGCGGCACCGAGTCGGACTGCGGCATCGCCGGAGACGACAACGCCGGCGAGCTCGACGAGCGCACGCGCGGCCGGGCCCCGCTGCGCCGGCCGGTGGGCGGCGGATTCTCGGCCTAGACCGCACGAGCGATCGCGCCCGCGATTCCCATTGCATGGCCGGCGAATTGTGCGTAAGTGCATGATCGAAATGGCCCGCGCCAAGGCACTCATCGCCCACGATCCGCTGCGTCGCTGGAGCTCCGCCGACGCGAACGACACGTACAACATCCCGCGCTGGGGATGTGGTTACTTCGGAGTCAACGACCAGGGCAACCTGATCGTGACCCCGCAGCCCATCGGCGATCCCACAGCCGCGACCCCTCCGGTGAACGTGGTGCAGCTCGGCACGCCGGGCGCGATCGACATGAAGGAGCTGATCGACGAGCTGGTCGCGCGCGGCATCCAGCTGCCGATCCTGCTCCGGTTCAGCGACATCCTGCGCGCCCGGATCGAGCTGCTGTGCGGCGCGTTCAACGGCGCGATCCGCGAGTACGGCTACGGCGGCCAGTACCGCGGCGTGTACCCGATCAAGGTCAACCAGAACCGCACCGTGGTCGAGGAGATCATCGAGTTCGGCCGGCCGTTCCACTACGGCCTCGAGGCCGGCAGCAAGCCCGAGCTGCTCGCGGTGATGGCGATCCACCAGGACGACGAGTCGATCATCATCTGCAACGGCTACAAGGACGAGGAGTACATCGAGACCGCGCTGCTGGCGTCCAAGCTCGGCAAGACGGTGATCCTCGTCGTCGAGAAGCCGAGCGAGCTCGACAACATCCACCGGGTCAGCGAGCGCGTGAAGATCAAGCCGTCGCTCGGGATCCGCGCCCGGCTGTCGTCGCG
>DATBBB010000346.1:0-12354 GCA_036271215.1 Kofleriaceae bacterium | reverse complement strand
CCAGCGGCTTTCTGTGCGACGCTGCGAGCGCCGCTGGGCATGACCTCGGGGTGTTCGAGGCGCTGGCGCTGGCGCCGGCAACGCTGCCGGAGCTGGCAGCGCGCCTCGGCGTCGCGGCCGGACGCCACCGGCTGCGCGCGCTGCTCGACGTGCTCGCCGCGATCGGTGCGCTCACCTGCGAGCGGTCGATCGCAACTGCGGCTGGCTCACCGGGCCCGGCGAGCTTGCCGCCGGGTCAGCCACTCGGCGCCGCATCGGGCTCGGCGTCGGGCCCGTCGGGTGCGCCGCGGTTCGCGCTCGCTGCTGCGATACCACCGCGCCCGGTGGTGCCCGCCGCCGGCTGGGGCCTGCTCGCCGAGGTGATTCGTCGAGACCGGCCGCTACCGCTCGAGGCCGGCGACGCCGAGCGGCGGATGCACCATCACCTGGCCAGCGCCGGCGCCGAGGCCGCGGACGAGCTGGTCCGGCACCTGGGCACGACCTCGCTGCTCGATCTCGGTGCCGGCGCGGGCGCCTACAGCAAGGCGTTTCTCGCCGCGCACCCGGCGAGCCGCACCACGCTCGTCGACACCGCGCCGGTCCTCGCGCTCGCAGCCGACTGGCTCGGACCACTCGCCGCCCGCGCGCGGCTGGTCGAAGGCGACGCCACCGAGGTCGACGCCGGCACGGGCCACGGCGCCGCGCTACTTGCAAACGTCGTGCACCTGCATTCGCCTGCCATGTGCGCGCGGCTGGTCCAGGCCGCCGCGCGGGGCGTGGCGCCCGGCGGCGCGGTGGTGATCAAGGACCTGCGCGTCGACGAGGATCGCCGCGGACCGCTCGAGGGCCTGCTGTTCGCGCTCAACATGGCGCTCTATACCGAGGGCGGCGATGTCTACCCGATCTCGCAGCTGCGCGCCTGGCTGGTCGACGCCGGGCTCGTCGATGTCGTGGAACACCGGCTCGCCGCCGCGCCCGACGCGATCGTCGTGATCGCATGCCGCCCGGCCACCGCGCGTGAACGCGGAGACCGCGCAGCCGAGCACGCCGACCACGCCAAGCGCACGGCCGATCACGTCGACCGCACCGCAGAGCACGCCGACCGCACCGCAGAGCACGCCGACCGCGCCGCAGAGCACGCCGACCGCGCCGCCGAGCACGCCGACCGCGCCGACCACGCCGCAGGTTGCGAAGGCCACATGGCTGGTCGCGAACCGCCCGACGCCGCGGATGCCGACGTCGGGGCGATCACCGCCGAGCTCGAGGCGGCGCTCGCCCGCACGGCCGAGGACGGCTGGCGGTCGCTGGCCGCGGCGGGCGAGCTGCGTGCCGAGGCGTCGGGCCAGCCGCCGGTGCTGGCGCTCCCCGGCGCGCTACGGCGGTTCCTGGCGCAGGCGATCGCGCACGAGCGCCGCGACGCAGATGAGCGCGGCGATACCGCGGCCGGCGAGCGTGCCGCGCAGCTGGTGCGCCACTACACCGACGTCATGCCGCGCATGCGGATCGCGCAGCTCGCCGGCACGAGCGAACCCGGCGCGACCTTGTTCCACACGCCGCTCGACTGGGATCGCCTGCCGCGGCTCACCGCCGCGCTCGATCGGCTGTTCGCGGTGGTCGCCGGCGCCGGCCTCGACCCGCGCGTCGTCCTCGGAGCTGCCTCGGCGGCCGCATTTCGCCGCGCCACCGCCACGCTGGCCGCGCTGTACGAGCGCACCCACTACGGCGGGCTCATGCCGCTGCTCTACGGGTTCCCCGCCGACCTGGCGTACGTCCACGCCCACGGCGTCGCCGAGCGGCTCGACCCGATCGCGACGATCGATCGCTACCTGACCGCGCCGATCGTGCACGAGCTGTGTCACCTCGACCGCGGCCGCCGCGCCGTGTTCCCGCCGCATCTCGACGAGTGCATCGCCGGCTGGCTCGGGGTCCACGTCCACCCCGCGCTCGCCTACCCGGCCGATGGTCACGATGACGCGCTGTACGCCGCGCCGTGGCTCGCGCAGGTCGGCCAGGCCGTCGCGCGCACGTTCGGCATCGCGGCAACCCTCCGCGCCCACGCCGGCGACCCCGGCGCGCTGCCGGCCGGCTTCGTCGACGCGATCACCCGGTTCGGCTGGGCCGACTGGTGCGCGCGGCGAACCCCGCACTTCCTGTCCGATACCTTCGATCCGCGGCCGTGGATCGCGATCGCGCTCGCCCACGCCAGCGCCAGCGCCCCCTGCGATGGCCAGGCCCGCGCTCCCGACGACGATCCTGGCTTCGATCGCGCGATCGTCGAGGACGGCCTGCGCGCGATGTGCCTGACCAGCGAGCAGGTCGCCGGCTCGTTCCGCACCCGCACCCGGCTCCCCGACGGCCCGATCCGCCTCGACGCCGACGGCACCGCCGCCCCCGACGCCGCCGTCGCGCTCGTCGACGCCAGCACGACCACCAGCATCGCCGCCGCCAGCGCCGCGATCATCGCCCCGCGCCGCGGACCGCTCGATCCGGTCACGCCGCGCTACTGGCTGCCGCCCACGGTCGCCGCCCGGCTCCACGCGCACGGCCTCGCCGCCGCCACGCTGCACCTGCACGCGATCGCTGCGATCCCCGCCGCGGCCGCGGCGATCTGCGACGCCGCACCGGCAGACACGCCCGGATTTTCGCTGGCGGCGCGCGATGCGCAACCGGCGTGAGGAGTCCGATGGCATCCGGACTCCGCCACATCGATCGCGCGAGCACGCGATCGGAGTGCGGTATCGTCGCGGCGTGGAGCTCCTGCTGTTGTGCCCGGGCTGCCGGACCCGGACCGGCGATCGGATCGACGTGCGAACGCTATCGCCCGTCGCACTCGGCGCGGATACGGATGCCGAGACCGGCGCCGGCGGCCCCGAGCGCCAGGGCGTGCTGGTCTGCGAGTGCGGCCGGCGCTACCCGGTGATCGACGGCGTGCCGATCGTGATGGCCGATCCGTCCGGCTACGTGCGGTCCGAGATCGCGACCATCGTCGAGCGCGACCTGCCGCCCGAGGTCGCCGCGCTGCTCGCCGCCGACGGCCCCGACGACGCGCCGTACCCGCGGATGCTCGAGCACCTCTCGATCTACCTCGACGCCCACTGGGGCGATCGCGCCGAGCCGCCGCCTGGGTTCGGGCCTGGGTTCGGGCCTGGGTTCGGGATCGGCGCGCTGGCCGACAAGATCGCCGAGCGCGCCGCGCACCCGGTCGAGCTGGCGGTCGAGCTCGGCTGCAGCACCGGCCGGATCGTCGCCGAGCTGGCGCGCGGCGCCGCGCGCGTCGCCGGCCTCGACCTGCACTTCGCGGCGCTCCGCCGGGCCCGCCGCCTGCTCGACGGCGAAACCCTCGGCTATGCGCGACGCATGGTCGGGCGGCGCTACGCCCCGGCGCGGATCGCCCCCGGCGATCGCACGGTGCCGGCCGCGCGCCGGCTGCTGGTGTGCGGCGACGCGCTCGATCCGCCGCTGGTCCCCGGCGCGTTCGACCGCGTGGTCGCGCTCAACGTGATCGACGCGGTCGCCAGCCCCGCGCAGCTGCTCGCCGTGCTCGACGGCCTGTGCGCGCCCGGCGGCGAGATCATCGTGTCGTCACCGTACGCGTGGCAGAGCACGGTGATGGCCGACGCCGAGCGGATCGGCGGCCTCGATCCTGCGGCCACGCTCGCCGCGATGTTCCGCGCGGGGACCGGGCTCAGCTCGCGCTACGCCATCGAGGACGAGGTGGACCTACCGTGGACCCTGCGGCGCGACGCACGGACCCGCGTAAGCTATTCGATTCATTATCTAAGAGCGCGAAAAATGTGACGCGGGCGGGGAAATTGTGGCTGCCCAGATCCGTATATTGTGCAGGCCAGAGAAACCATGCCCGCTCCGCAAGCCACCGCCGTCCAGCAACTCGCCAGGTTGAAGTTCACCTCGTTCAACCTGAAGGTTCCAACCAACTGGTCGGATCCGCAGGGTCAGGCCGGCGACCAGTACGGCCGGGCGTTCAAGCCCGACGAGAAGGCGTCGAGCCCGGGCATGCCGCCGCTGTTCCAGCCAGCGTCGCTGAACAAGTACCACACCGACACCCAGAAGATGCACATCGCCAAGGTCGGCGCGTTCATCGATGGCACGTGCTCGGCGATCTGCTCGGCCTGGAGCCAGTGGCAGAGCACGTCGACCATGGCCGGCGTGATCATCGCCGGCCCGGTCGCGTCGGTCGGCCAGATCGTCGGCCCGCCGCTGATGCCGCTGATCATGGCGTCGGCGCCCAAGTCGACGCCGATGGAGCTCAAGTACTCCAACGTGATCGCCACGGTGATCTCGAACGCGTGGATGACGTTTACCGCGACGGTCAAGGTCCCCGGTTTGCCGTGGTACCCGGCGTTCGCCGCGCTGCCGAGCCCGGTAGCGCCGCCGACGCCAAACATCCCGTGCCCGTTCGCCACGCTGACCCAGGTGCCGGTCTCGATCTCGTGCAACGTGATGAAGATGCAGATGGTCGGCCAGCTCGCCGATCCCCAGGCACCGTTCAACCAGCAGCTGTTCGAATCGATCTGCGACGCGTTCGAGAAGACCTACAACCTGTGGAAGGTCAGCACGATGGTCACCAACGTGCTCGGCACCGGCCCGGTCCCGACCTTCGCCCCGCCGTACGTTCCGGTGGGGCCGGTGGTCGGCGGGATTGGTACAATGACCCCCGGCGGTTTCGTCTGAACCCCGGTAGCCTCGGTAACCCTGGAGCCCAGCATGCCCGGACAATGTCGACTCGGCGATAAATCGAACGTGCCTGTGGATGCGCACGGCTGCCCGGCGTGCCCGCACCCGGCCGTCGGCCCGGCGATCGTCGGCTCGCCCGACTGCAACGTGAACAAGCTGCCGGCGGTCCGCGTCGATGACATGGGCATCCACATGGCGTGCTGCGGCCCGAACACCTGGACCGCCAAGATGGGCAGCAGCACCGTGTTCATCAACAGCAAGGCCGCCCACCGCATGGGCGACCAGGATCAGCACTGCGGCGGCATGGGCCAGATGATCGAAGGCTCGACCAACGTCATCGTCGGCGGCTAATCTCGCCGGCGGCTGGGAAGGCCCCTCGCGATCGATGATCGAAGGCTCGACCAACGTCATCGTCGGCGGCTAATCACGGCAGCGGCGCAGCCGGCACCGCGTGCGCGCCGGTCGCCAGCGCACGGCCAGCCAGCGGCGTTCCCGGGACCAGCCCGGCCTCGGTGATCGCATCGGGCTGGGTCAGCAGCAGCCCGAGCATGATGTCGGCGTCGATCAGCGGGAGCTCGAGGTTGGCGGCCACCGGCCAGCCGCCCGAGGCGGCCTGGGCGCGCAGGAGCAAGCTCGCAGCCCGGCTCGCGGCCTGCTGGCTGCGCGGGGTCGCGTGGTCGGTGAGCGCCATCGTCTGGAGCGCGTGCGCGGTCGCCTGCAGATCGTCGTCCGGCTCGGCCGCGTTGGTGCCCCACGTGCCGTCGGCGTGCTGCTGGTCGAGCAGCTGGGTCCGCAGCTGATCGAACAGCGCGCTCGCGCCCTGCCAGTCGCTCGCGACCTGCGACCACGCCAGGCCGGTCACATAGAACCCCTCGGTGGGGTCGTGGAAGTCGAACCGCGGGGTCGCCGAGGTCAGGTCGTCGACGACGATCCCGGCGTACGTGCCGGAGTCCGCGTCGTAGCCGGCGTGGGGGAACGCCGAGTCCAGCGCCGCGGCGCCGAGCGTCAGCCAGCCCAGATCGTAGGCGATCAGGCCGTCTTCGTGGCCCGCGTGTCGCGCATCGCGGATCGCCGTCCCGAGCCCGACCGCCCCGCCGAACGCCGCGCGCTTGGCGTCGTAGCGCTTGCGGGCCACCTGGGCGAACGCGGGGTTGTCGGCGAGCGCCGCGAGCAGCACGCCGAACACGAAGTCCGGCGCAGAGTCGGCGTCGGCGCTGCGCTGGATCCCGGTCTCGGCGTCGAGCGCGGCGACGAACACCCGCGGGCTCCGTGCGCTCCCGCTGTCGACCGCCGCCCACGCTCCCAGCCCGATCGCGCCGAACAGGTTGGTCGGGCTCGCCGCCGCCGTATGCGCCTTCGCGTTCGCGGGGATCGTGAAGTCCCAGCCGCCGTCATCGGGATCGGGGTCAGAGAGCCCGTTGCCCGCGTTGTCGCCGGTGATGTCCGCCTGCAGCGCCGCCAGCCGCACCCCGCCCGCGCCGAGCGCCTGCTGGACGGCCGACGCTCCCGGATCCTCGTCGCCGTCAGGGTGATGGACAGCGCGGCCCCGAGGGTCAGCGCGGCCAGCGTGGCCATCGCGAAGCCGCACGAACGCGGCCGCCGCACCGCTGGCGGCGCCCACCTCGTCCACCGTCACGGCGCCACTTCCATCGCCACTTCCAGTACCTCCGGCAGTACCTCCGGCAGTACCTCCGGCAGTGCCTCCGGCATCATTCGCACCGAGCGAGCAGCCGGACGCACTGGAAGCGAGCCACCCCAGCGCCACGATCGTCAGCGTTTTCATATCGGGGCCACCAGCACGCGATATGCCGGCGCTGGTCGATGGCAAGCTACCGAAACCAGGGAGCCGCCCTGCCCGCGCGCCGGTTCAGGTGCCCCCGCGGAGGTCCAGGCACGTGCGGTTTATGTACGATGTGCGATCCCGCGCGGTTCGCCACCCGATGAGGTCGGCCTACTTGGGCTGGTAGACCCAGATGTGGAACATGTTGATGTCGCGGCCGGCGGTGATCGACTGCTGGCGGATGATCAGGTTCTCCGAGCCGACGTTGTCGGCGGTGATCAGCGCCGGCCAGTTGCGCCAGCGGTGCACGCGGTCGGTGCCGACGCACGACACCACGCCGACCTTCTTGCCGTTGACCCCGAGCTCGAGCTCGTAGTCGCCGTAGACGTAGTCCATGCGGCGCAGGATCACGACCGGGCGGCCCGGCGTGACGTTCATGACCTTGAACTCGCTGTAGCCATCGACGTGGGCGCGGCCGGTGTCCTCGACCGTGGTGCCGTCGGGGTACTTGAGCTTCTGGCGCGACCGGTAGCTGTCCTTGGCTTCCTTGATCTGGAACAGGTGCTTGTCCTCGGACTCCTTGTTGAGGATCTCGATCTCGTCGACCAGCACCCAGGTGAGCCCCTCGAGATCCATCGACGGCTTGGGCTGCGGCATCCCCTTGACGCCCTCCCAGTCCTTGATGTCGGCGATCTTGGGCGCGTCCTTCTTATCGGACGGCGCCTCGATCTGCGGCTTCTCGCCGGCGACCGCGGACATCGCGATCTCGGCGCACTTGCTCTGGTACGCGAGCAAGTTCATGTACGAGTCCATCGTGTTCTTGTTCTCGGCGAGCAGGCCGCGCAGGATCTCGACCTGACGGCGGTACTCGGAGAACTCTTTCTTCTGCGCGATGTTCGGGTGGTGGACGTCGACGTCGAGCGCCATCTCACCCTCGGTGTCGATGATCAGCTTGAAGATGTCGAAGATGTTCCGCAGGTCGAGCAGGTTGGCGTACAGCAGCATCAGCGCCGTGTTGCACGCCTGGACCACGTCGTGCGCCGCGATCACGCCGCGCCGGGTGTACTCGAGCGCGCCGCGCCGGATCGCGAGCAGCATCATCTCGAGCCGCAGCCGCAGGTGCGGCGGCAGGGTCGAGCCCGACAGGCCGCCCTTCGGCGTGTAGCGCAGGTCGATCTCGTTCGGCTTGGGATCGTACGGGTCGCGGGCGTCGCGCACGCGCTGCACGCCCTTCTCGAGGTAGACGCGGGCGAGCTCGACCTCGCGCATGATGTCGGGCTCGGTCTGCGACAGCTCGACCCGACATGACTCGAGCACGCGGCGGTGGCCCTTGTACTCGAGGTTCTCCTTGTACGCGATGAAGTCCGTGAGCTCCTCGTAGTAGCGCAGCACGACGTAGACCGTCTGCGGCAGCCGGAACTCCTCGAGGTTGATGTTGCGGATCGTCGCGTCGAAGATCATGAGGTCGTTGCCCATGCCGTCGATCGCGTAGCCTGGCTGGACCTCGACCGAGAGATCGCCGCGCGCGCGGGCCGTGACCTTGAGGTCGCCGGCGTAGCCATAGACGATGCCCGACGAGTGCAGCATGCGGTTGTGCAGCCGCCGCTTGTCGATGTGGTAGCGCTCCGCGTCGTTCCAGTCCTTCTCGGTGGTGAGAAAGCCCTTGAAGAAGTTGATGCGCTTGAATCCCTGCTGAGCGTTCTCGGTCATGATTTTTCCCCGGACTCGTCTTCCGTGGTCTGGACGACTTCAGCGCCGATGCCGATACCCGAGCGGAGGCCGATCGCGAAGAACTCGCGGAGCTCGACGTCGCCCTTCTCCTCGGCGAAGCGCAGGTAGTAATGCGTGTGGGCCGGCTTCTCCATCTGGATGATCTGATGGATCCGGATGATCAGCTCGGAGGTCACGGTGTCGTACTTGATCGGCATCGTGACCACGAAGCAGTGCGCGAGATCGACCGGCGGCATGATCACCGAGTCGAGCCCGACCCGCGCGCCGAGCTCGGCGCCCTCGCCCTCGACGCGAAACCCCTTGAACGGCCAGGTGTTCTCCTCGATGTCCGGCTCGTGGCCGGTGAACAGCCGCAAGAACAGCGACAGCCCGCGCTTGGTGCCGCGGATCCGGTACAGATCGACGGCGCGCTTGATCAGCGCCCGCTTCTGGGCCTCGGGCCAGTCGAGGTCCATCGAGAACGCGGTCCAGCCCGACAGCCAGCTCAGGAACTCCTGCGGCGAGACGTGCGGATCGTAGAACCGCCAGCCATCGTTGAGGTTGTGCTCGACCGAGTCGAACATGTGCTCGAACAGGAAGCACACCTCGCGCACCAGGTTGCGGCCGACCGCGTCGCTGCGGCGGTAGATCGCCGGCAGGTGCTCGAGGTAGCCGCGCCGGGCGATCCAGATCGTGACCTCGGTGCCCTCATAGACCATCTGTCCGCGCGCCGGACGTTGCTCGAGGACGGTGTCGCGATCTTCGTAGCTCTCGCGGTACAGCGTGACGACCTTGGAGAACCCGGCATCCTCGAGCAGGATCTGCGCCTTGGTCAGCCGGCGACCGACGACGTCGGGCACGCGGACGACACGGCGGTTGAGTGCTTCGCCTGCCATGGCTACTTGATGTCGTCGCGGACCTTCTCCGCGACATGGACATGGACCAGGAACGGCAACTCGTCGTCCTCGAGCCGCAGGTGCTCGACGCCGACGTTGCGCAGCTCGTCGCGGATCTCGAGCGCATCGACGCCCTCGACCCCCGGGACCTCCTCGACCAGGTGGATCAGCTCGGCCTTGAGCACCGGGCGGCCGAACTCCCAGCCCTTGGCGTCGCGCCCGCCGACCAGCGAGTGGAGGAACTTGCGCAGCTTGTACTCGATGTCCTTGCGCAGCCGGTCCGACGTGCCGACGGTGCGCCGGATCAGCACCACGCGCAGCGTCAGATCCTTGTAGCGCGGCCGCACGACGTTGAGCACGGTGCCGACCAGCTTGCGGTCGTCGAGGTAGCGCTTGACGTAGCGCAGGACCTCGTTCGACGGCACGAGCCGGCGGCTGAACTCGTCGCCGCGGACCTCGCCCTTGGGCACCAGCGCGAGCGTCACGTGGCCGCGGTTGGAGCGATCCGGCACGCAGCGCGCGCGGGCCAGCGTGGTCGAGGCGCGCAGCGCGAGCATCTCGTAGTCCTCGGAGGTCACCGCGCGATCGCGGCTCTTGATCGTGTACGGCGCGCGGTTCTTGGCCTCGTCGATCGTCTCGCGATCCGCGCCGCCGGTCGCCGACAGCGGGTTGACCACCGACTCGATGTACGCGAGCGCGCGGCCGAGCGAGGTCAGCGTGTTCGCGTTGACGTTGCCGAGCGCGCCGCCGCCGATCCGGTAGTTGCGGGCGACGACGTTGTCCTTGAGCTCGGGCGGCACCATGCCGCGCCGGCCGTCGCCGAACGACACCATGCCGGTGACGTAGTCGAGCGAGTAGTGCCGGCTGCGCGGGCCCGACGCGAAGAAGCTGTCGACCCGGCGGTAGCGGATCCAGACCTCGTTGTTCTGCGGATTTTCGGGCTCGGCGGGGCGCACCGCGTCGGTGCCGAGCTCGGCGACATCCTCGGGCGCCGGCTTCTGGCGCTCGCGGACCTCGATCACCTCGTCCTCGAGCAGCGGCCCGCGCAGGAACTTGAACTGCTGCAGCGGCGAGGCATCCGAGGCGCCGAGGATCTCGTCGCGGATCGTCTCCTGGTTGTAGGCGTCGATCGCGTTGGTGACCACCATGCGGACCCGCGGCGGCTTGACGTAGCCGCCCTGCTCGAGCCGCGCGCGCAGCCAGAACCGGTCCTCGGTGAACTTGCTCGACAGCACCCAGTTATCGGGCGCCATGAACAACATGAACCCGCTGCTGGTGAAGCCCTGGGTCTCGTCGTCGACCGACAGCGGCTGCCACTGGCGGCCGTCCCAGTACTCCCACACCACGCGCTGGCCGCTCTCCCACGCGAGCCGGCGCATCGCCTCGTACTTGTCGAGCTCGGTGGTCGCGATCTCGGCCTCGTCGGTCGGCAGCGAGCCCAGGCCGAGCTCCTCGTCGAGCGAGAAGTAGATGCCGAGCGGATCGTTGGGCGGCTTGGCCACGAACCCGAGGTACAGCGCCGGCGACTCCTCCGGCTTGGCCTGGAACGGCTGGAAGATCGTGAACTCGGTGCGCGCGACCTCGGTGACGTCGGTGTACTGGAAGTCGTTGAACGCCAGCGCGTGCTTGACGTCGCGATAGTCCTCGCGATAGCGCAGCGTGATCGAGCGCAGCGCCGGCGGCCGGAGCTGGCGCTCGTCCTTGAAGATCCACTTCTCGTTCTCGAGCGTGTACGTGCCTTGCTCGCCGTAATCGCCCTTCTCGATCCGGACCCGGACCCAGCGCTTGGCCTGGCCGTTGATCTCGAGCGGCTCCATGTCCTTGGGTCGCCGGAAGCTGACGGTGCCGGACTGCGATAGCGCCTTGGTGTCGTCGTGGAACCCGAGCTCGTCGCCCGAGCCCGGCAGCGCGCCGCGCGGCGCCGAGCGGCCGAGGTGGCGCCAGCGCTTGCCGTCCCAGTACTCGAACGCGAGCACGAGCTGCTCGGACGGGTTGGGCCGGGGGATCACGCTCGAGTCGGCGAGCAGCATCTCGATCGACACGTAGGCGTCGGCGGTCTGCAACAGCTCGTCGCACGCGAGGTACAGGATGCAGTCGACCTTCGGCTCCTTGCCGAACGGGTAGAGGTTCTTGCCGAGGTCGAGGGTCAGGAACGCGTTGTTATCGAGGTTGGCGTACGCCTGGGTCGGCAGCAGGCCCTCGCCGACGACCTCGACCCGCGCGCGGATCGTATCGATCTCGGTGTCCTCGGGCGACTGCGGGACCTCGGCGAGCCGGCCGCGGACCCACAGGCCCTCGATGTGGTTGACCGCGACCGGCTCGAACCGCAGCGGGCCGAGGAACGCGATCTCGCCGCGATCGACCTCGATCATCGCGGGCTCGAGCTCCTTCCACCGCGAGCCCTCCCAGTACTCCCACTCGAGCAGGCGCGCGAGGTCGCGCGCGCCGTGCTCCGGGGTGCCGACGAACAACCGGAGCAGCGAGGCCTCGCCGGCGTTGCCGAACCGCGGATCGGACAGGTACAGGTAGCGCTCGATGCGCTGCGCGCCGGCGAACACCTCGAACGCGGCGTCGATCGTCCCGGGCGCGGGATCGATGTAGCGGCTGTTCTCCGAGTAGCTGTCGTCGAAGTACGAGAAGCAGCGGTCGGGGCGCGCCGCGCAAACCACGGCGTCGCGCGCGGTCTCGAACGTCACCGTGTGCTCCTCGGTCGCCTGCGGCGTCGAGACCTGGGTGCCGCGCGGCACGCGCTGCTTGACCGATCCGTCGACGAGCGTGAACCGGGCCAGCGCCCGGGCCGCGCGCGGCGCGCGCAGCTTGATCCCGAGCATGTTCAGGAACGCGACGTAGTTCTTGTCCGGAACCTGGTTGAGTCGGTAGATCAGGAGGTCGGTCATCCACGCCGCCAGCTCGATCAGCGTGATCCCCGGATCGGACGGATTGTGATTCGTCCATTCCGGCGAGTAGCGCGGAATCATCGAGATGGCTTCTTCGACGATGTCGTTGAAGGTACGGTCGTCTAGTTTCGGCGGTGGAATCATGGTTTTGCTTGACTAGACGTTGTTGACGCCGCGAGCTTCCGACTGCTTCTCGGCGGCCTTGATCTCGGCGATCTCGTCTTCCTCGGTCTTCAGGTAGAACGGGAACACCAGGTTGCGCTTGTCGTTGGTGTTCCGGATGACGTACTCGATGCGGATGTCGAGCCGGTTGGGCTCGTCGGAGTTGGCGCGCGCGCGGCACGCGACCGACTCGATCCGCGGCTCGAACTTGTAAATCGCCTCCTCGCAGTACACC
>DATBBB010000345.1:0-30793 GCA_036271215.1 Kofleriaceae bacterium | reverse complement strand
GTGCAGGCCCGTGCGCGTAGCCGATCGTCGGGAATCTCGGACAGGTCATCGACCATATGGGAGAAGTCGACGAGGTGATGGCCGAGGGCCGAGCGAACGGTCTCGGGGACATCGATCAGCGCGTTGAACAGCAGCGGCACCGACCATGACAGGTCGCCGTGATAGAGCGCCACGGGGATCACGGCCGGGATCAGCTTCGCCTTGGGATGCTCACTCCACCAGTGCTCCCAGATCCGGACCATGTAGCGCAGCAGCCGAAACGCCATCTGCTCGTCGGGTGAGCTCTGGTGCTCGTACAGCAAGTAGAGCAGCGCATCGCCACCGCCGCGCCAGCGCGCCGAGAACAGGAGATCGGTGTGCCACTCCTGGAGCGCGGGGTCGACGAAGCTGCCGGGACAGCGCGTGAGCGTGGACCAATCGAGCGACTCTCCGATCACCGCAGGGACCACCGCGCGCAACGTGCCCGCCGCGTTCTCTGGCTTGCTGAAGACCTCTTTGAACAACGCGTCGTGGGGCGTGGGCGTCATCGCTCGCCAACCTAGGTGCGCCATTCGGATGGCGCAAGATCATCGCGCGATGGGACGTGCGATTTCCGGCGAATGCAGCGTCGGAGACGGTGCGTTTGCGATGCTGCGTAGCATTTGTCCGAATATCGGACATGATGTCCGAAGACCGAGCTTTGGTGCTAAATCGCCGCGTGCCTCTCAATCGGTCGTTGGCACTCTTAATTTCGCCTCCGGGACGGGAGAGCCCGGTCTCTCGATCGCGACGTCTACGAGCCACGAGCCACGGCTGGCGTTGGGCTGCACCACTTGTTCAAGGCTCGTCGTTGGAATGTTTCTTGGACCCTGCAATCACGGTGTTAGATCGAGGAATCGCGAGTCTGTGTCAGGTGGAGTCGGTGATCAGGATGTCGGCGAGGTCGAAGGCGCTCAAGCTCCGAGCAGCAATCTCGAGGACATGCCTCGGCAGTGCAGCTCCAGCCTTGTGGACCGAGGT
Organism: Kofleriaceae bacterium; assembly: GCA_036271215.1. GTDB lineage: Bacteria > Myxococcota_A > Polyangia > Haliangiales > Haliangiaceae > JABFXX01. The sequence continues at coordinate 29,794 of DATBBB010000345.1, read as the reverse complement.
CCAGAACGCCGCGCACGAGAACACCCACAGCACGGTTAGCTGTTTGTCCCAGGAGTCGGCGCCGGTCTCGGTGGGTGACATGCGGGCAATGCGACGCGCCAGGCCCGAAAGCTCGCGTGAGATCGGTGCGGACTCCTCGACCGACGCAAACCCAACGACTCCAACAGCTGGCCCACCGGGGCGCGCCAGCAGTGGCAGGCACAAGATCCATCGGTAGTCGCGCCCGGATGTGGACGGCAATTTGATGAGATCCCACTCGCCGCGGATCTCGCGATGCCATGCCGCAGGTCTTCCAAACCGGTATGCGTGGCCAGCGATCCCCTGGCCTCCCCGGAAGCTGCGACACCAGGTGGAGGGTGGAAAGTCGCCGAAGCACGGATGCAGGAGACGGGACGATTGGTCCCATAGGGTCCCGACGACTACCGCTTCATTCGACCAGTCCGTGGCAACGCGCAGGTTGAGTGCCTGACCGATCAGGTCGCGCGAGAAGTCTCGCGCCTGGGTCCGTAACACCGTTCCGCACTGCCGATCGTTGCGGAATACATCGACCAGCGTGCTCACGGCATCAGCAACCTCGGCGTCCAGCGACGTGCCGATCTGGTCCAGACGGAACATCGCTCCATAGCGGCGCCCCATCACCGGCGAAGCGCACCGCAAGGTGAACTGGTTCGACTCACGCGTGATTTCGCAGCGCGCTTCCTCAGGTGGAACCCGTTGCCAGGTACCATCCGGGCCTCGTTGCTCTACGATCGGCTGCACATCAGGACCATCGGCTCCCCGCGCGATGTACTCGACTGTCGTCCCGGTAGGCGGTTCGTATCGGAACCTCAGATCGAGGTGATCGTAATCGAACTGGACGATATGGCTCCATACCTCGTAGCCATCGGGCAGGTGCGGATGAGTGGTGCGTCGATCTTCCAGGAGGGCCAGTTCGGCGGCGGTCAATGCGAGCGCGTTGGTGAATCGGTACGACCAGCTCACGCCAGCGTACCGCTCCTTGCTTCCCTGACCCGCAAATTCGAACCGCTGTCCATCGCACTCGGGTCGCGTCTCGTCAACGCCAGGAAACGATAGCTTCACTCGCTCGTTGCCCACCAGCGCGATTTGGTCCGGTCGACACCGTAGGCGATCCGTCAGATGAGCGAGCGCGACCGGCTCGACAAGGTAGAGATCCTCGAGACTCACCGAGATCCGCGACAAGCCCGTATAGCCGAACAGCACCATCTCGCGTACGACCCGCCGTGCACAGGAGCGGATCGGGCGCGATGGATCTAGATTGTGACTCCGTTCGAAGTACAGGTATCGGTCGCGCCGATGCTCATATTGATTCTCGCGGGCATCTCGTTCGTATACGCTCACGAGCGCCCTGTTCCACTGCAACTCGACGATTGAGAACTGGTTGCCGTTCTCGGGCAGCTCGTCCGACGAGGCCCCGAGGCTGCCCGTCGAGACCAAGGCGAAGTCATCCGCAATGAAGCGATGGACCGCGTGTGCCGAGAGATGAACATGTCCGTGGAAGCCCACGCGAATCTCGGAGTTCAAAAGCGCGCCGAGATCCTCGAACAGGAGGCGATCAGGCCGGCAACGATGGCTCTCCAGACCGTGATGCCAGACTGCGACGCGCAGGAAGTTGAACCCTTTGCCAACGCTGGCAACGATACGATCCACGTGGTCTTTAGCCTGTGTGATTGCCGAGGACAAGATCCGACTGCCATGCCAGTACTTGTCGTTCTCGTGGCAACTCGAGAAGCCCAAAAATGCGACCCGCTGGCTTGGAAAAACGTGAGCTGACCAGGCCTGCTGTCCGGTTGGGTCGAGCAGGTTGAACGGACGGTGCGAACCGATCAAGGTCCCTGCGTAGTAGTCGTCGAAGAACTTCTGCACCTTCGCGAATCGCGTCGGATAAAGCGCTGGGTCGACGTCGTACAGGCTGATGTGCCCGACCGAACTGGTCTGTACCCGGACGCGGCTCGTCTCGGGTTTGTCTCTCGCGTCCTTGAGCTTTTCCGCGATCTCCTCTGGCTCGAGATCGGTGAGCGAGAGCGGTCGATACACCGAGGCCAACCAGTCCACATCGTGGTTGCCTGGCACCAGTACGATGCGCGGCTTGGGTGACTCCCTGGGCTCGCACCGAACCAGCTGCTCGATGTCCTTGGTAAGGAGGTCGATCAGCTCGGTGTACTCATCCGAAGTCGCGCGTTGGGAGAGATCTCCCGAGATGATGACAAAGTCAAACCGTTGATCGTGCAGCGCGTGAGCCGGCCCTCGCCAGACGTCGCGCAACGTATCGCCCTTCTCGCGGCGCACCTTCGAGACGTGCAGATCCGAGATATGAAGAACACGCATCACGCACTCCGCGAACCGCAGGTCACTTTTTAAGAGCAATCACTTGGAGTGATCTCGAGGAGAAGCGTCTCTTTGGGTCACTCGCTCAATCAAGGTCGGGGGAGCGTCGAACCCGGGGACATCCCGACCGACCGGGTCTTGGCCTCGAGCGCACGGACCGCCTTGCGAAGCTCCGCCCTTTGTGACTCGTCCAGATCCTGGATCCCGCGTGGATAGAGGCCGGTAGAGTCCTGATTCTTCTTTTCTTCCGGCATCTTGCTGCCCCCCCTGCGCGAGTTGAGCGAGTCCTGTAAAAGGGTACCTCACCATTGCAACGAGCGCTAGCGGTCCCAGATCGCAAGCCGCAAACTTTGACCCTTCCCGTCGACCGCTGCCAGGGAAGATACGCTTCGAGCAAAGCATGTCGAAGGGTTGCCGCCCGCAAGCTACGGCCTGCCCTTTCAGGTAGGCGTCCTTGAATGGTGGCGTACCAGGCGACGTGCATCGAAGTGCCTAATATTCCTAGCCATCAGCTTCGACAGCGAGGTGAGGCCGAGCCAGGGTCCGCCTGCGTTTGCTGGACGGCCCGGCGGCAGCATCGTGACGGCTTCGTCGACCGTGACCGCGAGGGACTCCAACGTCGATTAAGCACCAAAGCCGCGGTAGGGTGCTACGCCGACGGTGGGGAGCCGGTGTCGGGCGGTGGGGTGCCGGCGCCGGGCGAACGGGTCGCGGCTGCGGTCGCCTCGGGGGTGTCGAGCGAGGACACGATCGTCACCTTGTCGGCAGCGACGTGGGCGAGGATCGCCTCGACCAAGAGCTTGCGATCGGCGATGTCGTAGGGCGCCGGGGCGCCATCGCCGGGGACGAGCAGGCTGCGCTCGGGGGCGCCGCCGTCGATGAAGCACGTGGCGGTGCTCGGGGAGGCGACGATGCGGACGATCTGGCTCCACGCCAGGTAGAACCGCGGGTGGCGCGGCGAGCCGACGGTGAGGCCATCGTCGTCGACGGTGACGGTGATCTTCCAGGTCGGCGAGCCGAGGTAGGCGGCGCCGAGCACGACGCCGAGCACGCCGGTCACGAGCGGCACGAGCGCGAACCCGAGGACCGCGCCGACCGTCGCCACCGTGCCGCCGATGCCCATCGAGCCCCACGCGAGCCCGCGGTAGCGCGCCCGGAACGCGAACGAGCGGGCAGGCGCGGCGGTCACGGGCGGACGAGGGTGGCGATCGCCGAGCGGACGTCGAGCGGGATCGATTCGAACAGCACGCCGAAGCCCTTGGGCAACGTGATCGTCCCGGTCTCGGCCGGCAGCTCGCAGTCCGATGCGCGCTGCCACAGCACCCAGCCCACGGCGTCGACCGGGCCGTAGCCCTTGAGCTCGAACTTCACCGCGACCCGCGCGAGCAGCGGCAGCGGCGCGCCCGAGATGAACGCGCCGTTGGTCGATAGATCGCGGACCACGGCGGGGAACCGCTTGCCGAGCGTGGTCGTGTCGGCGTCGACCCGGCGGAACACAGCGGCGAGGTTCGGGTGGAGCTGCATCGGGCCCTGGCCGATCGATTCGACGATCGCGGGCGCGTTGATCACGAGGCGAGCAGCGCGGCGAAGCTCCGGCATTTCCGGCGGCTATCGTACCCGCGTTCCGGCGGGGACGTCGCGATCGAGCGCGGAAAGTCCCAGGATCTGGGCGTCGCCGGCGGCGAGGATCATGCCTTGCGACGCCACGCCCCGGATCGTCGCCGGTTCGAGGTTCGCGACGACGATCACCTGGCGACCGACCAGCTGGTCCGGGGTGTACGCCTCGGCGACCCCGGCGACGATCGAGCGTGGCTCCGGCTCGCCGAGATCGACCGACAGGTGCAACAGCTTCTTGGCCTTGGGCACCGCAGCGGCGGAGAGCACCGTCCCGACGCGCAGCTCGATCTTGCCGAAGTCGTCGATCTTGATCGGCGCAAGGGCCGCCGAGCGAGGCTCCGGCGCGGCGACCGGTGCCGGCGCCTTCGTGGGTGCAGGTGGGGCAGCCGGCGCCTTGGTGGGTGGCGGCGATCCCGCGGTGGCGGCGGCCGCGCGCGGTGCCGCGAGCTCGGGTGGGATGACCTTGTCGAGGATCGCCTGCTGCAGCTTGTCATCGAGCCGCGGGAACAGCGGCGACGGCGCGCTCGCCCGTAGCGTGGCCGGCGCGAGCGGCAGCACGCGGCCCTCGACCGCCTCGGGCCACGCCATCGCGGCTTCGTCGTCGTGGATCCACCGGCGCACCGCCTGCGCCGTGGCCGGCAGCACCGGCGCGATCAGCCGCGCGATCAGCCACAGGCTCGCCTGCAGGCACCACAGCGCGTGGCCGAGCGCCGGATCCTTCGAGCGCGCCATCACCCACGGCTGGGTCTGATCGATGAACCGGTTCGCGGTGCCGATGAACCGCCAGATCGCCTCGAGCGCGCGCGACGGCGCGAGCAGATCGAACTGCGCGGCGGCCTGCTTGCACGCCTCGGTCGCGTGGACCTCGAGCTGCCAGTACGGGTTCTCGCCGGCGGCGTACTGCGCGTCGTCGCGCGCCGGCGGCGTGTCGGCCGCGAGCTTGCCGATCAGGGTCAAGCTGCGGTTGATCAGGTTGCCGAGATCGTTGGCGAGGTCGGCGTTGAACCGGCCGAACATCGACTCGAACGTGAAGTCGCCGTCGTTGCCGAGCGGCATCTCGCGCAGCAGGTAGTAGCGCATCGCATCGATGCCGATCGCGCGGCCCGAGACCACGGCGTTCTGCGAGTTGGCGCCGAGCGCGTCCGACAGCGCGAGCGGATCGATCCGGGTCGCCGGCATCGACTTCGAGATCTTCTCGCCGCGCACCGTCCACCAGCCGTGCGCGAAGATGCCCCGGGGCAGCGGCAGGTTGGCGGCCATCAGGAACGCCGGCCAGTACACGCTGTGGAACCGCAGGATGTCCTTGCCGATCAGGTGGATCGCCGAGGTCCAGTAGCGCTCGACGTCGGGGCCGCCGAGCGTGCCGTCGGGCGGGCATAGATCGGAGAAGTAGTTCACGAGCGCGTCCATCCAGACGTAGATCACGTGCTGGAGCCCCTCGGGGTCAGCCTCCGGAACCGGGATGCCCCACTGGAAGCTGGTGCGCGACACCGAGAGATCCTTGAGCCCGCCCTTCAAGAACGCGACGATCTCGTTGCGGTAGGCCTCGGGCCGGATGAAGTCGGGGTGGCGCTCGATGTGGCGGAGCAGCGGCTCGGCGTACTTCGAGAGCCGGAAGAACCAGCTGCGCTCCTTGTCGAGCCACTCGACCGGCTTCTTGTGGATCGCGCACACCCAGGCGTCGCCGTCCTTGACCAGCTGGCTCTCGGTGTAGAACGCCTCGCAGCCGACGCAGTACCAGCCCTGGTACGACGCGAGGTAGATGTCGTCGGGGTTGGTGGCGCGGATCCGGGTCCACAGCGCGCGGACGACGTTCTTGTGGCGATCTTCGGTGGTGCGGATGAACCGGTAGCCCTCGATGCCGAGCGCCTTCCAGGTCTCGTCGAACCGCGGGGCGACCTGATCGACCAGCTGCTGTGGCGTGAGTCCGCGGTCGCGGGCGGTCTGCTCGACCTTCTGGCCGTGCTCGTCGGTGCCGGTCAGGAACCGGGTGTCGTCGCCGCGCATGCGGTGGAACCGCGCCATCGTGTCGGCGACCAGGGTCGTGTAGGCGTGGCCGAGGTGCGGGACGTCGTTGACGTAGTAGATCGGCGTCGTGATGTAGAAGGTCTGGGTCATGAGTCCAATGGGGCCGTCGCCGTTCAGCGACGGAAGAGCGCGGTCAATGGGGCCGTCGCCGTTCAGCGACGGAAAAGCGCGGTCAATCGTCATCCAGAGCGGTCGGGTCGTCGTCGGGCGGAGCGGTCGGATCGTCGTCGGGTAGGGCGGTCGGGTCCGGGAGCTCGTCGTCGGCCACAGCGGGCAGCTCCAGGTGGCTGGCGCTCGCCCGGCTCGGGTCGTCGCTCTCGGTGTCGCTGGTGTCGCTGGTGTCGTCGGTGTCCTCGGGTTCGGCGTGGCCGCCGCGGTCGGGCGAGTTGCCGCGCGCGGCCGGCTGGTTGCCCGACGGAAACAGCGGCTTGACCTCCGCCGCGGGCACGACCTCGGTGTCGCCGGCGCCGTACGACACCCGGATCCGCTGGCGCAGCACGTCGACCTCGACCACGCGGCCCTCGCCGCGCGCGCCGATCACGCGCTTGCCGAGCTTGGGTAGGCCCTTGCGGAGCTCGGCGTACGCCGCCTGCTCGTAGACCAGGCAGCACTTGAGCCGGCCGCACTGACCGGACACCTTGGTCGGCGACAGCACCAGGCCCTGGTCCTTCGCCATCTTGATCGACACCGGCACGAAGTCGGGCAGCCAGGTCGTGCAGCACAAGGTCAGGCCGCACGAGCCGATGCCGCCGACCGCCTTGGCCTCGTCGCGCACGCCGAGCTGGCGCAGCTCGACCCGGCCGCCGCCGAGCGTGTTCGAGACGTCGCGGATGAAGTCGCGCAGATCGAGCCGCTCGTCGGTCGTGTAGTAGACGTTGATCCGCGCGCCGCGGCCGAGCCCGCCGGCGACCTCGACTCGGAACACCTTGAGCGGCAGCCGCAGCGCGGCGGCCTTGTCCTTGGCGACCCGCAGCGCCTGCGCGCGATCGGTGTCGCCGTCGCGCTCGCCGCGCAGATCCTGATCGCTGGCGCGGCGGATCACGCGGCGCATACCGCGGTCGCGCACCGCCCGGCGCGCCGGCGGCACGGCGATCCATGCCAGCCGGGTGCCGCGCTCGGCGTCGACCAGCACGCGATCGCCGCGCGCGTAGTCGGCGTCGCCGGCGTCGCACCACTGGACGCGGCCACCGGGGACAAACCGCACGCCCGCGACGCTCGCCACGTCGTCGCCGAGCGGTGCGCTCGGCAGCTCCAGCAGCGGATGGGTCACCGGATCGAGATCGTCGCTCGGTGCCTCGGCGGGTAGATCGGGCGCCAGCGCGACCGCGGGCGGCGGGCCGTCGTCATCCTTGCCCCATGCGATCGCCGGGCCCGCGGAACCTTCCAGATCCGGGTCGTCGCCCGCACCGAGCTGCGGGTTCGACGGCCGGTGCTCGAGCCGCGCGGTCGGCCCGTCGAACACTTGGGTCGGCCGCTCGGCCTCGGTGCCGCCGGCCGGGCCGCGCTCGCGTGCCTCGTTGCCGCGTGCATCGCCGCCGCGTGGCCCGCGCGCCTCGTTGCCATCGCGTGCGTCGCCGCCGCGTGGCTCGCGCGCCTCGTTGCCGCCGCGTGCGTCGTTGCCGCGTGGCTCGCTACCGCGCGCTTCGTTGCCGCGCGGACGGTCTCCGCCGCGGTCGCGCCGCTCATTGCCGCGGGTGCCGCGCTCGCCGCCGCGGTTGTTGCGTTCGCCGCGTGCGGCGGCGCCACGGTTATCGCCGGTACCGCGGTCGCCGCGCTGGTCGCCGGAGGTGCCACGGTTGTCGCCGGTGCCGCGGTCGTCGCGCTGATCACCGGAGGCGCCACGGTTGTCGCCGGTGCCGCGGTTGCCGCCGGTGCCGCGGTTGTCGCCGGAGGCGTCACGGTTGTCGCCGGAGCCGCGGTCGCCGCGGCTGTCGCCGGTGCTACGGTTGTCGCCGGTGCCGCGGTCATCGCCGGAGGCGCCACGGTTGTCGCCGGTGCCACGGTTGTCGCCGGAGCCGCGGTCGCCTCGGTTGTTGTCGCCGGTGCCGCGTTCGCCGCGAGGCCCACCGCGGTTGTCGCGACCCCGATCATTGCCACGGCCGCGCGCCTCGCGACCTCGTTCGCCGCCGCGCTCGCCACGTTGTTCGCCGCCGCGCTCGCCGCGCGGTTCGTTGGCTCGCCCGCGCGGTTCGTTGCCCCGATCGTGCGCGCTGGCGTCACGGGGTGATTCATCGCTGGATGCGCCGGTCGCTGTCGCAGCGGTGGCGTCGGTGCTGCTCGGTGCCTGATCCGCGGAGTCCGCGGCGTGGCCGGCACCGACCGCGGCCGGCTCGCCGAACCGTGCGCGGTAGTCGCGGCGTGGCCGGTCTCCGCGCGGGCCGTCGTCGCGGCGCGCGTCGTCACGACGCGGCTGGCCTTCGCGCGGCTGGCCTTCGCGCGGCTGGTCTTCGCGCGCGGGCGCGGCGGTGCCTGACGCTCCGGTGGCACCACCCGCAGCGCTTCGTTCGGCACTTCGTTCGGTGCCTCGCGGATCATTGCGGTCGGCGGTTCGCGCGTCGCCGCGCTGATCGGCCCGATCGTCGCCGGGCTCGCCGCGGCGGCGTCGCCGCCGGCGCCGCTTGCGGGGCTCGCCGTCGCCGCCCGGGCTCGCCGCGGCACCTTCCGCGGCGCCGCCGCCGTCCGCGTCGTCGCCCGCATCGCCGGCGCCGGTGGCCTCGGTGGCGTCGCGCGGCTCGGCGGGCTCCGCGGCCGGGGGTGCGTCGGGGCCGTCGTCGCTCGGCGTCATGGCGCGCCCGTGGCGGGCAGCCCGCGCAGCTGGATGATCAGCGACTCGATCGCCAGCGCCGGGTTGGCGTTGTGGATCGCGATCGCGGTGTGCCACGACAGGATCGCCTGGGCCCGCGCGCCGGCGCGCCGGGCCGCCTCGGCATCACCGCCGACCGCCGCGCCGTACGCCTGGACGTGGAGCGCGCGCGCCGCGGCGACCAGCACCGGCGCCGCATCGCCCTTGGCCTCCGCGATCCGCGACGGCAGCGACATGTCATGCGCATCGCGCGCCAGCTCGGCGCCGAGCGCGGCGACCCGCTCGGTGCGCGCCGGATCGGCGTCGGCGGGCAGGGTCGTCCCGGCCCCGAACCGGACCCGCTGGCACCGGCTGCGGATCGTGGGCAGCAGCTGGTCCGGCGCGATCGTGCACAGCACGAACAGGGTCCGGGTCGGCGGCTCCTCGAGCGTCTTCAGCAGCGCGTTGGCGGCCGGCGGCGCCATCGCGGTCGCCTCCTCGACGACGAATACCCGGACCGCACCCTCGTGCGGCGGGAACCCGACCCGCGCGATCACCTGGTTGCGCACGCTCTCGATCGGCACGATCTGGGCGGCGCCCTCGCGCGCCAGGGTCACGACGTCGGGGTGGATGCCCGACGCGATCTTGGCGCACGCGTCGCACATGGTGTCCGGCGCGCCGTCGCAGCCGTCGCCCGGCGCGCGCTGGCACGACAGCGCCATCGCCAGCGTGATCGCGGCGTCGACCAGCGGCGCGCCCGGCGGGCCCGAGAACAGGTACGCGTGCGGCACGCGGCCACGCTCGATCGATCGCCGGAGCTGCACGACGGCGCGCTCCTGGCCCTGCAGACCCTGCCAGACGGACACGCCTTCACGCTAACACAGGTATCGAGGCGGCCAAGCCGATCGCGGAAAACTCGTAGCCGCGCGGCTCGGCCGGCCGGGCAGGCTCGACAGGCTCGACAGGCTCGACAGGCTCGACAGGCTCGACAGGCTCGACAGGCTCGACAGGCTCGACAGGCTCGACAGGCTCGACAGGCTCGACAGGCTCGACAGGCTCGACGGCTGCTCGATGACCGCTCGGCTGCGGCGGGGTAGGCTCCGGGGGGGCACGTGTTAGGCTGCGCGGGTCATGACGTCTCCCCGTGCCAAGACCGCGTCGGGCGCCGACGCCGTCGCCGGTCCCAGCTTCGCCGCGTTCCGCGACGTGCCGCGCACCGGCGTGATCTACGTGACCACCGAGGCCCAGCGCCGCGGGTACTCGCCGAGCTCCGAGGACTGGTGCAACCTCGGCCAGGGCATGCCCGAGAGCGAGGCGTTGCCCGACGCGCCGCCGCGGATCTCCGAGCTGCCGATCCTCACCGGCGATCACGAATATGCGCCGGTCGCCGGGCTGTGGGAGCTGCGCGAGGCGATCGCGGGGTTCTACAACGAGCTGTTCCGCCGCGGCATGGGCAGCAAGTACAGCGCCGAGAACGTCGCGGTGTCGGGCGGCGGCCGCTCGGCGCTGACCCGGGTCGCCGCGTCGCTCGGTAACATCAACCTCGGGCACTTCCTGCCCGATTACACGGCGTACGAGGAGCTGCTCGGCGTGTTCCGGATGTTCTCGCCGATCCCGATCTTGCTCGAGAGCGAGCGCGGCTATGCGTTCTCGGCCGCCGACCTGCGCCGCGAGGTCATGGGCCGCGGGCTGTCGGCGATCCTGGCGTCGAACCCGTCGAACCCGACCGGCAAGGTGATCGGCGGCGCCGAGCTCGCGGGCTGGGTCGCCGCGGCGCGCGAGCTCGACTGCGCGCTGATCTTCGACGAGTTCTACTCGCATTACATCTGGCGGCCCGATCTGGTCGCCCAGGGCGGGATCGAGACCGCGGCGCGCTACGTCGACGACGTCGACCGCGATCCGGTGGTGATCCTCGACGGCCTGACCAAGAACTGGCGCTACCCCGGGTGGCGCGTCACGTGGGCGGTCGGCCCCAAGCGCGTGATCGAGGGCGTGGTGTCCGCCGGGTCGTTCCTCGATGGCGGCGGCTCGCGCCCGCTGCAGCGCAAGGCGATCGAGCTGCTCGCACCCGCCGCCGCGCTCGCCGAGACCAAGGCGATCCAGCAGGTGTTCGGCAAGAAGCGCAGCCGGCTGCTCAACGGCCTGCGCGACCTCGGGTTCACCGTCGATCTGCCGCCCGAGGGCACGTTCTACGTCTGGGCGTCGACCGAGCACCTGCCGCCGTCGATCCGCGACGGCATGGCGCTGTTCCGCGCCGCGCTCGACCGCAACGTGATCACCGTGCCCGGCGAGTTCTTCGACGTCGATCCGGGCAAGCGGCGCGGCGGCCGGGCCTCGCGGTTCCGCCGCCACCTGCGGTTCTCGTTCGGCCCACCGCTCGCGCGGCTCGAGCTCGCGCTCGATCGGCTCAAGGACCTGGTCACCACCGCGACGTAGCGCCGCGATGGCCAGGAGGACCAAACGCAGCGGGCGCGACGAGCGCGACGAGCGCGACGAGCGCGACGACGAACGCGACGACGAACGCGCCGGCGACGAGCGCGACGACGACGACGACGAGCCCGAGGCCCCGCGCGCGGCCGCCGCGGTCAGCCTGCCGGCCCCGCCGTCGCGGCTGCGCCGGCTGCTCCGCAAGCTGTGGTGGTTTCACTCGCTGTTCGCGCTGTCGTTCGGCGCCGGCGTGATGCTGTTCGCGCGCGCGGGGCTCGCGCACGCCGACAAGATCATGATCGCGCTGTTCGCGTCGTGGCTGGTGATGTTCATCGCGCTGCGCTTCATCGTCGGGCCCGACAACCGGCGCGAGCAGGAGACGATCGCGCGGCGCGGGGTGCGGGTCGCGACCAACTACGTCATCAAGCAGTTCTACCAGCAGATGTTCTTCTTCCTGACCCCGCTGTACGCGTCGAGCGCGACGTGGTCGCTGACATCGTGGAACTGGTGGCTGGCGCCGATCCTGCTCGTGTGCGCGGTGGTCTCGACGATCGACATCGTGTTCGATCACTTCGTGATGGAGCGCCGCTGGCTGGCATCGGCGATCTACGGGATCGCGATGTTCGGCGTGCTCAACGTCATGCTGCCCCTGGTCGCCGGGGTGGAGCACCGGGTCGGGCTGGTCGTCGCGGCCGCCGCGACCCCGCTGTCGGTCGCGCTGCTGTCGTTCTCGCTGCGCCAGGTGGTGTCGGGCTACGGCATGCTGCTCGTGGTGTCGGCGACCGCGGGGCTGCTCGGCGCGGTGTGGTACGGCCGGGAGTTCATCCCGCCGGCGCCGCTCGCGATGGTCGAGATCGCGGTCGGCCACGGCACGATGGGCAGCTACGAGTGCCTGCCGGGCTCGAAGCACCAGATCCGGGTCGATCAGACCGACGGCTTGCGCTGCGGCTCGCTGCTCCGCGAGCCGGGTGGCCTCAAGGAAGACGTGATCCACATCTGGAGCCGGCGCGGCCACGAGCTGGCGCGGATGACGCCGGAGCACATGAGCTGCCACGACGGCGACGGCGAGGTGTTCCGCAGCTCGTTCCCGCTCGGCGAGCTGCCGTCCGATCCGACCGGCACGTGGACGTGCACGACGATGACGGTCGGCGGCCAGCTGGTCGGCGTTCGCCAGTTCGAGATCGTGGCGCCGCTCGATCAGATCCGGAACGCGAGGTAGCCGGCGGGCGCGAACGAGCCGCCGTGCGCGAGGTCGTCGAACCCGATCGACAGCCCGAGATCGAGATACTTGCGCGGCGTGTAGTCGAACCCGGCGCGCAGGAACGTCGTCAGGCACTCGCCGAGGCAGCCGTCGGTCTTGCCGGTGGCAAAATCTTCCATCTGGATGCCGGTGCGCGCGGTGATCGCGATGTCGGGCTGGTACTGGTAGATGCCGTACAGCGAGACCCGCAGCTCGCCGGCCGACTTGATCGTGTTGGTCGTGCCTTCGTTCGCGTTGGTCGCGTTCTGCAGCTCCTGATAGAACGTCGGCGCGAAGTTATCGAGCTTGATGTTCAAGAAGTCGTCGAGCCCACCGAGCGCGAACTTGTCGCCGAACGTGAACTTGATCGGCGCGCCGATCGTGAGCGAGACCGCGAGCGGGCTGATGTACAGCGGCACGCCGACCTGGACGCCGATCCAGTCCTGGATGAGGTAGGTGACGTCGATCCCGACTGCCTTGCCGGGGTGGAAGCCCTGGCTGGACTCCGCGGTCGCCGGATCGTCGTAGATCCCGCCGATCAGGTAGGTCAGGCCGAGCTGGACCTTCGACGTGACACCGTAGCGCGCGCGCAGCGCGGTGGCGCCGGCATACGGCGAGACCTGCGCGTGCGGGTTGATCGACACCTCGGACAGGTTCTGCGGCAGCACGATCGGCCGCAGCGCTTCCTCGATCGGATAGCCGCTCCGCGTCGTGGCCACCGGGGCGATCGGCGGCGGTGGCGGTGGCGCATCGGGATCGTTGACCGACTTCGGCGCGTCGGGGTTCTCGTCGGTGCCGTTGAGGTCCTTGGGCGACGGCGCATCTGCCGCCGGGGCCGCCGGGGCCGTAGCGGCCGCGTCGGCCGCGCTCGACCCGGATCCGGCGCCGGGGTCCTTGGCCGGCGCGAGCGGCGTCTTCTTGCCCTTGGCGCCCTTGGCCTTGGACTGCTTGGTCGGGGGCGTCGTGGTCTTCGGGGTCGTCGGGGGCGACGGGGTGGGCGACGTCGCGGGCTGCGCGGCGACCACGCCGGCCGAGGCGATCAATCCAACGCCGAGGCCAACGCTGAGGACGGAGAACAGGCGGCGAGCCGTCATGCGCGCAACATTACATCAATTGCGATCGCGACCTGGAATTCTGGCCGGTTAGCAGTGACCGATCCAGCGCGTCGTGCCGGTCCACGTGCTGCGCGGGCGATCCGCGTCGTCGCCGGCAGCTCCGTCGCTGCGAGCGGCCTCGATCGCGTTGCGCACCGGGCGCTGGACCGCGAGCGCGGCGGCGCCGGCGGCGATCATGCCGACGAACGCCCGGCGGGTCGGCGTGCGCCACGCGGTGCCGCGATCGGCCGAGCCTGGGGCGGGCGCCGCATCGGGCGTGGCGGCCACCGAGCCCGGCGTCTCGGGCGCCGACGTCACCTCCGGCTGGGTCCGGCGACTCACTGGCCACACTCCGGCGCGTCGTAGCCTTGCACCATTTGCTCCAGGGTCAGGTTCTTGTTGCACGGGTCCTCGGTGATGTCGGCGGCCGACCGCATCGAGGTGCCCTGGAAGTCGTGGTAGTCGTCGGTGATCGACGACGGCACGATCGCCGCCTTGGTCTTGTCGACGGTGTGGCCCTTGCCGCCGGGCACCGCCGCCTCGGCCGCCGCCTCGATCAGCTGGGTCTTGAACCAGCTGATGAACGCGACCGGGTGGTAGTGGTACACGACGCCGTCCTGCGGCAGCCGGCAGTGGGTCGCGACCGCCGCGTTCCACCACAGCCCCGGCGCGATCTGGTCGGCGACCAGCTGATCGATCTCCGCCGGCTTCTTGTCGCGGAAGTCCTTGGGCACGCGCAGGGCATCGGCCCAGCTCGGCTCGAACGTCCACTCCGAGACGTGCAGCGTCACCATCTGGTGCAGATCGCCACCGCCGTTGGCGAAGAACTCGGACAGCTCCTGGCGCGACAGCACGCCGTCGTTGTTCTTGTCGATCAGGTTGTCGATCTCCGGCGCCTCGCAGAACCGGCCGCCGGCGGTGCCGTCGACCAGGTGCCAGTTCGAGTTCGGCATGTCGATGAACGTCTCGGAGAAGAACTCGACGTGGATCTGCGAGCGCGCGAGATCGTCGGGACCGACCCTGCCGACGTGGCCGATCAGCGCGCCGGCCTCGATCGGCTCGTCGAGCAGGACCACCTCGTTCGGCTTGCCGCCCTTCTTCCAGCCTTCCTTGGTGAGCCAGTCGACCGGCTTGTCGCGCTTGAGCTCGTTCGCGAGGTGCATGTACAGCGAGTAGAACTGGACCTTGGTCGAGCCGAGCGTCATGTCGTGGCGCAGCAGCGCGAAGTTGACCGAGCCGATCGGCGAGTCCTTGCCCATTCGCGCGGCGACCAGGCGGCCCGGGTAGGGCGAGAACACGCCGCCGTCGGACTTGCCGACCACGTGGATGCCGCCGTGCCACAGCCGGGTCTCGCCCCACGGCCCGACCGGGAAGAACCCGCCGTCGGCCTTGGCCTCGTTGAGCGCGTAGAGCTGGTTCGCCGCCGCCTTGAGCTCGCCGCCGTCGTCGGGGACGACCGGTTTGTCCTCGCCCTTGGCCGGCTCCATCTTGGGGAACACCGGGAAGCAGAACGCGCCGCGCAGCTTGCGGCAGAACTCCTTGAAGTCGAACGGGCCCGGATCCCACTTCTGCTGGGTGATGTGGTAGTGGCCGAGGTATCCCGAGTAGCGCTCGCGCTCGACGTTGGGCGACGGCAGCGTGTCCCACAGCTGCTCGCCGGGGCTCGACTGCGGATACTCCGCCGGCAGGTTGGGGAACAGCCGCAACAGCTCCTTGCACAGCCGCGAGAACGCATCGTACTGCGCCGGCGTGTAGTCGAACGCCTTGATCGTCGAGTTGTTGATCTTGCAGAACTTGACGTCGCGCTTGGGGCCGAACCGGCCGTCTTCGTAGGTCTTGGCGTACTGCAGCGCGTCGCCCTTGTTACACAGCTCGACGCCGATCGAGTACAGGTTCCAGTCGGCGGCGTGATAGGCCATGAGGCCCAGGTCGATCGTCTGGTAGATCGTGCCGTCGTTGTCGAGCAGGAAGTGGACCGACAGGCCGCGCTCGTTCTGCAGCACGTTGAAGCACATGTCGGCCGAGGTGCAGCCGTCGTGGTGGACGACGAACTGCTTGATCGTGCCCTTGACCGCCTCGTAGCTCGGGTTGAGGCCGCCGCGCCACTTCTCCGAGCGCAAGGTCGGCCGCGTCGAGTAGCGCTGGGTGTACGGCACCGGCATCTTGCCGTACGGGAACTGCTTGCCGCCGCTCGCCGGCAGGCACGCGGGCACCGACTCGGTCTTGGTCGGGATGCAGACCTCCGACGTCGCGTCCCACCCGTTCTCGTGCCAGTTCACCACCGGAGCGTCCACGTTGAACACCTGGCCGCCGATGATGAGGTTTCCCCTGGGTCGCACCATTGGTTGTCCTATTGTGCCAAGAAACGCAGCTCCGTCGAGCCGATCCGGACGCTCATGCCGTGGTCGAGCACGACCTCGGTGATCCGGACGCCGTTGACGAACGTGCCGTTGGTCGAGTTGCGGTCGTAGAGCCGGCAGTTGCCGAACTGATCCATGCCGACCTGCGCGTGCTGGGTCGACGCGTAGCCATCGTCGATCACGAGGTTCGAGCCCGGCGCCTTGCCGATCGTGAACCCGTTCGCGAGCGCGATCCGCTGGCCGGCGAGCGGGCCGCTGATCACGAGCAGCGCGGGGCCGGCGACCGGCGCGACCGGGGGCGGCGCGACCGCCGGCGGCTGGCTCGGCGGCTTGCTCTTGAACCAGCTCGACTTCGGCGGCTTGGAGACGGCCTGCGGCGGCCTGGAGCCGACCTGCGGCGGCACCGAGCCCGGTGCGGCTTGCCCGGGCACCATCCCTGGGCCTGGCACCTGGCCCGGCATCATCCCTGATACCCGGCCTGGCACCTGGCCCGGCATCATCCCTGGCACCTGGCCCGGCATCATCCCTGGCACCTGGCTCGGCACCTGGCCCGGCATCAGCGGCTGGCCGGACAGCGAGACCGGCAGGGGCACCCGCTGGCGCTGCATCAGGAACCCGACCAGCCCGAGCACCACGACCGCGCCGACGCCGATCCCGATGATCATCAGCACCCAGCCGAACGCCCCGTGGCCCGACTCCGCCCGCGGCACGACGCACTCGCCGCTGTTGCAGTAGCCGTTCGGGCACGCCTGGCCGCCGCACGCCGCTGTGGGGATCGTGATCTCGTTCGACGTCGCCTCGGTGCGGCCGACCGCGACGATCTTGAGCTTGCCGGCGACGTTGGCGTCGTTGCCCAGGAAGTACGTCAGCACGTACTGCTTGTTGATCTCGTCGCGCAGCTGGGCGAACGCGGGCGTCCACGACTCGGTGCCGCCGGATCGCACCCAGCGGAACGTGCCGAGCGAGCGCTTCGACAGCTCGCCGAGCGTGAGCAGCGAGCGCAGGACCTTGCTCGGGGCATAGCCGAACGTATGGATCCGCACGCCTTCCTTGGCGGCGCGCAGCCCGAGCTTGGTGACCCGCTCGCGGTCGCTCGAGCGATCGCGGCCGTCGCCGATCGCGATGATCAGCTTGCGCAGCGGCCGGCCCTCGGGCGAGGTCTTGGCCTTCTTCAGCAACTGCATCGCGCGCTCGAGCGTGTCGAGCAGCGCCGGGTCGCCGGTGCTGGTGTCCGGCGAGATCCCCGACAGCTTGCCGCGCGCGGTCTTGAGCGACGCCAGCTTGCCGGTCCCGGTACCGTCGCCATACGACAGCACCGCGAGCTGGGTCTTGTCGTTGAGGTTCGCCAGCACGCCGTCGTCGAACGACGTCAGGATGCTCGGCAGCGCCTCGGCGTACGCGACATTGGCCTCGACGACCACGACGATCGCGGTGTCGGCATTGGTCGCGCCGTACGTCCCGAGCGCATACGGCGCCTCGACCTTGCCGCCGCCGATCATCAGCCGGATCGACTTGGGATCCGTCAGGTCGAGCAGCTGGCCCTGCAGCGCGAGCGCCGATAGCGCGATCCGCAGCCGCAGCCCGCCCACCGCCGCCGGCTCCAGATCGACCCGATCGATCACCGCGCGGTAGCTCCACGACGCGGTCTCGTCGGCCAGCGCCACCGCCGGCCGCGCCGCGAGCACGCCCAACGCCACCCCGAGCACACACGTGGCCAGCCTCATGGACCGCTCGACGTTAGCACTCCTGGCCCGGACAATTCACCCCGACGCTCAGCGGCGCGACGACGCATCGGCGGGCCCGCTGGGGCGGGGCGGGACTCGCTCGGCTGCGCGGTGCTCTCGTTCAAACGTAGGCATGCTTACATCACCGTAGGCTCGGGCCGGTTTGTCGCCCGAAATCCAACGGCCGACTACAATCGCGCCGATGGCGTTTCGCCTTCAGGTCAGGAACTACCGAGGGCTGCGCGCTGTCGACTGGAGCCCCGAAGGCGTATGCGCGCTGGTCGGCGCGAATGGCTCGGGCAAGACGACCTTGCTCGACGTTCCTGCGCTGCTCGGCGATGCGCTCGACCGCGGCCTGGCGCGTGCCCTCGAGGATCACGGCGGGATCGCCAACGCGCGCAACATGTACGCGGACGAGCGCGAGCCGTACGACTTCGAGATCACGGTGGGCCAGACGACCTGGCGTCTCGCGCCGGTGCTGGTGGGCGATGGATTCCGATCGGAAGAGCGGCTGGTGAGCGGCGGGCACGTGATCGTCGCGCGCGCGGCCGGAGCAGACAGCGCGCGCGTGTTCGACAAGGATGTGGTGGTCCGGAACGAGCTCGCGCTCGGGTTGCGCCACAGCCTGGAGATCGAATTCCCGGAGTCCGACGCGCTTCCCGAAGTGCTCTCACGCTACCGGCTCTACGGTTCGTACGATCTGGCGGCCCTGCGGCGAAGCGGCTCGCCGGACTCGAGCGAGCGCCGGCTCGATCGGCGCGGCACCAACGTGTTCAGCGTGCTGCGCAACTGGCGCGACAAGAAGCCCGATCGCATGCGCTACGACTTCGTGCTCGAGGGGCTACGCGAGATCTTTGCCGACTTCTTCGACGACCTGGAGTTCGAGAAGGCCGCGCAGGTGGTCGGCGGGAGCCTGCGGCTCAAGGGCGATCGCCTGCACTCGGCGAGCCTGGCGCCCGACGGCTGGTTCGTCGCGTTGCTCCACCTCACCGCGTTGGCCTCGACGGATCGCGAAGACCTGATCGCGATCGACGAGCCGGAGAATGCGCTCCACCCGCACGCGATCAAGCTGCTGCTGGAGCGGATGCGATCCTGGTCTCGCAGGCACGCGGTGACGGTGCTGCTCGCGACCCACTCGCCGGTGATCATCAACGACTTCGATAACCGCCCCGAGCAGCTGTTCGTGATGCAGCACGGCCGGCCGGTGTCCCCGGTCGCCGTGACCGATCTGAAGGCGCGCGACTGGCTCGCGCACTTCGCGCTCGGCGACCTCTACATGCGCGAGGAGTTTGGCGCGCCGGACGACCCCGACGATGCCGAGCATCGCGCTCCTCACGACGGGTGAGTTTCACCTGCTGTGTCCGATGCTCGAGGCATGCGCAACCTCGCCTGAACGGGCTACTGCGGCAGCCGGAAGCGATAGAGCACCGGGACGAAGGTCAGAAGATCCATTTCGGCGGTCACGGTGCCGTCGGTCCAGTTGTTGATGACGAGCGGCAGGCCCTGGGCGTCGACGTGGTCGGACAGGATGCCGATGTGATCGGGGCCGGGGCGGCTCGGGAACGTGTCCATGAGGATGATGTCGCCGGGGCGCAGCGGGTCGGCGGGATCGTCGAGCTTGGGGGTGTGGCTCTCCCAGTGACGCTGGAAGTAGGGCAGCAGGGTGCCGACGCGGCGCTGGTCGATGCTGGGATCGCCGGCGCCCTTGACCATCGGATAGGCGGTGCGGGCGCGGCGGATGTCCTCGTGGAGCTCCTTCTGGATGTCGATGCCGGCGTTGCGGACGGCGCGGATGATGACGTCGGTGCACACGCCGATCGTGCGGGGCACGTCGCCCATCGGGTAGCGCATCGAGATGTACTGCTCGGCCTCGGCGGTGTAGGCGTCGGCGTTGGCGACGGTCTTCTTGGCGCCGATCAGGAGGTCGAGCGGATCGGGGATGCCGTCGCCGTCGCGATCGTGGGCCGCGGCGCCGGTGGTCAGGTGGTCGGCGGTGAGCAGCGGGGCGAGCTCGGCGCGATCGCCGGGGCGCAGCGCGAGGGTCTGGTCGCCGATCGAGAGCGCGGCGGGGCCGCCGAGCGGGTAGGCCTTGCGCGCGACGCCGTCGATCGACAGCACCAGGAGGTGGTGCGCCGCGTCGATCCGGGCGGTGACCTGGTCGGCGGTGAGGCCGGCGGGCAGGGTGATCTGGATGTGGTCGTCGAGGTCGGACCAGATGCCCTTGTCGGCGACGCCGAGGTTGGCTTCGGGTACGGCCGGTGGCGTGGCGGCTGCGGCCGAGGTGGCTGGGGCGCCCGGGCCGGACGCGGCGCCCGAGATGCCCGCGGTTGGGGCGGTCGGGCCCGGTCGGCCTGTCGGGCTTGGCCGGTCTGCCTGGTCTGTCAGGTCCAGCCGGGGGGCGCCGGCGGGGTGGCGGGCCTCGCGGCCAGGGTCGGCGTCGGCGCTGCTCTGCGCGGCGCAACTAATCGAGATCGTTGCCAAGATCGCCAGGGGCGCGGCGCGGTCAACAAATCGGGAACGGGTCGCGAGGCGTGGTGTCATACCGCTGATCGAGCCCTGTCCAAGACGTCCCCTGGGCATCCCTGTGGGGCGTTCTCCGTCATCCAGCGAACCAACGCACGACCCAGGCCATTCGATCCCAGCCTGTTCGACAATTGCAACGCACTCACTTTCTCCTTAAAGATCGAGGTCCCCGATGAATCCTGCCACCCCGACCGGACTCGACTTCCTTGCTGCGGTCATCGTCTTCATCATCATCTCGCTCTCGCTGCTGACCCTGCTCGGGATGGGCATCATGATGGCGGTGGGCGCGATATTCTCGAGCCGGCCGCTCGTGACCTCGTGGCCAGATCACGAGCAGCAGGCGTTCACGACGTTCGAGCGTCGCAGCACGGCGTCGAACTCGCAGGCCTGGACCATCGGCCTGGTCAGCGGCCTGGTCGTGTTGTTCCTGGTGAACGGCATCTACTTCTTCGTCACGCCGGAGAAGAAGAACATGACCAAGGACATGAACATGTCCAACCTGACCAAGAAGCGGCCCGCCGCGGTCGCGCCCAAGGCCGACGCCGCGCCCAAGCCGGACGCACCGGCCGAGGCGCCGAAGGCGGATACCCCGGCGGCCCCGGCCGCGGCGCCTGCCGCACCTGCCGAAGCGCCCAAGCAGTAAGCTCGCGCGCGGTGCCGCCGCGCATATTATCTCGCGCCGCCTGGGTCGCCGCCGTGGTCGGGTTCCTGGCGGCCGTGCTCGCCGGCTGTGGCCCGTTGCCCGCCGCGCCGGTGCCGGCGACCGACTCCGCGTCCGGGCCGGGGACCCGACGGATCGCGATCGTCGCCTCGGAGCGCAGCGCCGGCGGCGTGCGGCTGGTGGCGATCGACGAGCACGGCGACCGCCAGTTCGAGCTGGTGCAGCCGGCCGCGGTGGCCGCGCGCGACACCAACCCGGCGGTGTCGCCCGACGGTAGGTGGATCGTGTTCGCGTCGAGCCGCGACCGGCCGATCGATCAAACCAGCCTGTGGATCGCCCCGGCCGGGATCGCCGCGCCGCCGCGCCGGCTGACCGAGGCCGCGGCGGGCGCGAACGTCATCGATACCCACCCCGCGTGGCTGCCCGACGGCCGCGCGATCGTGTTCGCGTCGACCCGCGCGGGTGGCGGCTACGATCTGTGGCAGCTGGCGATCCACGACGGCGCGCCCGGCGCGCTGGTCCAGCTGACCCATGGCGCGGGCCACGAGGTCACGCCAGCGGTCGCCGCCGACGGCACGATCGTCTACGCCGCGGTCACGCCCGACGAGCAGCACCACGAGATCGAGACCCACCTCGAGGAGCGCGCGCCCGACGGCACGATCCGCGTGGTGACCCGCGGCCCGGCGGACTCGTCGCCGGCGGTATCGCCCGACGGCAGGCAGCTGGTGTTCGCGCGGCCGGTGGTCCACGACGGCAAGCCCGACTCCGAGCTGTGGCTGATGCCGCGCGGCGCGCCGGGCCGGCCGGGCCCGGTGCCGGGTCAGTTGATCGACGCGGCCCGGCCGCTGGTCAACCTGCCGCTGACCGACGAGAGCGGCCCGGTATGGTCGCGCGACGGTCGGTTCGTGTTCGCGACCTCGGTGCTGCGCGGCGCCGACGGCCACGTCGTGTTCTCGTCGATCATCCACATCGACACCCGCGAGACCCCACCGGTCGCGCGGATCCTCGAGGATCGGGTCGGCGCGATCGTCCGGCTGACCCCGGCGATGACCGCGACCCCGCTCGACCCCGCGGTGCTGCACGGCGATCCCGAGTACCTGACCGAGCTCGCCAAGATCATGACCCAGCTGATCGAGCGAGCGCGCGCCGAGGCCACCGCGCCGGCGCCGCGCGGCGACTAGCCAGCGCGAGCATGCGAGCGCGTCCGGGATCCGCTCACCACTGCAGCAGCACCTTGCCGGTCGCCTGCTTGGTCTCGAGGAACGTGTGCGCGCCGGCGACGTCGGTCGCCGGGAAGACCTTACCGATGTGCGGCGCGAGCTTCATCGCCTCGGCGTTGCCGAGCGCCTGGGTGAGCCTGGCGGTCCACACCGGATCGCGCAGGATGTGGAGCGCGTTGATCGCGAAGATCCCGGTGTTGGCGTTGAACAGCTTGAGCACCGAGATCCGCGGCATCTGGATCAGCGCCGACGCCACGCGCAGCAGGTTGCGCTTGCCGTCCTTGACCCCCGACGACATGCCGATGCACACCATGCGGCCGGTGATGCCGAGCCGGGCGCGCTGCCACTCGATGTTGCCGCCGCCGCTCGAGTTGAGGATGAAGTCGTAGCCGGTCAGCTTGGGATCGGCGCGGAATTCGTCGAGCGTGTACGCGGTGGCGCCCAGCCCGGTGATGAACGACTTCTTGGCCGGGCTGGTCGTCAGGCCGGTGACCTCGGCGCCCAGGTGCCGGGCCATCTGGGTCGCGATCACGCCGACCCCGCCGGTGCCGGGCTCGATCAGCACGCGATCGCCGGCGCGGACCCGCGCCATCTCGGCGACCGCGACGTGGGCGGTGAAGTACGCGACCGGCAGCGCCGCGCCGGCGGCGAGGTCGAACCCGCCGGGCAGCTTGAACACCTGGCGCGCCGGTACGGTGATCGTCGACGCGTAGCCGCCGAAGTAGCAGCCGGCGATCACCGGATCGCCGATCGCGAACCCGGTGACGGTCTTGCCGATCTGGGCGATCTTGCCGCTGACCTCGTAGCCCGGCACGAACGGCTTCTTCGGCGCGTCGGGGTACAGCCCGATCCGCATCTGGACATCGGCGAAGTTGACGCCGGAGTACGCGACGTCGATCGCGATCTCGTCGTCGCCGGGCGTCCGCGGCGCGACCTCGCGCAGCTGGAGCGTCGAGGCCGGGCCGAACTTCGAGATGGCGATGTCGCGATGCATGGGGATCTCCGTACCGGGTCAGCGGCTGGTCGGCAGGTGCGCGACGAACCGGCGCACGCTCTTGCGATCGAACTGTGCGAGCGCGTAATCGGTGAGCCGGCGATCGAGCGCGTCCTGGTTGGCGACCAGCCGCATCAGCGCGAGCGCGAGATCGGCATCGGCGAGGCTCCACGCGCCGAACATCGGCCCGCCGCTCTCGGGGATCACCGCGAGCGCGATCCGCTCGAGCTCGGCGGCCTCGGCCTTCGCCTTGTCGGGTATCGCGCGGGTCTGCGGCCGGCCGAACACCGACGACGTCGGCCGCGCATCGCGCAGCGCGTGCAAGCTGGTGCGCAGGTACAGCATGATCTGCCGCGCGCGGGCGCGCGAGGCCGCCCCGACCGGCAGCAGCGCGGGATGATCGGGCGCGGGGAACGCCTCTTCGAGGTACTCGGAGATCGCGAGCGACTCGGAGATGGCGATCTCCCCGTGGACCAGCACCGGCACCAGGCCGGTGATCGCCTTGACCTGCAGCGCGGTCTTGGCCGCCGGCGGGATCGGCATCGGCAGGACCTCGAGCTTGTACGGGAGCTGCTTCTCCTCGAGCGCGATCATCGCGTGGAACACCCACGGAGACATCCAGGTCGACTCGGCGTACAGCGTCAGATCCGATGGACCGGGCATGGCCGGGAGCGTAGCGCTCTCACTTCGGATGGGCCGGTCCGTGAAGCGCGTCTATCGCACGATGCTACTGCGACGGGGCCATGTCGCACGCGTCCGCCGGCATCGCGGCGATCCAGTCGTGGAGCAGCGCCGCGCCGCTGGTGTGCGTCAGCGAACGGCCGAGCAGCGGCATGATCGCGCCGACCTTGGTGGTGTCGTCCCGGAAGTACAGGATCGACATGTCGGGGCTGCCGGGGACGATGTCGAACGTCAGCCCACCGTTGCCGACGCCCGCGCTGCCCGGGCGCTTGCACACCCCGAGGTGGAACAGATCGGTGTTGGTGTGGTCGAGGAACAGCTGCGACGTCATGCCCTGGACGCCGTGCGGATTGTGGCAGTGCGCGCAGTTGATGTCGAGGTAGCTGCGCGCGGCGGTGTCGAGGTCCGCCGGGGCGACGATCGACGGGCCCATCGCCTCGATCGGCCGGAAGTCGTAGGCGGCGGGCAGGGTGGCCGCGGCCGGCGCGCCGGTCAGCATGCCGAGCGCGGTCAGGTGATCGAGCTGGTTGACCAGGCCGGTCGTCCCGCCGTAGTCGTACGCGCGGTTGAGGTGCCGCGCCTTGACGCCGATCAGCACCAGGTTGATCGGCGCGCCGACGCTGTCCTGCTCGGCGTGGCAGCTCTGGCACTGGTTGCGCTCGGGGATCAGGTAGTTCGCGGTCTGGGGCGCGCCGGTGGCGTCGAGGAACGAGATCGCGCGGACCTCGCCGGCCGGCGAGAACACCGCGTCGTGCTGCTCGGCGTCCCAGATGTACGGCAGCGGGTGCCAGCCGTCGTCATGGCGGACCATCAGCCGGGTCTCGACCAGGGCCGGGCGGTCGGCCGGCGCGCGCAGATCGGGCGCGAAGTAGAACGTCTTGATCAGCGCGGAGCCGACCGGGAAGTCGAGCGCGTTCTCGGGATCGAACGTCGCCGCGGCGCCGGGCGGGATGTAGATCGCGCGCTGCTTGAGCGCGTCGTCCGAGAACAGCGGCGTGTTGATGTCGTACGGCACGACGCGGTCGTTGAACTGAAAGCCGGTCTGGGCGTCGAACGTGAACAGCTGGTAGTCCGACAGGTGCTCGGCGGGATCGGCGTTGACGTCGATCTGGACCGGCCCGGTCAGCACGATCGGCCCGGCGTCGGGCGTGCCGTCGCCCTTGCTGCCACCGCCGCACCCCGCCGCCGCGAGTGCCGCCGCGGCGGTCGCCGCCGCGAGTGCCGCCGCTGCCGCGAGGGGGCACATCACTGCGGCGTGTCCTGCGGCAGCGTGACCTGGGCGACCGCGCCGCCGTCGAGCGCGGTGCAGTCGAACGGCGCGAACGGCGCGGCCGGGCGGAAGAACGGGGTGAACGGCGGCGCGCTTTGCGCCATCAGATCGAGGCTGGCGAACGTGCCCTCGGTGTTGCCGCCGACGCACATGTGGTTGTCGTCGGTGTTCTTCGCCGCGTCGGTCGAGTTGAACATCGACTCCATGATCGAGTCGTAGATCACGCTGTCGACCGGCGCGCTCTGGTAGCTCGCCGCGAGCAACAGGCCGATGTGCAGCGGATCGTCGAGGTCGGGCGCGGTGCCCGAGCCGGTGTGGTGGTTGCCGGAGACCAGGATGTTCTGGCCGCGGAAGTTCATGATCGTGCCGGCGGCGGCACCCGCGGGCAGGCCGAGGTCCTGGTAGTCGCCGGTCACGGTCGCGACCGGCAGGGTCCACTGCGTCGTGTCGGGCTCGAGCGCCAGGCCGCTGATCAGCGCGATGTCGCCGGTGCCGTTGTTCGAATAGGTGTTGCCGGTGATCTCGACCCGGCGCGACGCCATCGCGAACGTGCCGGTGCCGACCGGGATCGACGCGACCGTGCCGCCCGACGCGAAGTTGTCGTGGTTGTTGTCGTGGATCATGTTGTCGCGCAGCCGGATGTCGCGGCCGACGATCGGGTTGCCGGGCAGGTCGAACACGACGATGCCGCCGGTGTTGTTGTCGGCCTCGTTGTTGTAGACGTCGGCGTACTCGGTGTTCTCGATCTCGAGCCCGGCGACGTTGCCGGTCACATGGTTGCCGCGGACGATCACGTGCTGGCACTGGCCGACGTAGAGCCCGGCGTCCGACGCGTTCTCGGCCTGGCTGTCGACGACCAGTACGTTCTGCGACTTGACCGGGTAGATGCCGTACGCGCCGTTGCTCGCGTCGCCGGCCTTGGTCCACGTCGCGCGGATCCGGCGGAACGTCACGCCGTTGGTCGCCTCGACCCGGATCCCGTCCTTGGGCGCGTCGAGCACGGTGACGTCCTGGATCACGAAGTCGTCGCCGATCGCGTCGACCCCGTTGCCCTGCGTGGTGGTCGAGCCGAAGTCGAGCGTGGTCTTGTCGATGCCCTGGCCGATCACGTGCGCGCCCGCGGTGCGCAGGGTCAGCTGGTTGGTCATCTTGAACGTGCCGGCGCCGAGCACCAGCGTGGTGCTGGCGTCGATCGTGTTGGCCGCGGTCTGCAGCGCGGTGTCGTTGCCGCTGGTGATCTCCATGCAGGTCCCGGTGACCGCCTTGCAGCTGTTGACGGCGAACGCGGCGTCGCCGTCGTCCTTGTTGTCACCGCAGCCGGTGGCGAGCATGACGCCGAGGCCGAGCCCGAGCCCGAGCCGAACCCCGAGCACAGCGAATCTGGTAGCTTGCATAAGCACTCCTGTAAGCGAGGGAGAAACGAAGCCGAGTCAGCGTGAGTCGGCCTTGAGGATACTCAGGGCATGTAACATACTCGCGGAATGCCCAGCAATGGTCGCGATCTGGCACGTCGCGATCAGCACGCGGATGACACAAGGCGCGCGATCCTCGCCGCGGCGCGTCAGGCATTCGCGCGCGATGGGTATGCCAATACCGCACTTGAATCCATCGTTGGCCCGGCGCGACTGACCAAGGGCGCGCTGTATCACCACTTCAAGAACAAGGCGGCCGTGCTCGAGGCGCTCTACATCGAGATGGAGCAAGAGCTGGCCACGGCCGTGACCGCCGCGGTGATCGGGTGCCCGGGTGGGGCGTGGGCGCGCATGGCCGCCGCGGTCGACGCGTTCTTCGAAGCCTCGGCCGAGCCGGCCTACGTCCGCATCGTGCTGCGCGACGCGCCCCACGTGCTCGGCACCCTGCACGGCCGCGAGATCGATCAGGCGATCGGCCTGGGCCTGATCGTCGAGCTCTTGACCGAGCTCGATCGGGAGGGCCTGCTGCGCCCGGTCCCCCTCATCGCCACCGCCCGCATCTTGCTCGCCGCCGCCAGCGAGGTCGCCATCGGGATGGCCTACGCCGACGACCCGGCGCTGGTCCGCCGCGAGGGCACCCAGGTCCTGCTCGCGCTGCTCGACGGGCTGCGCGCGGTTAGTTGTGCGGCTCTGTAATTTCGGGCCGCGCGCCGACGCAAACGTGAGAAACGTACCTTCACCAGGACAGGGCCTCGGGTACTTCCGCGAACATTGTTGCGAGTGCGGGTAGGCTGGCGTGCTGCCGCTTCATCTCGAACCAAACGGTAGGGTGCTGCCGGGTGAGGATCTCGAGCTTCAGCCGCGTCAATTCTGCCGTGTCGCCACCCTCGCGGTGAACCGCAATGTACTGCCGCAGGTGCGCACAGTAGTCTTGGTAAGCGGCGCGGCGCGCTCGCGGCAAGATCTCTCGCTTGTTGAGCCCGAGAACGTCAATCGTATATCGCGCTCGCTCGTACTCGAGCGTGCCCGCAGGCGCGCACGCGACGAAGTAGAATGTATCGCGTAGCTCCAGCGCCAAGAATTCTGTGCCATTTTCGACGCGCGGGTCGAGCAGGCCCGGAACACCCGCGGGTGGTGGCGATAGCGTGTGTGCAGGCTGCGAGAGCTCGACCTGCGAGCCTGCCCCGGCGGGGTACCCCGCGAAGCGACTGCCCTTGGGGCTATTACATGGCCCGCACGCATAGATATAGTTTCGCCATACGAACACGCGGTCAGGATAGAAGTGCTTTGGATAGACGTGCTCGACTTCGTCGGCCGCCGAATCTTCGCAGTAGGCGCAGCGACGTGCGCCCGAACACATTTCGGTGAGCCTGTTCTTGACGGAGTCGAAAGTTGTGTTGCCCTTCCGGTTGCGGGACTTGAAAAGCCGCTTACCGCGGGCCACGCGTTCTGCGAACGTGCCATGATCGACCTCTGCCTGATATATGACGAGTTGTGTGGCCGCGGCGTCCGGCAGTGACAGGTCCGGCAGGAGCTTCACGTCAGTCCTCCGGCAGCGCAGCGGTAGGCAGGATAGCTCGTAAGCCGTCGCGTTCAGCGGCTTCTTGATTTGTAAGTGGCTGCGCAAGCTCTTTTTGGTTGAGCTCTGCGAGTCGCTGCATTTTTTCTAGCGATGCTACCGAACGGACGGCGCCGTCGCCGAACATGCCAGTACCGTATGCTTCGAGGATGCTGCCGTAGAGCAGGCGGTCTCGTTCGATACCTTCGACCATTCGTGATGATGTATGGCTGCCGGGGCGGGCCAGTTGATAGATCGTTCCGACCTCAGCCGCCTGACAAATGAACGGGCTGTGGGTCGTCACGATGAATTGTAGTTTCGGGAAGTGTTCACTCAGCCAGGGCCCGATACGGCGTTGCCATGCGGGATGGAGATGCGCATCGATCTCATCGATAAGCACCACGCCGGGCACTTCGATGTGCTTGGCGTCCAATGAGAACAAGATGGTCGCTTCGTAGGTCGCGGCGAGCTGACGGATTAGCTCGAGCGTCATGCTGAGGATCGATCGGAAGCCATCGCTCAGCTGCTCGATCGCGACCTCGCACTGGTTGCCATCACGGAACAACACACCTCTCGAAGAGACCGATGCCAGGCGAGTGTCATGGGGAAGGAAACCCGGTTGGTTGATGAACTCGAGCAGGGGATCGAGTAGATCGCCTTCGGGATCCCGCTCGAGCTTCTTGAACTGCAGAAGCTTGAGCCATTCCAGGCATTCGCTGAGCGCCACGGATTCCCCGAACACCGATAGATGTCGAGCCAGTTTGGGGCGAGCGTAGTAGAGTTTTTCCTGGTCCTTGTCTCCACCGGTGAAACGACGAAACGGCCCGTAGGACGCGGAGAACCAGCCAGCGCCGGTCCCCCAAAACGTACGGTCGTGATGAAACCCATCGCCTTCCAGTATGACGCCTGTCTCGGAACGCCTGAATTTGAGAGACGCCTGGAGCCACAAGCTTTGGGGTCTGGCGCCTCTTCCGGTGAACTTGTCGTAGGTATCGCTGAAGTTGGCGTTGATCTCGATCCGACCGTTCTGGTGACCGATTCGCAGCCACTCATCCCAGTTCTGTCGCAGGGCTGCAGCCTCGCTAGGACCAACCAAGGCAAGTGCGATCGCTCGCAGGAACGTACTCTTCCCGGCGCCGTTGTCGCCGATGATCACGTTCCACCCTTGTTTCGGCTCCGGCACTTCCCAGGTGAGGTCGCCGAGCGAGCGGATGTTGGAGAGCTGGACGCTCTGCAAGTACATGGGGCGATATTACGCTGGCGCTCGACCCAAGGAGCGGTTGACGCGAGGTTAGTCCTCGCGGTGGCAGCTTCTGCTCATGCTGCCGCTCGACGCTTCGAGACGGATCAGAACGCGGACTGGAAGCGGGCGACCACGGAGTTCTCGTCGGGCTTG
Source organism: Kofleriaceae bacterium (assembly GCA_036271215.1). Classification (GTDB taxonomy): domain Bacteria; phylum Myxococcota_A; class Polyangia; order Haliangiales; family Haliangiaceae; genus JABFXX01. Next base: position 461 of record DATBBB010000345.1, on the reverse strand, counting down.
TTGCCGGTCTTGGCGCCACGGTTGTAGGAGTCGTGGTCGTAGTCGACGACGACGCGGATGTTCTTGTTGAGGGTCCAGTCGAGGCCGCCGCCGAGCGAGAGGATCTGGTTGGCGGACTTGGTGGGGTCGGCGAGGCCCAAGGGGTAGACGTCAGCGCCGGGCAGGCGGAGCGAGCTGGCGCGGACGGCGATGTCGAACGCGCCCCAGTCGCCCTTGGCGGGGTCGAACGGGTGGCGCGGGGCCACGCCCTTGTAGGTCGCGTCGTCGCCGGTGATCACCCATTGCGCGAGGACCTGCCAGGTGTCGATCGCGACGCGCTCGTGGCTGCCGCCGCTCGCGACCTTCTGGCGCGACCGGACGTACTCGGACATCACGCCGAGCGGGCCGCCGTAGTAGTAGCCCTGGGCCGTCAGGCGGACGTGCTCGCCGTCGGCGATCGCGGTGTCGGCGAGCGTGGTGCC
>DATBBB010000344.1:0-17509 GCA_036271215.1 Kofleriaceae bacterium | reverse complement strand
GTCGGCAGGTGGCGCGCGTCGATCAGCGCCTCGTGCGCCAGGGTCGACATCTCGCCGAACCGCATGTTGCTCCAGATGCTCTGGTGGACAAACGTCGCCGGCGCGTTGGGCGAGTTGAGCTCGACCAGCATGCACTGATCGAACTGGTAGTACGATGGCACGCACGGCCAGGGCGTGGCGCTGCCGTCCTTGGCGGCCTGCACGCCGGTGTTCGGGTCGCAGACCTGCGGCGCGACGCAGCTGCACTTGGGGATCAGGCATTGCTCGTTGGGGTTGGGCGGCTTCAACCCGAACTCGCAATACTCGCTGGCCCCGATCCCGCCGGCGCTCCGGTCGCCGCCGATCGTCCAGTCGAACGTCAGCAGCGCGTGCTTGCCCGCGGCGATGTCGGTCTCGCCGCAGATCGGCGGCGGTGGATCGGCCGGGTTCCCCGACGGCGGCGGCGGCGGCGTCCCGCACACGCCGTTGTCCGCGCCGCGGATGTCCTTCCACTGGCCGAGATCGCCGGACACCTGCCACGGCTCCGAGCCCCACTCGGCGAGCCGGAACCGGCCCTGGATCCGGGACTTGATCTGGCTGGTCGACGTGTTGACCGGCAACGCGATCACGTGGTTGACCACCGGCGTCGCCGTGGTGGCTGCGCCCGAGAACGTCTTGTCGAGGTGCGTCATCCCGGCCCCGGGGCCGATCGTCTCGATGCCCGGGATCGCCGCGTTCAGCACGCCGACGTGGTCGGCGTCGATGTCGAACCCGGCATCACACGCCGGCGACACCGGCGTCCCGACGCCGAGGTCGGACAGCGCGGCGAGGTGGGTCAACTGGCAGTTCACGCAGTTGACGGGATCGCTCATCTCCGCCGAGATCAAGTTGTTGCTCCCGGTGTTGGTGCAGATCGGCGGCCGCATCGACGGCGTCATCGGGTACCAGCCGATCGGCGCGAACGTGCCGTTGCTCGGACCGGAGGTCAGCCGCCCGGTCGCCTCGTAGAACACCGAGGAGCCATCCTCGACCCCGTTCCCGATGTTCGAGGTCTTGGTCGCGTCCGCCGCGACGATCGGGACCCGGATCTGTACGGCCCAGCGGTTCTGCGTGAACGGCGACGGATCGCCGACCGACACCTTCCAGTAGCGCACGGCGTCCTGCGCCGCCATCCAGGGCACCACCATGGCCGCGGTCGTGCCCGACGTGGGGGGTTCGAACATCCGGCCGCCGACCTCGACCCCGCTGCAATCGTAGTTCGCCGGGTTGCCGAGATCGCGAAACACGCGCCAGTAGTCGTGGGGCGTGGTGGACGCGTCCTCGTCGCACGCCGCGTAGTCGTCGCACGCCACCGGTGCCGGCATCATGCCGTTCGCGGTGGCCCCGGCCACCGACCCGCTCAGGTGGAACTGGAACACGTAGCCGTGCTCGCCGGTCGGCGAACCGGGCCGGTGGAAGCCGAGAAACAGATCGCGCGGCGCCACGTTGGCCCCGGTGTAATAGCCGTCGAGATCGATGATGAACGACAGGTAGAGGAACTTGGTGACCCCCGGGACCGAGGCGATGTCCTCCGCGCTGTACAGCGCGCGCGCCTGCAGTGGCGCCTTGGCGCTGCCGAGCGCGATGGTCTGCCCGGTCGCGCCGAGCCAGCGCGGATCGTCGAGCGCGTCGTTGGGCGGCAGGGCGGCGCCGTTGACCGCCGAGTGGCGCGTCCGGACCCAGTCCGGCGGCCCATCGCGCGTCGGGACGCCGAGCGCCCGCGGAACACACATGTTGTTCTGCTGCGCCATCGCGGGCGACGCGCACAGGAGGGCTAGCAACGGTAGATACTTCATTGGTGGTACGTTGTAATCCAGAAGTTGAAGAGATTGGTATTCGCGCAGTCCGCGGTACCGAAGTTGACCGGCCACGCGTCGTCGAGGCTGTTGATGTTGAGCTCGCGAGTACACCTCACCCCGGTCTGGCCCGCGTCTCCCGCGCTGAGCGTGGTGGGTGATCCGATCCGCAGCGCGATCCAGTAGCTGCCGGTGGTCAGCGGGACGTCGGCGATGTCGACGATGTTCGCCCCGTTGACCAGCGACCGGCGGAGGAACTGCGCGGCGCTGATCAGCGCGCCCGGCGTGTTGCCGTTGTCGTCGTACAACGCCATGCGAAAGTCGCCCGACGCCGTCGGCACGAAGACGCCCATCAGATCGAGCGTCGACGTCGGCGCGTTGACCTTGTAGGCGATGACCTGGCCTTGCAGCATCGCGAAGCTGCCGGTGAACGCCGGTGGCGCCGGCCAGCCGTAGCTGTTGATCTGCGTGCTATCGACGACCATCGCGGTCACCGTTGCCGTCGGGATCGGTGCCGACACCACCGAGATCGTCGCGGACTCCGACATATTGTTGGAGTCGACCGGCGCGGTGACCGTGACGGTCTGCGGGGTCTGCCAGTTGGTGGTCGAGAAGTCGAGGCTCTCCGGCGTGACTGGCAGCGACGTTGGGTTGGTGCTGGTCAACGTCACGTGGACCGCGGCGGTCGGCTGGAACGCCAGCGCCACGGTGAAGTCGGTGGTGGCGCCCTCGTTGATCTCGATCGCCTGGGCCGAGACCACGATCCCCGGCACGCCGGACGGATCGTCGCTGCCGGCGCCGGCGTCGAGCGAAGCGCGGAACTCGGACCTGGGGATCGAGCAGGCGGCGAGCGTGGCCGCCAGGGCGGCGACCATCGCGGTGGACGAAGCCCAGATCGTGGAGCGTGCAGCGCGCGACATCTCAGAACCTCCCCAGCACGGCCAGGCCGTTGGTCGCGCCGACCTGCGGCGCGATCGCGATCGCGTTCGGCGACTCTGGCTTGCCGATGAACCACAGCACCGCGCCGGCGATCACCGCGGCGCCGGCGACGCCGAACCCGACGTTGGCGACCATCGCGCGCGACCGCGCCTGATCGTTCTTGTGCTGCGAGCTCGCGGCGCCGTCGGTGGTGCACGCGGTGGTCGGGCAGCCGGCGACCGCTTCGTCGCGCAGGCTCTGCGCGGAGGCGCCCAGGCCGATCGCGACCGCCGCGACCACCACGCCACCCGCGGCGACGCCGATCCCGATCTTGCGCCGCATCGTGAACGGGCTCGGCTCGGGCGGCACGACCGGCGCCGGGGCCAGGCCCGGATCGCGCGCCGGCTTGTTGACGAGCTCGGGCAGCGCCTTGAACCGCGGGACCTCGACCGCCTGCTTGTCGAGCTCGGCCCGCAGCTCGACCGTGGTCGACCACGACTCGTGGCCGGGCGCCTTGCCTGCGATCACGTGCGCGCCGCCGTCGGCGGGGATCGCGCGGTTCCACTCCGCGGGGTCGACCGGCGCGCCATCGCGGGTCACGATGAGCTCGGGGATCCGGCTCTCGTCGGGGACGTTGATCGTCAGGTACGACAGCTTGGGCTCGAGCGCCAGCGCGCGGGTCTTGGCGGTCCGGTTGAGCATCGCCTTCGATGGATCCGAGCGGGTCTGGCTGTCGGCCTGGAGGAACAGCGCCCACGCCGCCGCGTACTGATGGTTCTTCTCGCGGCAATCGGCGAGGCTGAGCAGGGTCGCGATGTTGGGCTCGGCGTGCTCGCTGCCCTCGAACGCGATGCACGCCTCGCCGAGCTTGCCGTCCTTCATCAGCTGCTTGCCGTCGCGGAACAGCGCCTCGGCCTGCGGGCTGGCCTGGCCCCAGGCGGCGGCGGGCGCGGCGACGCCGATCATGAACGCGAGCAGTGATAGCCGCGAGCGCGGCGCGATGAGCCTCATGTGAAAATCCCCCTGCTAACGAACGTCTGGAATCCCATCGCAGTCGGCGTCGATCGAACGATCGCACCCGGCTGGGGTGGTGCTGGAACCGGTGTGTGGTGCGGCGGTGGCATGCGAGCGATGCGGGTGCTTCGCCGGCGCGGTGGCGGCCGGTGCCGTGGCGGCCGGCGCCGTGGCGGCCGGTGCCGTGGCGGCCGGTGCCGTGGCGGCCGACGTTGCGGTTGGCGTCGTCGCCGGTTTGGCGCTCGCGACGTCGGGTGCAACGCTGGGAGTGACGGGCGCACCGGCGTCGAGCGCGCCCGGCACCGCGGGCGCGGCGGCCACCGCGGGTACGGTCGCGGCAGGTACGGTCGCGGCAGGTACGGTCGCGGCAGGAGCGGCCGCGGCAGGTGCGGTCGCGGCAGGTGCGGTCGCGGCAGGTACGGCCACGGCAGGTGCGGCCGCGGTAGGTGCGGCCGCGGCAGGTGCGGTCCCCGACGGCGTCGTCCCCACCGGCGCGATCGCGGCAGTGGTGCTCGCCAGCGGCGCGGCCGGCGCTGCAGGTGGCGGGGCCGCCGGCGGCACCTGTGCCGCCTCGATCTGCGAGCCGGTGCCACCGCGGGTCGCCACGACCGCCACTCCGGTGCCGGCCCCCCCGAGCACGGCGATTCCGACGAGCCAGCCGGCGAGCTTGCGCGATCGCCGGGGCGCCATCGGGACCGGCGTGGCGGGCGGCATCGCGAGCTGTCCGGAGCTCGCGCCGAGCGTGGTCGGCTTCGTCCCCGTGGGCGCCGGATAGCCCGAGGGATGCTGCGACGGGTGCTGCGGGTGTTGCGATGGGTGCTGCGGGTGTTGCGACGGGTGCTGCGATGGATACTGGGGGTGCTGCGACGGATACGGCGGCACCGGTGTCGGCCCACCAGGCCCACCCGGCCCACCGACATACAGGTAACGGGTCGGCGACTCCGGCGACGACAGGTGCGGCAGGATCTGGCCGATCGCTGTCGCGAGCTCGACCATCGTCTGGAACCGATCGCCCGGCGCCTTGGCCAGGCAGCGCAGCACCAGCGCGTCGACGTTGGGCGCGATCTCGGGCGCGCGCGACGACGGCGCCGGCGATGGCTCGCGGATGTGCGCCGCGATGATGTCGCCCATGCCCTCGCCCTCGAACGGCGGCCGCCCGGTGATCAGGTGAAACAGCACGCAGCCGAGCGAGTAGATGTCGGACCGATGATCGAGCCCGGCGAGCCCGCGACACTGCTCGGGCGACATGTAGATCGGCGTGCCCATCAGCGCGCCGGTGTTGGTCTTGAGCTTGCCGGGGTTATCGTCGGACAGCTTGGCGATCCCGAAGTCGAGGATCTTCGAGCGCTCGCCGGACGCGACCTCGCCGTCGTGGACCAGGAAGATGTTCTCGGGCTTGAGGTCGCGGTGGGTGATGTGCTGGGCGTGCGCGGCGGCGAGCGAGCTGGCGATCTGCCGGCACAGCCGCAGCCCCTCGTAGACCGGCAGCTTGCCGAGCCGGGCCAGCCGGCGATCGAGCGGCTCGCCCTCGAGGTACTCCATGACGATGAACGCGCTGCCGTCGGTGTGGTAGCCGAAGTCGAAGACCTGGACGATCCCCGGATCGCTGATCGAGGTCACCGCGCGCGCTTCATTGAAGAACCGATTGACGATGTCGGGCCGCGAGCTGAGCTCGGGCAACAGGACCTTGATCGCGGCGCGCCGGCCCAGCAGCGTGTGCTGTCCGAGGTACACCGCACCCATCCCGCCCTCGCCGAGCTTCTTGACGATCTGGTAGTTACCAACAATCCCGCCGATCAACGGAACCCCTTCTGCGCAACCCGACCGAGCGCGCGAGCTACCTTTACCAGGACGTGGCTCGAACGAATTCTTCCCGATCCCCACACCGCGACACGCGGATTACCACGGGCCCGCACGGCCGGGCCAGCGCGGCACGACAGCTATTTTGCGCGGTCGCCGAACGGACTCCGAAAAAGCCGCACGTCGCCCCTGCGACGCCGCTGGCGCGATGCAAGCAATGTCAGCTACGCTGCAATCCAGGCGCAACCCAGCAGGAACCGCCCGCCGGCGGTGCGCTACTTCGCGCGCAGCACGCGATCGATCTCGCCGCGCCGGCTGCGGCTGACCGGTAGCCGCGCCCCGTCCTGGAGCACCACCATGAGGCTGTTCGACCCGGCGCGCTCGACCCGGTGAATCTGATCGATGTTGACGATCGCCGAGCGGTGGATCCGCACGAACCGATCGGGATCGAGCCGGGCCTCGAGGTCCTGCATCGGCTCGCGCAGCAGCACCGAGCGATCCGCCAGCTGCAGCTCGGCGTAGTACGCGTCGGCGCGGATGCAGTGGATGTCGGCGACGTCGATCAGCTCGACGTTCTGGCCGTCCTTGACCACGATCCGGCTGGCGTAGCGCTCCGCCGGCTTGTCGGGTGCCGCGGCGCCCGCGATCAACGCCGGCGCCGGCGCGGCCAGCCGGCGGCGCTGGACCTCGGCGCGCGCGCGGTCGAGCGCGCGGAGGAACCGGTGGTCGTCGAACGGCTTCAGTAGATAATCGACCGCGGCGAGTTCGAACGCGCGCTCCGCATGGCGCTCGTGGGCGGTGATGAAGATGATCACGGGCGCGGGCACCGGGACCGGCGCGGACGCCGGGACCGGCGCGGACGCTGGCGTGGACCGCGCGCGCAGCACCGCTGCGAAGCCGTCGAACCCGGGCATCTGGATGTCGAGGAACACCAGCTCGGGCGCCAGCTCGGCGAGCGCGCGCGCGGCCTCGACGCCGTCGCGGCACTCGGTGACCAGCTCGATGTCGCCGGCGCCGGCGAGCAGATCGCGCAGCGTGCGGCGCGCCAGTAGCTCGTCGGCGGCGATCACGGTGCGGATCGCGGCGGTCATGCCACGGCCGCCGCGCAGGCAAATCCGAACGGCGTGTCGATCACCACGCCGGTGACGATGCCGACGAGCACGCCGGCGACCACACCGACGAGCACGCCCGCCGCGGCGCCCACGCGCGAGCGCCGAAACGGATCCGTCCGCACCGCCTGCGTGCTCTGCGTGATCACCCGGCTCCACATTACTCCCAGAGTAACTTCCAGCGCTCGCCAGAGATGATCGGGATCGCAACGCTGATATCCACGCCGCGCGATCGACTCTACGGGTCAGCTCGCAACGCCGCTGAATCGCTTCGCGCGGATCACGTCGGCAGTACGGCCGTGCGGTTGTGACGCCCCCCCGGCACCCACATCACGCCGTCCGCGCCCGGATACGAGATCTCCCGAATCCGGGCCTGGGTCTCCGGCAGCAGCAAGTGGCGCTGTAGTGCACCGGCGCCGACAGTGTTGGCCTCGAGGCCCTTGCCCGGCTTGACGATGCCCGGCTTGACGATGCCCGGCTTGACGATGATCGAGACCAGCATGCGCTGGAGCAGCGGATCGGCGATCACCAGCGGCTCGAGCCGGAGCTGCTTGGCGTCGCGCAGCCGCAGGAACGGCGTCAGCCCCCACAGCGAGTAGCCGCCGAGCTGCGAGGTCCGATCGATCGCCACCTCGCCGGACTCGCGCAGATCGACGAACCAGCCGGTGCGATCCGGGCGCCCGGCGGCGTGCCACAGGATCTCGGTCAGGTAGTGCACGCCATCGAGGTTGTTGAGCACGAACGGGCTGCGCGCGGCGGCGATCTTGCGGAACGCCTCGCCGGCGTCGGCCAGGCCGCGCACCCCCGCCGGATCGCCGGGCGGTCCGAGCAGCGCCATCTGGTTACTGAACAGCGTGCGCGGCCACTCGCCGAGGCCGTCGATCACGAACTGCTCGGCGTCGCGGTGGCCGTAGTGCGAGATCAGCAGATCGACCTGGCCGGCTCGCGCGAGGCCGTACAACCCGGGGCTGGTGGTGAGCTCGACCCGGTAGTGCGAGCGGCGCTCGAAGTCGGCGATCAGCGCCGGCAGGACGTTGCCCTCGACGGCGGTCGGCACGCTGGCGACCCGGATGACGGGGCGATCGACGCCGACGGCCGGGGCCGGCACCGGCGCATGCTCGGGATCGCCGCGCCCGCAGGCCGCCGCGGCCACCACCGCCCCGCCCGCGCCGGCGAGCTTCAGGAGCTGCCGGCGATTCACCTGCGCGGGGGGCACCGCTCGTGCGGACCGTCGATCACGCTTGGCCATGGCCCGAGGGTCCCACGGCGCGCCTGGCGCGCGAGCTGGAATTGCCACGCGAACGCGGCCGGCCGTGGTTTCCCAGCGAGCCGAGCGGCTCGCGACGTGCGCGAGAAGTGCGCGAGAAGTGCGCGAAGTGCGCGAGAAGTGATCGATGCGACGAAACGGCCGGATCCAGCGGCCTGCTACCGCGCGGTCTGCTACCGCGCAGCCTGCTACGACGCGGCCTGCTACCGCGGCCTGCTACCGCGGCCTGCTACCACGGCCTGCTACCGCGCGGCCTGCTACCGCGCGGTCTGCTACCGCGGCCTGCTACCACGGCCTGCTACCGCGCGGTCTGCTACCGCGCAGCCTGCTACCGCGGCCTGCTACCGCGGCCTGCTACCGCGGCCTGCTACCGCGGTGATCCGGTGCACATCAGCTCGGCGTCCGCGCTCCACAGGTGCTGCGCCGCGTACGCCCGCCACGGCCGCCAGCGCTCGGCGCGGGCCGCCAGCGCGTCCGGGCTCGGCCGCACGCCCTTGCGATCCGCGGCGCCGCGCAGGAGGCCGATGTCGCTCGCCGGGAACGCGTCCGGCTCCCGCGCCGCGCGCAGCGCGATGTAGTGCGCCGTCCACGCGCCGACCCCGCGGATCGCGCACAGCCGCGCCACGGTGTCCTCGACCGTCGCGAGTGGCTCGAACAACCGGGGCTCGGCGATCGCGGCCTCGGCGATCGCGGTCAGCGTCGCGCGCCGCGCCCCCGGCATGCCGAGCGGCGAGAGATCGGCGGCTGCGACCCGCGCCGCGGTGGGGAACACCTGCGCCACCCCGGGCACGCCGCGCCCCGCCGGCAGCGCGCCGCCGCACAGCCGCACCAGCTGGCCCGCGAGCCGCCGCGCGGCCTCCACCGTCACCTGCTGGCCGAGCACCGCGCGCACCGCGAGCTCGAAGCCGTCCCAGCCGCCCGGCACGCGCAGCCCCGGCCGGCGCGCGATCAGCGGCGCGAGCATCCGGTCCTTGGCGAGGTGGGCGCCGATCCCGGCGACGTCGGCGCCGAGATCGAACACCCGGCGGACCCGCGCGATGATCGCCGGCAGCGCCCGCACCGACGGGAACCGGATCGTCGCGGCCAGGCTGTCGCGCTCGGGCAGGTGGACGATCTCGATCGTGCCGAGCTCGCCGTCGTGCGCCACGCTGCGCACGTAGCGCGCGTCGGCATCCACCCGCTCGACGCCCTCGATCGCGCGGCCGCGCAGGAACGCCAGCAGCGCCGGCCAGTCGTACGGCGGCCGGTAGCGCAGCCGCACCGTCACGCCGGTGTCGACCACCGAGCCCTCGGGCAGCGCCACCACGGCCTTGCGCCGCAGCGCGCTCGGCGGCCGGCGGAACAGCTGCTGGAACGTCTCGTTGAACCGCCGGACGCTGCCGAACCCGGCGGCGATCGCGATCTCGGCCATCGGCAGCCGGGTGTCGTGGATCAGCTGCTTGGCGAACAGCACGCGCCGGGTCTGCGCCACCGCGATCGGCGACGCTCCGAGGTGCTGGTCGAACAGCCGGCGCAGCTGGCGCTCGCCGATCCCGAGCCGCTCGGCCAGCGCGTCCACGCTCGCGTCGCCGTCGAGCGCGCCGTCGGCGATCAGCGCCAGCCCGCGGCTCACCGTGTTCGACGTCCCGCGCCAGGTCGCGAGCTCCGGCGCGGTCTCGGGCCGGCAGCGCAGGCAGGGCCGGAACCCGGCGTCCTGGGCCGCCGCGGCCGACGTGAAGAACCGGCAGTTCTCGCGCTTGACCGGGCGCGCCGGGCAGATCGGCCGGCAGTAGATCCCGGTCGAGGTCACGCCGACGAACAGCCGGCCATCGAACCGCGCGTCCCGGGTGCGCAGCGCGCGGTAGCAGACGTCGGGGTCGAGCGGCAGGCCCAGCGAGGACGATTCGAGCCGTTCCACGCCCCCACCATGGCATCAAAACCCGCGTCGCGATCGCGGGTTTCGGCCGGCGTCATGCCGCGCGCCTGCCGCCGTGCCTCACGCCCATCCCCGCGTCCCGTCGCGCTTCCTCGCGCCTGACGCGCACCAGCGCTCGCGCCTGACGCGCACCCGCGCTGCCGCGCCCGCACCGCGCAGCGGCTGCGGTGAATAGAGCGCCGACCATGAGTCTTTCGCCTGCGCTACCGTGCCCGCGATGCTTCGCTCCCGGACGCGGCCTCGGCTCCACCCTCGGTTCCACACTCGGCCGCGGGTGCGCGCGCACGCTCCGTGGCTCGCTGCCGTGACGCTCATGTTATGCGCGGCCTGCCACGCCCAGCCGGCTGGCCCCGCCGCGCCCCCGGGCCCCGCCGCGCCGGCAACCGCCGCCGGGGGACCGCCGCCCGCCGCGGCCCCGGCCCAGCTCGAGCTCGTCGAGACCGTGCCGGTCGAGACCACGCTCAAGCACCCCGAGCTACGCGACGCCGCCGACGTCTGGCTCGCGATGATCCGCGGCGCTCACCACGCGATCGATCTCGCGCAGTTCTACGCGTCCGATCACGAGCCCGGCCGGCTCGCGGCGATCGTCGCCGCGCTCGAGGCTGCGGTCCAGCGCGGCGTGCACGTCCGGTTGCTCGTCGAGCAGTCGTTCGTCCACGTCTACCCCGAGACGCTCGATCGGCTCGCCCGCGCCGGCGTCGAGATCCGCCACCTCGATCTCAAGGCGGTCCCCGGCGCCGGCGGCATCCTGCACGCCAAGTACTTCGTCGTCGACGGCCGCGAGGCGTTCTTCGGCAGCCAGAACTTCGACTGGCGCGCACTCGACCACAACTACGAGCTCGGCGCCCGGGTCTGGGATCCGTCGGTGGTCGGCGGGCTCGCCGCGATCTTCGCCGCCGACTGGGCGCGCGCCGGTGGCGAGCCGGCCCCCGCGGCCACCGCACCGCCACCGCCGCCGCGCGGCGCGTTGACCCTGGTCGCCAGCCCCGGGGCGCTGCTCCCCGCCGGCGCGATCTGGGACCTGCCGCGGATCGCCGCCCTGCTCGACACCGCGAGCTCGACGATCACCGTCGAGGCGCTCAGCTACCGCGCCGGCGCGTGGACCGAGCTCGAGGCGCCGCTGATCCGCGCGGCCGGGCGCGGCGTGCACGTCGAGCTGCTGTTCGCCGACTGGTCCAAGCGGCCCAAGACGATCGCCGGCCTGCAGCGGCTCGCCCGCACCCCCGGGATCGCGGTCCGGCTGACGACGATCCCGCCGTGGTCGGGCGGGTTCATCCCGTTCGCCCGGGTCACCCACGCCAAGGCGCTGGTCGTCGACGGCGTGCGCGCCTGGCTCGGCACCAGCAACTGGGAGAAGGACTACTTCTACAACACGCGCAACGTCGGCGTGATGATCGACGATCCGGCGATCGCCGGCGAGCTCACCCGGTTCTTCGCCACGCTGTGGGACTCGGCGTACGCCATCGCCGTCGACCCCGACGCGACCTACACGCCGCCGCGGATCGAGTAGCCCGGGCGCTGCCTGCGTCACCTGGCCGCAGCCCCACCGGGGCGGCCGTGGTAGACCCTGGGGGCGATGTGGCGCTGGATCCTGCTCGCCGTTGTGATCGCCGCGGCGCTCGGCGCAACCCTGTTCGGCGGCGGCCACGACATGTCGGATCGCGAGTACTGCACGCGGCGCCAGATGGCGTGGGAGATGGCGTTCCCCAACCTGCCGCAGACCGACGACGACCGCAGCGCGTTCGTCGAGTCCTGCATCACCAACATCGCCCCCGCTCACGACAACGGCGAGCTCGCGCGCTCGATCCGCTGTATGAACGAGCACCTCGTCGGCCACGGCCACGCGTACGACCAGTACGTCGCGTTCACCACGTGCGAGCAGGTCGACCCGACCCGCGAGCGCTGAGGCCCAAGCCTTCCGACCGGCGCCCCGGCAGGGTATGTTACGGCAGTCCTCGACCATGCGCGCTGCCAGCCTCGATCGTCGTATTCGCAAGGAAGCCGAGCTCCTGATCCGCGAGGGCCGCAGCGCGCTGACGCTCAAGCGCAACCTGCGCGGCAAGACCGCCGAGCTCGAGGCCGCGGTCGGCCGGATGCACGCCGCGCTCGCCGCCCACGACTACCAGCGCGTCCGCCACGACCTGCCCGCGCTCGACTCGCTGATCGACGAACTGGTCAAGCGCCGCGATCGCTCGGCGCTGTTCGATTCGTTCGAGTCGATCATCGTCGCGGTGCTGATCGCGCTCGCGCTGCGCGCGATGGTGCTCGCGGCGTTCAAGATCCCGTCGAGCTCGATGTACCCGACGCTCGAGATCAACGATCACATCTTCGTCAACAAGATCCTCTACGGCCTGCACATCCCGTTCACCGACGAGCGCCTGGTCCAGTGGCGGACCCCGCACCGCGGCGAGGTGATCGTGTTCCAGCAGCCGTGCACGCCCGACGTCGACTACATCAAGCGGGTGATCGCGACCGCGGGCCAGTCGGTCGAGGTCCGCTGCAACGTGGTCTACGTCGACGGCGCGCCGATCGAGCACCAGCTGCTCGACGACCAGTGCACCTACGAGGACTACGACGACACCGCGCGCCACCCCGAGTGGTACACCCGGCGGTGCAGCGAGTACGCCGAGCGCGTCGACGGCCACGAGTACTTCACGTTCCACGACGCCGATCGCCCGCTGCGCGACGCCCAGCTCGCCAAGGACGGCTCGCTGCCGAGCGCCGACCTCAACGACTTCCCGCGCAGCGACTACCACACGCCGCCGAGCTGCTCCGCGCAGACCGACGGTGACTCGGTCGAGGCGCCGAACCAGCTCCCCGGCAAGCTGGTCGAGACCAAGCGCGGCGCCGGCGCGTGCGATCTGCAGATGCACTATGTCGTGCCCGCCGGCCACATCTTCGTCATGGGCGATAACCGCGCCAACTCCAAGGACTCGCGGATCTTCGGCTCGGTGCCGGTCGAGAACGTCAAGGGCAAGGCGCTGTTCATCTGGCTGTCGTATCGCGACCTCGGGCTCGGCGGCCTGCGCTGGGCCCGCATGGGCTCGCTCGTGCGCTGACCGTGACGAGCGAACCCCGCGCGCCCCGAGCCTCCCGAGCCCCGACGACCCAGACGGCCGGACCGTTCTCGGCGTGGCTGCGCACCACGCGCCGCTCCCAGCAGCTCAAGGTCCTCGGCGCCGACGTGCCGTGCGGCACGTGCAGCGGGTGCTGCCGGTCGTCGTACTTCATCCACATCCGCCCCGACGAGACCGAGGCGCTGGCGCGGATCCCCCGGGCGCTGGTGTTCCCGGCGCCCGGCGCCCCGCCCGGCCATGTCCTGCTGGGCTACAACGAGCGTGGCGAGTGCCCGATGTGGATCGACCAGGCATGCTCGATCTACGCGCACCGTCCGCAGACCTGCCGCGACTACGACTGCCGCGTGTTCCCGGCGACCGGCATCGCCCCCAACGAGGACGGCCTGCGCTCGCTGATCGAGGACCAGGCCCGGCGCTGGCGGTTCGAGCTCCCGACGGAGGGCGACCGCGACGACCTCGCGGCCGTGCGCGCCGCCGCCGCGTTCCTGCAGGATCACCGCGCGAGCTTCCCGCCCGACTACCTGCCGCGCAACCCGCCCCAGCTCGCCGCGCTCGCGATCCGGGTCTACGACGTGTTCGCCGCGCTCGCCACCGCCGAGGCGCGCACCGGCCGGCGGCCGCCCGACGCCGAGATCGCCCGCGCCGTGCTCGCCGCGCTCGAGGCCGACGCGGCGGCGCCCGCGTCAGAACGCCGTCGCGATCACCGGCAGCACCAGCGGCACCGCGGCGGTCGCGCCCGAGCTCGCGCCCGATGAGCGATCGAACGTCCGCTCGTAGCCGTGCGCCACGATCAGCCCCAGCCCGACCACCGCGCCGGCGTAGATCAGCCGCGCCGGCAGCTGGCTCCAGCCGGTCATGCCCCACAGATCGAACACGTGGACGATGTCGTTGGTGCTCGAGAACAGCACCACGTCCTTCGAGAAGTCGACCCACCAGCCGGTCGCCAGCACGGTCAGCGCCAGCTGCCCGTAGCGGTTGTGCGGCCACGCGCCGGTGAACGCCAGCGCCGCGAACCCGCCGATCATCACCGCGTCGGTGAGCTTCGGCGCGATGAAGAACGCGACCCGATCACCGCGCGATTGCAGGCCGTGGACGTAGGTCCAGCCGAACCGGAACGTGTGCGTGCTCGGATCGCGGCCGGGCGGGAACAAGTGCAGCTCGTCGACCTCGGCGCCGACCAGCAGCGCCGCCAGCGCGTGGCTGCCCTCGTGCATCGAGACATCGAGCAGGTAGGTCGGCGGCGCCATCGCCAGCCCGGTCAGCACCAGGGTCCGATCGCTCGGGTCGGCGTGCGCCGGGCTCGCCGCGGCGGCCAGCACTCCCGCGATCAGCACCGCGCGGATCACGTCGCGACCCACAGCGCGTCGACCGCCACGAACCCGAGCGAGCGCGCCAGCCGCAGCGACGCCGCGTTGTCGTCGTCGGCGCCCCACACCGGCGCGCGGCCGTGCACCCGCTCGTCGCGGATCATCGCCGCCGCCACGATCCGGCCGAGCCCGAGCTGGCGCGCCTCGGGCAGCGTGTCGACCGAGACGTCGAACCACCGCGCGCTCCGCCACGGCGCGTACGCGAAGCTCACCGGCCGCTCGTCGACGAACGCGGTCCACACCGTTCGCTGGCCCCGCGCCCGCTCGAGCTCCGCCGCCAGCGCCTCCGGCAGGTGCGCGAGCGAGACCTCCGCCGGCAGCGGCACCGCGCCCTCGAGATCGAGGAACGCACCGTCGAGGTCATCCGCAGGCACTGGCCCTGGCGCCACCGCACCTTCGAGATCGGGGAACGCGTCGTCGAGGCCATCCGCCGGCGCTGGCGCCGGCAGCGTGTGCAGCACCGCGCGCACCACGCGGCGCCCGGTGGCGCGCGCCAGATCCTTGCGCTCGATCGCGATCAGCATCGTGTGGTGCGGCAGCTCGTGGGCGAGCGCCGCGACGCTCGCCGGGTCGGCCGCGCCGGCCACGACGATCAGCCGTGCCACGGCGTGGCCGACCGCGAACCCGCCCCCGAGCCGCCGCCGCCAGCTCTCCGGATCCGCCGCGATCCCGTGCGCTTCGATCCAGCGCGGCAGGTCGGGCAGGTCCAGCGGCTCCGGTGGCGTCACTTCTGCGGCAGCCCGTTCAGGTAGCCGACCGCGGCGGTCGCGTCAACGTAGAGGCACGCGTTGACCCCGGTGTACGACTTGATCACGCGGTGGTTGCGGTTCCGCACGGTGACCTCCTTGGCCCGCGACACCGCGCGCTGCAGCGGCCCCACCGCCCGCGGATCGCCGAGCGCGCGCAGCTTCGAGACCACCTGGCGCCGCGCCTCGCACGGCGCGTCCTGCTCGAGATCGAGGCTGTACGCCGCCAGCCAGTCGACCTGATCCTCGAGCTTCTGGCGCTCGATCACCGGCCGCACCGCCTTGCGGCGCGCGATGTCGTCGTGCACCGCGCTGAGCAGCAGCGCCTTCTTCGCCTCCGGATCCGTCGTCCGCCCGACCCACAGATCGAACGCCTGCGCGACCACCGCGTAGTCATCGCGGCCGCCCGCCATCGTGCGCAGCGCCGAGCGCAGCCGCTGATCGGTCTCGAGCGCCGGATCGAGCGCCAGCGCCTTGTCGTACGCCGCGAGCGCGAGCCCGCTCTCGTTGCGCGCCTGCCGGACGTGGCCGAGCACCAGCTCCGTCGGCCCGGAGCCGGCGATCGCGTCCTTGTTCGCGTCGAGGATCTGCAGCGCGCGCTCGACGTCACCGTGATCGAGCGCCTCGTCGGCCAGCACCGCGAACGGCTTGGGCCTGGAGTCCACGGCCGCGCTGCCGCCGCCGTCGTGCGTCAGGTTCGCGGTCACCACCGCGCCGACCACGCCGATCGCGATCGCGCACGTCGCGATCACCAGGTACAGCCCGAGCCGCTTGCGGATCAGCGGGATCACCGTCGGCGGCCGGGGATCGGGCTCCAGCGCGCTCGCCACCCCGCCGTCCCGGGCCGCGGTGAACGTCACGCTCGCGCCGGCGAGCCGCTGCTCCGGCGTCAGCCCGAAGATCGGCTCGCCCATCGGCCCGGTGTACGGCAGCCCGAGCCCGACCCCACCCCTGGGCGTCGCGACCTGCGGCGCGACCGGCAGCGCCGCGCGCACCGGCGGCTGCGTGCTCAGCGCGTCGTCGATCGCGTCGGCGATCGCGTCGGTGCCATCGTCGGTCGCCAGGTCGTGCGCCCCGGTGATCTGGACCTCGCCGTCCGAGCCGAGCAGCGGCTGCGAGCCGGTGTCGCCGGGCCGCTCGAACACCACGTCGGTGACCCCGCCATCCGGCGTGCGCAGCGCGCGCTCGACCTCGGCCAGGAAGTCATCCGCCGACGGGTAGCGGTCGCTCGGCTTCTTGGTCAACCCGCGGACGATCAGCCGCTCGATCGACGACGGCACCGGCCGCCCGCCGCGCACCATGCGCTGCCGCATCGGCGGCACCGGCCGCGCCGTGTGCATCGACATCACCTCGAGCTTGTCGTCGGAGTAGAACGGCGGCTGCCCGCACAGCATCTCGTACGCCATCACCGCCGCCGCATAGAGGTCCGCGCGGCCGTCCATCGGATTGCCCAGCGCCTGCTCGGGCGCCATGTAGATCGGCGTCCCGAACGCCATCCCGGCCTGCGTCAGCTTCACGCCGTCGTTGAGCTCCGACGCCTCCATCGGCTTGGCGATCCCGAAGTCGAGGATCTTCGCGAAGTCCTCGTCCTGGCCCTGGCGGATCAGGAAGATGTTCTCGGGCTTGATGTCGCGGTGGATCAGCTTCGAGGCGTGGATGTGCGATAACCCGCGCAAGATCCCGGCGAGGATATGCAGCGCGCGGCCGGGCGCGACCTGGCCCTCCTGCTCCAGGACCTCCGCCAGCGACCGGCCCTCGAGCAGCTCCATCGCCAGGTACAACGCACCGTCCGGCAGCCGCCCGACGTCGTAGACGCTCACGCAGTTCGGGTGGTCGATCTTGCCCACCGCGAGCGCCTCCCGCTCGAACCGGTTGCGCACCTCCGGCGACGCCGCCAGCGACGGGTGCAGGATCTTGACCGCGACCTGCCGCCGGAGCCCGATGTGGGCAGCCCGGTACACCAACCCCATGCCACCGCGGCCGAGCGTCGCATCCAGCCGATATCTGCCGTCGACGACCAGGCCCAGCAGCTCGTGGCCATCGCCATCGAGCGGAACCGGCGTCGCCACCATCGCCGGATCGGTGCTGTCGGCTCTGCCCATGCTGCCGTACTATTCTGCCATCTCGCTGGAACCGCGCCCATCTTGGGCTTCGGCTTTCCCAAACGATCCTATGGCGCTCCCGTTGCCAGCGCCCCCGACCCTGTGTAGTCTCTCCCTCCCCAACGCCCAGGTAGCTCAGTTGGTAGAGCAGCGGACTGAAAATCCGCGTGTCGGCGGTTCAACTCCGTCCCTGGGCACGACACAAGTCACCTAGCGCTCGCCGAGCGCAGTTCGTGGTCGAGCCGCGTTGACCTCGGGAATTTTTGCTGATGCATGGCGCAATGCATCCGCTAGACTGGCCATGATGGGCCTTGCCCCTCGCCAGCGCTTCACGTTCGACGAGTACCTCCAGATCGAGGAGCTCGCGGAGGTCAAGCACG
>DATBBB010000343.1:0-26590 GCA_036271215.1 Kofleriaceae bacterium | reverse complement strand
TCGCGCATCAAGACTCCATCAACGCCGCCGCGTTCAGCCCCGACGGCACCCGCGTCGTCACCGCCAGCGTCGACAACACCGCACGGGTCTGGGACGCGCGCACCGGCAAGCCGCTCACCGCCCCCCTCGCGCATCAAGACGCCGTCAGGTCCGCCGCGTTCAGCCCCGACGGCACACGCCTCGTCACCGCCAGTTCCGACAACACCGCCCGGGTCTGGGACGCGCGCACCGGCCAGCCGCTCACCGACCCCCTCGTGCATCAATCCTCCGTCAACGACGCCGCGTTCAGCCCCGACGGCACACGCGTCGTCACCGCCAGCTTGGACCACACCGCCCGGGTCTGGTCGTTGCCGATGGACGGGGCACCGCTCGCAGACTGGCAGCAACGCGCTCGCTGTGACCCCTTTGCGCTCGACCAGGGCATCCTGGTCGACAACCACGCGCGGTGCCCCTGATGAACGGTTCGTGCAGGCGCCTGCGCCGCGACGGCCACTGGCCGTTCCACCGCCGCGGCGTGCTCGGCACCCGATGACCGAGCCGACCACGACGACGACCACGCCGCCGGCGATGATGACCGTGTGAATCGTCCACGCGAGACGCGCCGCGGGCGACCGCGAGCGGACGGGGTCGGGGCAGCGACTGTGACTACGACGATGGGTTCACGCCCGCACATACCTCGCGCCGTCCGCGCATGCGCCGGCGGTTATTCGGCAGGCGCTGCCCCGATGCCCCGGCCGCGCAGCAGCCCGCGGCGCGCTCGCGTGCCCGCGTTCTCCTGCGCGCCACGCGCGAGGCCCCTCCTACGACAGCGCGGTGAGCGCTTCGCGGAGCTTGGGGTTGTGCGGCTCGATCTCGAGGCCACGCTGGAACATGCTCTTGGCCTTGGGCGGCTGGCCGAGCTGCAGGTGGATCTTGCCCAGCGCCCAGTAGACCTCGGCCTTGGGGTTGGCAGCCTGATCGACTCGTCGGGTGTTCCTGGTCGAGGGCATCGTGGGTTCGCGCCCGCGGCGCGCTCGCGTGCCCGCGTTCTCCTGCGCGCCACGCGCGAGCCCCTGCTACGACAGCGCGGTGAGCGCTTCGCGGAGCTTGGGGTTGTGCGGCTCGATCTCGAGCCCGCGCTGGAACATGCTCTTGGCCTTGGGCGGCTGGCCGAGCTGCAGGTGGATCTTGCCGAGCGCCCAGTAGACCTCGGCCTTGGTGACCCCAGCCTCGGCGTCCACGTTCTGCAGCACCAGCGACTGGTAGATCTTGCGCGCCTTCTCCCAGTCCTCGGCCGCAAAGTACAGCCGGCCCAGGCCCGTCATCGTCGTGACATCGGTCGGGTTGACCCGCAGCGCCTCCTCGTAGGCCGACAGCGCGCCGCCGCGGTCGCCCCGCGCCTCGAGGATCCCGCCCTGGCGCTGGCGGAACCGCGCGACGTCCTTCATCCGGCGGCCCGCCTTGGCCTCCTCGGCGAGCCGGTCGTAGATCGGCGCAGCCTCGTCGAGCCTGCCGGTCGCAAAGTACAGATCGGCAAGCGGGGTCAGGACCCGCGGATCAGCCGGGGCCGCGTCGGCCGCCTGGGCCAGCGCCGCGAGCGCCGCGTCGGGCCGGTTCGCCTTGCGCTCGAGCTCGGCCAGCTCGACCAGCAGCGCCACCCGCTCGGCCGGCGCGCCGGCGCTCGACAGCCCGGCGACCCGGCGCTGCAGCATGTCGGCGAGCAGCGACGGATCGCGGCGCTCGCGGGCGAGCTTCTCGAGCGCGTCGATCGCAGCCGGGTGCGCCGGATCGTGCTTGAGCGCTTGCTGGAAGTCCTGGATCGCGGTGTCGGGGTCGGAGTCGCCGATCCGCGCCACCTCGCCCAGCCGGAAGAACAGATCGGCCGCATCGCGCCCGGTCGGCGCCAGTCGCAGCGCCTGCTGCAGCGTCGCCTTGCACTTGTCCCAGTCGCCGGCGCGCTCGTAGATCTTCGACAGCCGGGTCAGCGCCGCGACCGAGCCCGGCTCGCGGACCAGGATCTTCTCGAGGATCTCGCCGGCCGCGTCGGGGTTGTCGAGCCGGGACTCCCAGACATCCGCCGCCCGCGCGAGCGCGGCGATCTCGGACCTGGCATCGCCGAGCGTGGCGTGGACATCGGCGAGCCGATCGAGCAGCTCGACCAGATCGTGCCAGCGCTCGGCCTTGCCGAGCAGGCGCTCGAGCTGCGCGTAGCCCGTCAGGTACGAGCCGTCGACATCGAGCGCGGCGTACCACGACGCGATCGCGTCATCGAGCGAGTCGCGCTTGTCCTCGGCGAGCTTGGCCATCTCGGCGTGGATCGCGACCTGATCCCACTTCGACTGGGCCAGCGCCAGCCGGCGGGTCTGGATGTCGGCGATCGCCATCCAGTCGCCGGCCTTGGCGTACGCCGCCTGGAGCGCCGCGAGCGCCGCGAGGTCATCGGGATCGAGGTCGAGCACCTGCTGCCACGCGTTGATCGCGCGCGGGCCATCGGCCTCGAGCGTAGCGATCTCGACCCGCAGCCGCTTCTCGTCCTCGGGCGACGCCGCGAGCCGCGCAGCCTGGCCGAGGGTCTCGATCAGCTCGGACGAGTTCGCCGTGGCGCGGTACAGCCGGGCGAGCTCGTCGAGCGCACCGCGGTCGGTCTCGTCGCTCTGGGCGAGCTCGCGCCACGCCGCGATCGCCTGATCGCGGTCGCCCGCGCGCTCGTAGATCGCCGCGACCTCGGCAAACGCCATCCGCTTCTCGGGTAGCTCGGCCACCAGCCGGCCGCGCTGGCGCAGCACGTCGGCGAGCGCCGGGAGATCGCCGCGCTCGCGGAAGATCGCGATCAGCTCGTCGAGCACCGCGACCGACTCGGGATCGAGATCGAGCGCCGTGCGGTACGCGGTGGCCGCCTGATCGAGCCGGTGCAGGTGGCGGTGGCGGATCCGGCCGAGGAACGACAGCAGCGTGACCTGGGTGTCCGGATCGCGGACCTCGGGCGCCGCGACGATCGCGTCGAGCACGGGCTCGACCTCCGGCCACTGGCCGAGCGCATCGGCGAGCCGCGCGATCTCGGCGAGCGCCTGGGCCGACGCCGGATCGATCGCGAGCCAGCGCAGCGCGGCGTCGAGCGCGCGCCGCCGGTCGCCGAGCTGGTGCTCGGACAGCTCGAGCAGCCGGGACAGGATCGACGCCTGGTCGATCGGATCGCCGGTGATCGCGAGCCGGGCCTCGAGCACCCGGACGAGCCGCGCGGCATCGCCTTCCTGCTCGAACAGCGGCTCGAGGATCTCGACGATCGCCGACCGCTCGTCGGGCGCGCGATCGAGCATCCGCTCGAGCGCGGCGCGGGCACCCGCATGCTCGGACACCAGCTGCAGCACCTCGCGGTAGGCCGCGACCGCCGCCGCCGGGTGGGCCAGCGTGGTCTCCTCGAGGTCGCCGAGGCGATACAGGTATTCCGCGGTCTGCGCGTCGTCCTCGGCCGCATCGGCCTGGCGGCGCAGCACAGCGCCGAGCTCGGGCCACCGGCTCGACCGCGACAGCACGCCCTCGAGCGCGGTCAGCGCCGGGCGCGGCTCGGGGCCGTTCGACGCCCGCTCGTAGGCCGCCGCCGCACGCGCGAGGTCCCCGGTCACCCCGGAGATCTGCAGCCGGTCCTCGGCGATCTGGCCGAGCCGCATCGCGTAGATCTGATCGACCTCGGGCGGCAGGGTCACGCCGAGCAGCTGATCGAGCCGATCGGCGAGCTGTGCCCACAGATCCTGGTGCTCGGCGAGCCGGGCGAGCGGCGCGAGCAGCTCGACGTCGTCGGGATCGGCCTGGATCGCGCGCGACCACACCGTGAACCCAGCCACCGGATCGCCGGACAAGGTCTCGTGGACCTCGGCGAGCGCGGCCCAGTCCGCCTTGGCAGTCTCGGTCGCCCCGGCCGGCAGCGCGAGCCGGCGCTCGTAGACCCGGACCAGGCCCGCCGCGTCGCGATCGGCGCGGTACACCCGCTCGAGGATCTCGGTGATCGCCACGGCGTGATCGTCGCGCGCGACCAGCCGCTCGAGCGCGGCGCGGGCATCGCCGTGCGCCGGCACCAGCTCGAGCACCGCCCCGTAGCGCGGGATCGCCGCATCGGGATCCGCGAGCTCGAGCTCGACCACACGCGCAGCGCGGTACGCGAGATCCGCGCGGTCCTTGGCGCTGATCGCGAGCAGCGCGCGGCGATCGAGCACGTCGAGCAGCTCGGGCCACAGCTTCTCGTGGCCGTAGATCCGATCGAGCTCGGCGAGTGCGGTGGTGTCGCCGGAGTCATCGTCGAGCACCGCGGTCAGCTGGCCGATCGCCTGGTAGATGTCGTGCAGCGCCTGCTCGTAGACCTGGGCCGCCGCCCGGCGCAGCGCCTGGCGCTCGCCGAGCTCGGCGGTCAGCTCGATCTTGCGCTCGAGGGTCTGGGCCAGCTCGCGCGGCGCGTCGGGCGCGTCGCTCAGCCGGTACAGCCGCTCGAGCGCATCGAGCGCCGCGAGATCGGTGTCGTCGACCCCGAGCACGTTCTTGTACGCGGTGACCGCAGCCGGCCGATCTTCGAGCACTTCCTCGTAGAGCGCCGCGACCCGGTGCAGCAGCACCAGCCGGACCCCGGCATCCTCGGTCAGATCGGCGCGGCGCGCGATCACGATGACCAGATCGGCCACCCGGCCCTCGAGCGCGAGCAGGCGATCGAGCGCGGCGAGCGCGACCAGGTCATCGGGCAAGCCGTGCTCGACCTTGCGCCAGGCATCGATCGCGCGCGGCAGATCGTGGCGCCGGGTCTCGTGGATCTCGGCGGCGCGCGCCCACAGCGCAGCCCCCAGGTCGCTGTTCGGCGCCGCGGCCGCACCGTCCTCGAGCGTGGCCACCACCTCGTCCCACGCCGCGAGCTTGCCGGCGAGCTGGAGCAGCTTGCCGAGGCTGTCGTCGTCGGCGACGTCGATCCGCCAGGCGCGGGCCAGCGCCTGCAGCGCGAGATCGAGCGCCCCGCCGCGCTGCTCGTGGATCTGCGCGATCTCGTGCAGCGTGTGGACCTGATCGGCCGGATCGCGGACGTAGTCGAGCTTGGCGTCGAGGATGACCACCAGCTTCTGCCACCAGTCCTGCGACCGGTACACCGGCTCGAGCAGCTCGGCGATCCGCTCGCGGTGGTCCTCGTGGACCACCAGCCGCTCGAGCGCCACGACCGCGGCCTCCCAGCGCTGGCGCTCGTTGATCACGTGCTCGTACTGATCGAGCGCCGCCGGCAGGTCGTCGAGCTTGGCCTCGAAGACCTCGGCGAGCTTGAGCCGCAGCTCGGCGATCTCGCTCGGCTGATCGGCGCGCCCCAGCCGGGCCTCGAACAGCGAGACCAGGTCGTGCCACTCGGCCCGCGCGCGGTACAGCCGCTCGAGCTCGCCGACCGCCTCGCGGTAGGCATGCGCGTTCGCCGGGGTCGCAGCGTCCTCGGTCGCGCTCACGACCTCGCGCCAGCCCTCGATCGCGCGCACCGGATCGCCCAGGCCATCCTCGAGCAGGCGCGCCCGCTTGGTCAGCGCCTCGCGCCGCAGATCGTCCTCGCCGGTGGCGATCACGTCGTCGTAGATCGCGACCAGCTCGGCCCACTTGCGGGCCCGGCCGAGCAGATCCTCGAGCCGGCGCACCAGCTCGCGCGGGTCGGGCACGCCGTCGTCGGCGATCGCCAGCGCGCGGCGGTACGCCTTGTAGGCGCGGTCGACCTCGCCGAGCCGGCGGTCGTAGATCGTCGCCGCCGCGATCGCCACGTCGCGCAGATCCGACGAGTCGCCGGTCTCGGCGTCGAGGTAGTCCTGGTAGGTCTGGGCGACAAACGCCCAGTTATCGACGATCGAGGCCAGCCGCTGCAGCTGATCGCGGATCCCCTGATCGCTCGGCAACTCGCGGAACAGCCGGGCGTACCACCGGGTCGCGTTCTCGAAGTCCTCGAGCTGCTCCTCGAACAGCCGGGCCACGAACCGGGTCAGCCGCAGCCGCTCGCGCGGATCGCTCGCGCCCTCGAGCTTGGCCTCGTAGACCCGGATCAGATCGAGCCAGCGATGCTGCGCGACGTAGATCGGCTCGAGCACCTCGGCCGCGACCATGCGGACCTCGGGCTCCTGCAGGTAGCGCTCGATCGCCGCGAGCGCGACCTTGTGGCGCGAGTCACCGCCGAGCGCGGCAGCGTAGTTGTCGATCGCGGTCTCGATGTCGTGCAGGTGGCGCTCGTGGATCTCGCCGAGCTGGACCCGCAGCGCGACCGCCTCCTCGATCGAGGTCGCGAACCCGAGCCGGCGCTCGTAGAGCTCGACGACATCGGGCCAGCGCTCCTGCTCGCGGTACAGCGCCTCGAGCGCGGCAACCGCGTCGCGGCGCTCGGGGGCGATCTCGAGCACCTGCTCCCAGGTCGCGATCGCGTCGTCGGGCCGCGCGAGCGTGACGTAGAGCCCGGCCGCCTCGACCAGCGCGCCGACCCGCTCGTCGACGTCCGCGCTCGCGCTGTCGGCCTGGCGGAGCAGGATCTCGACCAGCCGCTCGTCGTCGTTGGTCTCGCGGTAGATGCTCTCGAGCGCGATCAGCGCGCGGCGATCGTCGGGCTGGCTATCGAGGACCTTCTGGTAGTACTCGCCGGCGAGCGGCAGATCCTGGCGCACCGCGCGCGATAGATCGGCGACGTCGAGGTAGAGCCGGCGCTGGATCGCAGCGTCGAGCACGTTGGGCGCAACCGCGCGGTAGGCGTCGATCAGATCAGCCGCGCGGCCGAGCTCGCCGGCGAGCCGCTCGGTCTCGGCGATCACGCGCGCCAGGTTCGGCTCGGCCGCGGCGTACGGCAGCGCGAGCAGCTGGGCATCGAACGCCCCCGGGATGTCGTCGAGCCGGTGCTCGCGGAGCTGGACCACTTCGATGTAAGCCCGCAGCTTGTCGCCCGGATCGTCGGCCCAGTCGGCCGCGCGCAGCTGGAGCGCGGCGAGCTTGCCGTACTGCGCGGTCGCGTCGTAGACCGGGCGCAGGATGCCGGCCGCCGCCGCGCGCAGATCGGGATCGCCGACCGCCGCCTCGACCGCCGCGGTCGCGATCGGGTGCTCGGGCTCGGCGTCGAGCACGCCGGACCAGCGCTCGAGCGCCTCGGTCGGCCGGGCGAGCGGCCCGGACAGCAGGCGCGCGATCTCGACGTGGCGGTCGATCGCAGACCCAGGCGCAGTCCCGGTCGCCCCGGCCCCGCCGCCGCCCTCGAGCTGGGCCTGGCGCTCGAGCACGTCGAGCAGATCGGAGTGGCGCTGGGCCTCGCGGTACAGCCGGGCAAGCTCGTCGAGCGCACGGCGATCGCCCGCGTCGCGGTCGAGGATCTCGAGGTGCGCCGCGATCGCGTCGTCGGGCTCCTCGAGCATGACCTCGTGGATCTCGGCGATCCGCGCGAGCAGCTGCTTGGCGTCGTCGCCGGCCGCGTGGTCGAGCTTGCGGCGCAGGACGTCGATCAGCTCGCGCCACGCCTCGGCCGCCTGGTACAGCCGCTCGAGCGCGTGCAGCGCCCCGGCGTCGGTCGGCAGATCGGACAGCACGTCGCGCCAGGTCGCGATCGCCGCCGGGCGATCGGCGAGCTGATCCTCCTCGAGCGAGGCGACCCGCGCGAGCAGCGCCCGGCGCTCGGTCGCGTCCTCCGCCCACTCGGCCTGCTTGCGGACCACCGCGCGCAGCTCGGGCCAGCTCCGGGCGTCTTCGTAGAGCCGGGCCAGCGCCGCGCCGGCGCGCCGGATCGTCACCGGGTTCGACGCGTCGGTCTCGATCAGCCGGCGGTAGGCCGCGATCGCCTTGCCGGCGTCGCCGAGCTCGGTGTCGTAGTAGGTCGCGAGCTCGCCGAGCAGCGCGCCGCGAGTCGCGACGTCGCCGGCCGGCGCAGCCTGGACCGCCGCCTCGAGCGCCACCGTGGTCTCGGGCCAGCGGGCCAGCGCGCGGGCGAGCCGCGACAGCTCGACCCGCGCCCGCTCGTGGGTCGGATCGAGCGCGAGGACCTCGATCCAGGCATCGAACGCGTTGCGCGGCGCGCCGAGCTCGGCCTCCTCGATCGCCGCGATCCGCGACAGCAGCTCGACCGCCTCGGTGCCGCTGACCAGCCGGCGCTGCGAGCGCAGCACGCCGACCAGATCCTTCCACAGCTTGTCGCGCTCGTAGAGCGGCTCGAGCAGGCGCGCGACCCGCGCGATCAGCTGGCGCGCCTCGGCGGCGCCCGCGGCATCCACCGCCGCCCCGAGCGCGGCGCCGATCGCCGCCCCGATGCTCGCCGACGGGCTCGGCTCGGCGACCACCGCCCCGCTCTGGCGCTCGGCGTTGCCGAGCAGCTCCTCGAGCAGCTCGCGGGCATCGGCGTGGCCGCGCTGGCTGGCGATGACCTCCTCGAGCAGATCGACCGCGCGCATCGGCACGGCCAGCCGGTGCGCGAACAGCTCGGCGCGGCGGTAGGCCAGATCGACCAGCCGGGCCGGCGCGGTGACGACGTCGGCCTGGCGGGCGAGCAGCGCCTCGAGGTCCTGCCACCGGCTCGCCCCGGCGTACAGCCGCTCGAGCGCGCGGTACGAGTCGAGGTAGGCCGGCTCGAGCTCGAGCACGCGGCTGTGCGCCGCGATCGCGGCCTCGGCGTGGCCGAGGATGTCCTCTTCCAGCGCCGCGAGCTCGAGCAGCGCCGTGAGCCGGACCTCGCCATCGCTCGTGACCTCGGTGCGGCGCTCGAGCAGCGCGCGCAGATCGGGCCACCGGCTGTCGCCGCGCGCCGCCTGGGTCAGCGCGTCGAACGCATCGGGCGCCTCGGGCTCGACGTCGAGCACGATCCGCCACGCGCGATCCGCCGTGGCGCCATCGCCGAGCCGATCGCCGGCGAGCCGGGCGAGCTCGGTGGCGACCGCGCGGATCTGGGCCGGCGAGCCAGCCTGGCGCAGCGCCGCGAGCGCGTCGTCGAGCACCCGGGCCCACTCGCCGTCGCGGCCGAGCTGGCCGGCGAGCACGCCGAGCGCCGAGCGGACCTCGTCATCGCCGGGATCCGCCGCGACCACGCGCAGCCCGGTGACCCACGCCGCGGCCGGATCGCCGAGCTCGCCGTGGTAGAGCCGCATCAGCTGGCGATCGAGCTCGAGCCGCTCGGCCGGGTCGGTCGCCGCGCCGCCGCGGATGACCTCCAGCGCCGCGGCCTGCTGGGCGACCGCGCGGCCGGCCTCGAGGTGCGGCAGCACGAGCCGCGCCGCGGCCACCCGCTCGGCGGCGTCGATCTGGTCCGGGCGCGCCGGCGGCAGGATCAGCCGCACGATCGCGGTGACCGCGGCCGGCCGCAGGGTGGATCCGGCGCCGAGCGGCACCGCGAGCGCGTCGCGGAACCACGCCAGCGCGCGGTCCGGCCGCTCGAGGCTCGATTGCTCGAGCGCGCCGAGCCGCATCACCAGCTCGAACCGGGCCTGGCCCGCCACGCCGGACGGGCCGGCCTGGGTCTCGGAGGTCTGCGCCAGCTCCTGGGCGAGCACGGCGACCAGCGACTCCCAGTCGCCGCGCGCCTCCTCGATCCGGGCGAGCGCCCGCAGCGCGCGCAGCTGGCCCGGCATCGCCGCGAGCGCCTCGTGGTAGGTCGCCGCCGCGCCGTCGAGATCGACCAGCTTCTCTTCCTGCAGCGAGGCGATCTCGATCAGCAGCGACGCGCGCTCGGTCGCGTCCTTCTCGCGCGCCGCGCGCCGGCGGTACGACGCCAGGAGCTCGGGCCAGTCGTGGAGCTGGATCGCCAGCTCCTCGAGGTGCTGCTCGGCCTCGCGGTCGTCGGGCGACAGCCCCAGCACCTGGCGATGGTAGGTCCGCGCGCGCTCGGGATCGGCGAGCCGGCGGCTGGCGATCCGCGCCAGCTCGCGGGTCAGCTTGAGCTTGACCGGATCGGCCAGCGCCGGGGCCTTCACCTGGCGCTCGAACGCCGCGGCGACCTCGCGCCACTGATCGGGCTCGTTGGCGAGCCGCAGCACGTCGGCGTACAGCGCCTCGCTCGCCGGATCGAGCTCGAACGCGCGCACCGTCCAGGTGAACGCCAGCGTGCGCGACGCCAGCCGCTGCTCGCACAGCGAGCGGATCTCGGCGATCTTGGCCAGCCGCGCCGCGACGTCGGGCGCCGCCGCGAGCTCGATCTCGAGCATCGTGATGAGCCGCGACCACTTCTCCTGGCGGGCGTAGATCGGCGCCAGCGCGGTGGCGGCGGCGGTGTGCTGCGGATCGACCGACAGCACGCGCTCCCAGACCTGGCGCGCGCGCTCGAGCGCCTGGGTCGCGGCGGTGTCCTTGGCGGTGTCGGCGCGCTGCTGCGCGAGCTGGGCGGCGCGCTCGATCAGCGGCAGCCGCGACGCCTTGGCCTCGAGCCGATCGGCGATCCCGAGCAGCGCATCGACCAGCTCCTCCTGCTGGCCGAGCCGGGCGTACAGCCGCTCGAGCCCGGCGAAGTCACCGGCGGTCGCGTACAGCTCGCGCAGGGTGCGCAGCGCCTTGGCGTGGCCGGGCTCGACGTCGAGGACATCCTGCCAGGCCGCGGCGGCCTGCTGGGGCGAGCCGAGCCGATCGGCGTAGATCTGGCCGAGCTTCTCGAGCAGCGCGATCGCGTCCTTGCCGGTCGCCGACGCGCGCTGGCGGTGCAGGATCTCGGCGAGCGCGAGGTAGCGCTTCTCGCGCTCGTACAGCGCCGCGAGCGCGGCGAGCGTGTCGCCGATGGCGCCGATGGCGCTGACCTCCGGACCGTCCGCGAGCACCGAGTTGTAGATCTCGATCGCGAGCCGGGTATCGCCGAGCCGCTCGGCGGCGAGCTTGGCCATCTCGGCCTGCTTGGCGCGCTTGTCGGTGCCGTCGAGCACGCTGGCCTCGCGGCCGAGCACGTCGATCAGCGCGCGCCACTGCCGGCGCTTGGTATAGATCTCCTTGAGCCGGGTGACCGCGTCGGGGTCCCCCGGCGACAGCTCGACGATCCGCTCGAGCGGCTTGATCGCGTTGGCGAAGTTACCGAACCGCTCGGCCCACAGATCGGCGATCTCGCGCAGCAGCGCGATCCGCTCGGCGGCCGCGAGCTCTCCGATCTCGCTCTTGCGGGTCAGGATCGCGATCAGATCGTTCCACCGGCCGAGCGCGCGGTACTTCGCGGCGAGCTCGTCGCTGGCGCGCCGGTTCTCCGGATCGATCTTGAGGATCGCGTTGTAGGTGTTGATCACCATGACGTCGAGCCGCAGCTTGTCGCGGTAGATCTCGACGACCTCGTGGAGCCGGGCGACCCGGCCGGCGACGTCGGTCTCGGGCAGCCGCTCGGTCTCGTCCTTCATCAGATCGAGCAGCGCGTTCCACTTCTCGGTGCGGCGGTACAGCCGGGCCAGGGCACCGCGGGCCTCGCTCGACGACGGATCGCCGCGCAGGTGCTGCTTCCAGGCCTCGATCGCCTTCTCGGGGTTGTTCTGCTGCTCGGCGAGCGTGGCGATCTCCATCGAGATCGGCCGCGACTTGCCGTCGCCGGTCATCGCGCGCGGCGACTTCTCGACCTGGCGCAGCAGCGCGAGCAGCTTCTGGTTCTCGCCCTTGGCCGGGTAGTACGCGCGGTAGAAGTCGATCGCCGCGGGGTGCGCGGGATCGATCTTGCGGACCCGCCGGAAGTAGTCCTCGGCGCGATCGGCATCGCCTGTGTGCTTCCACAGCACCATCGCGACCTGCAGCAGCATGCCGAGATCGTCGTCGCGCCGCGCCTTGAGCGCCGCCTGGTAGGTCGCGATCAGCGCCGGCCAATCCTGGGCGGCGGCCTGGGCCTCGGCGACGATCCGCAGCGCCTGGGGCTGCGCCGGATCGAGCTTGAGCGCGCGGTGGAGCGCCGCGTCGGCGCGCGCGGCGTCGTCGAGCCGGCGGGCCACGCCGGCCAGCCCGATCAGCGCCGCGACCTTGTCCTCGAGCGCGGGCGCGGTGTCGGCGCGGTCCTCGTAGTGCTTGGCGAGCTCGGCCCAGCGCTCGGCGCGGTGCAACAGCCGCGCGAGGTGGAACGCCGCCTTGGCGTTGCGCGGGTCGACCTCGAGCGCCTTGCGCAGGTGCTGCTCGGCCTCGGGCGCGTCGGGCCGGAACCGGACGTAGGCCTCGGCGGCGGACACGTAGAGCCCGGTCGCGAGGCTGCGATCGGTCGACGCGCTCGCTTCCTGGACGTACTTGTCGGCGAACTTCTGCCAGTTCGACGCCGCGACATCGAGCTCGCCGAGCGCTTCTTTGACCATCTCGACCGCGGTGGCATCGTCGGGGCGCAGCGCCCGGACCTGCTCGAACGCGGCGCGCGCCGCGGGCACGTCGAGCAGCTCGCCGTCGAGCACCATGCCCTTCTCGAGCCACAGCTCGGCCTGGCGCGCGAGCTCCGGCGTCGCCGCCAGCTCGGCGTCCAGCAGCTGGACGACGGTGTCGGGCCGGCCGCGCGTACCGAGCACTTTGCGCGCCGATGCGAACCGCATCGCGCGTACGTCGACGGGGGCGTGACGAGCGGCCTCGACCAGCCCGGCGAGCGCCTGGGCGTCGTCCGGGTCATGCTCGAGGGCGGTGAGGAGCGCAGGCAGGTCGGCCATCGGAGCGTGAAGATGCTACCGGCGCATCCCGCGGCTGACAACGCCGACTGCCAATTCCTTTCGCGGGGTTACTCCCAGCGGATCGGCGTCGACGGGTATCGTCAGGTAGTCTCGCGTCGCCGCTCCTACCACAGCTCGCAAATAGCGACCCCGGAATGGTCAATCCGCGGATCCCGCCCGGTCGGTGAGTGCGCAGATCCCGGGTTGGGTGATAGACCAAGCGTTCTTCCGTGGCGACCGCGCGTAGCTCCCTGGGGTATCTCAAACCGTATCGCCGGTCGATCGTCGGCGGCGTCGTCATGCTGGTGGCGACCAACCTGTGCAGCCTGGGCGTGGTGAAGTTCCTCGCCACCGGGGTCGACGCGCTCAAGGACGGTCGGGCCGCCGCCGTGCCGATGGCCGCGCTGTTCCTGATCTCGTTCGCGCTGGCCCGGGCCGTGACCCGGATCGCGTCGCGGGTCTGGATCTTCAACGCGGCGCGCGCCGCGGAGTTCGACCTACGCAGCGAGCTGTTCGGCCACGTGATGACCCTGTCGCCGGGCTACTACCGCGATCACCCGACCGGCGACGTGATGTCGCGGCTGACCAACGACGTGCAGACCGTGCGCGCGATGTGGGGCGCCGGCGCGGTCCACCTGGCCAACGCGCTGACCGCGTTCGCCGCGATGCTGACCTGGATGCTGCTCAAGGATCCGATGGTCGCGCTGCTCGCGATCATCCCCTACCCGCTGATCTTCGTGGTCGGCCAGACCCTGTCGCGCCGGGTCTACCGCACGCAGCGCGAGGTCCAGGCCGAGCTCGGCACGCTGTCGGCGAAGATCCAGGAGAACCTCGGCGCGATCCAGGTCATCAAGACCTACGGGCTCGAGGACGTCCGCCGCACCGGCTTCCTCGAGGGCAGCCAGCGCCTGCTCGACAAGAACATGGCGGCCGCCAAGGTCCGGATCCAGCTCGGGCCCGCGCTCAGCACGCTGGCGCCGATCGGCCTGGCGATCCTGATCCTGGTCGGCGGCCGCGCGGTGATCCACGGAGAGCTCACGGTCGGCGATTACACCGCGTTCGTGTCGCTGCTCGCCCAGCTGGTGTGGCCGACGATGACGCTCGGCTTCATGCTCGCGCTGGTCCAGCGCGGCCGCGCGTCGTGGAGCCGGCTGGTCGAGCTGCGGGAGACCCGGACCGACATCGTCGATAGCAGCGAGCCGCCGCTCGCGCACACCGACAAGCCCGCGCACGTCGAGGTCGTGGACCTCCGGATCCAGCTCGGCACGCGCCCGATCCTCGACGGCGTGTCGTTCGAGCTCTCGCCCGGCACGGTCACCGCGATCGTCGGCCGCACCGGCTCGGGCAAGAGCACCCTGGTCGAGGCGCTGTGCCGGCTGACCGCGGTGCCCGCCGGCGCGATCTTCATCGACGGCCGCGACATCACGGCGATCCCGCTGGCGTCGCTGCGGGCCCAGATCGGCTACGCGCCGCAGGAGGCGTTCCTGTTCTCGACCACGATCGCGGACAACATCGCGATGGGCTACAGCGGCGGCACCGCGATCCCGGCCGCGCGCGCCCGCGAGCTCGAGCGCGCCGGGGCGATCGCCCGCGCGGTCGATCTGTCGGGCGAGCCCAAGGTCAACGCCGCCGCGGTGGCGGCCGGGCTGGTCCGCGATCTCGCGGTGATGCCCGAGGGCCTGGCGACGATCGTCGGCGAGCGCGGCATCACGCTGTCCGGCGGCCAGCGCCAGCGGGTCGCGCTCGCCCGGGCGCTGGCGGCGATGCCGCGGCTGCTGGTGCTCGATGACTCGCTGTCATCGGTCGACGCCGAGACCGAGCAGCTGATCCTCGGCCACCTGCGCGCGGTGATGCACGGCCGGACCGCGGTGTTGATCTCGCACCGCGTGGCGGCGATGAAGGACGCCGATCAGATCCTGGTCGTCGACGAGGGCAAGATCGTCGCGCGCGGCACCCACGCGCAGCTGCTCGCCGCCGGCGGGCTGTACAGCGAGCTGTACCGCGCCCAGCTCGAGACCGAGCTCGACGAGGCCCGCACGACCGCGCGGCCACGCCAGGAGGCAGGCTGATGGCGGCGATCGTCCCGGCGGGGCCGATCGGGCCCGTGGGCCCGCGGCGATCCGGCGTCGAGGCCGAGGCCGTGCTCGGCAAGGCCTACGACGTCCGGCTGATGCGCCGGATCGCGACCTACGTCCGGCCGCACGTCCGCCTCTTGATCGCGTGGGTCGGCTTCATGCTGGTCCGGCTCGGGCTCGAGCTCGCCCAGCCCGCGCTGCTGGTCTACGCGCTGACCCACCACATCATGACCGGCGACGCCGCCGCGCTGCCGCTCGATGGCCTGGGCTACGTCGGCCTGGTCATCGGCCAGAATCTCATGACCTTCGTCGAGCAGTGGATGGTCCAGCTCGCCGGCCAGCGCACGATGCACGACCTGCGGATCTCGATCTTCGATCACGTGCTCGCCCAGCGCGCGGCGTTCTTCGACAAGATCCCGGTCGGCCGCCTGATGACGCGGATGACCAACGACATCGAGAGCCTCAACGAGATCTTCTCGCAGGGCGCGATCACGATCGTCGGCGACGCGCTCAAGGCGATCGCGATCGTGGGGATCATGCTGTACCTCGACGTCCAGCTGTCGCTGATGACGTTCATCACCCTGCCGCTCTTGTTCGTGATCGTCGAGTACGCGCGGCGCGCGATGCGCACGTCGTTCCGCCAGATCCGGGTCCGACTGGCGGCGATGAACGGGTTCGCGCAGGAGCACCTGTTCGGGATCCGGGTCGTCCAGCTGCTCGGGCGCGCCACGATCGCGCAGCGCGAGTACGACGAGATCAACGCCGGCCACCGCGACGCCTACCTGCCGCAGATCCGCGCCGACGCCGCGATGTACGCGCTGGTCGAGGCGATCGGCTACATCGCGATCGGCGGCGTGATGTGGTGGGCGGCCGGGCACCACGCCCAGGATGTCGCGACGATCGGCCTGGTGGTGCTGTTCATCGAGTACATCGGCCGGTTCTTCGAGCCGCTGCGCGAGCTGTCGGCCAAGTACGCCGTGATGCAGGGCGCGATGGCGGCGAGCGAGCGGATCTTCCAGCTGCTCGACACCGACGAGCGCGACGGCGAGGCGCCCAACGAGGCGATGGTGACCAAGCCCGAGGCCCGCGAGCCGGTGCGGGTCACGCGCGCGTCCGAGCTCGCCGGCGGTATCGTCACCACGCCGGCGCCGGCCACCCCCGCGGTCGAGCTCGCCGGCGTCCACTTCAGCTACGGCGCCGAGCCGGTGCTGCGCGGGATCGACGTCCGCGTGCCGCGCGGCGCCACGGTCGCCGTGGTCGGCGCCACCGGCTCGGGCAAGTCGACCGTGATCAAGCTCCTGACCCGGCTCTACGAGCGCGATCGCGGCGCGATCCGGATCGACGGCGTCGACGTCCGCGATCTCGCGCTCGGCGAGCTGCGCCGGCGGATCACCGTGGTCTCGCAGGACGTGATCCTGTTCGCCGGCACGCTCGCGGACAACATCGCGCTCGGCAAGCCGTTCGGCGTGCCCGCGCTCGACGCCGCGGTCCACCGGGTCGGGCTCGATCGCGCGCTGGTCCGTCGCGGCAGCGGCCTGGACACCCCGGTCGCCGAGCGCGGCGCCAACTTCTCCGCCGGCGAGCGCCAGCTGGTCGCGTTCGCCCGCGCCCTGCTCCGCGACCCCGAGATCCTGATCCTCGACGAGGCGACCGCGCACGTCGACCCCGAGGCCGAGGAGCTGATCGAGCGCGGCGTCGCCGAGCTGATGAAGGGCCGGACGACCCTGGTGATCGCGCACCGGCTGTCGACCATCCGCAACGCCGACCTGATCGTCGTGATGGACAAGGGCCTGGTGGTCGAGCAAGGCACGCACGACGAGCTGATCGCGCGCGGCGGCATGTACGCGGCGCTCGAGCGCACGTTCCGCCGTCAGCCCGAAGTTTCGCATCCTACATAAACCCACGTTGGTGCCTGCCGCACGGCCACCGAATTGGGTATGATTGCTAACAGATGCCACCCGGGTCGATCGGCCTCCTCCGACAAGCCATCAGTGCGATGGCAGATGGTGCCATCGTGGCCGATACGCGATCGGGCGAGGTGTTCGTCAACGTCGCTGCGCGCGAGATGCTGTGCATTCCGCTCGACGCAGAGATCGACACCACATACCTCAAGGATACTGTCGGGTTTTATCCGTTCGAGCTCGCGGCGGGAGCCGCCGACGGCCAGCCGGTGCGCGAGGAGGTCCGGATCGGCGATCGCTCGCTGCATTCGGTGGTCACGCCGCTGCGCGACGGCACCACCGCGCTCGGCGCGATCGTGATCCTGCGCGACCTCGGAGACACTGCAGATCTCGCCCGGCGCCGCGCCGAGTTTGCTCAGGTGATGTCGCACGAGCTGCGCACGCCGCTGACCTCGGTCGCCGGCGCACTCGATATCGTACTGTCGGGCTACGCCGGGCCGCTGTCGGACAAGCAGCTGCGCTACGTCGAGATGGCGCGCCAGGCCACGACGCGGATGAACCAGCTCGTCGATCAGCTGCTCGATCTGGCGCGCGCCCAGGCCGGCTCGATCACGCTGGCCGCGACCCCGGTCCAGCTCGATCGGCTCGCGCGCGAGGTCATCGATCGCTACCGCGCCGCGGCGGCGACCAAGCAGCTGACGATCGTGCTCGGCGCCTCGGCCGAGGACATCGCGATCCTCGGCGACCCCGAGCGGCTGTCGCAGGTGCTCGGCAACCTGATGACCAACGCGATCCGGTTCGCGCCGACCGGCGGCGTGATCGACGTCCAGGTGTTCGGGCCGCCGCTGTCGGAGGACGCGGTCGGCGTGTCGGTCTACAACTCCGGCGAGCCGATCCCCGCCGAGGACCGCGAGCGCGTGTTCGAGCCGTTCTCGGCGTCGAGCCGGCGGGTCGGCGGCACCGCGCTCGGGCTGTCGATCTCGCGCACGATCATCGAGGCCCACGGCGGCCGGATCTGGGTCGAGTCGGCGACCAACGGCACCAAGTTCGTGTTCACGCTGCCGTCGACCGCGATGCCCGACAAGACCGTGCAGCTGCCGCTCGATACCCAGCCGCGCCGCCGCGTGCTCGGCGACGGGTCGTGCGCGCTGGTCGCCGACGACGATCCGCGCCGCGCGCTGTTGATCAAGGGCCTGCTGATGGCGCTGACCGATCGCGTGCTGGTCGCCCACGACGTCGACACCGCGCTCGCGATCGCGCGCACCGAGCACCCGGCGATCGCCGTGGTCGCCGGCGCGATGGCCGACGCGCTCGCGCTGCTCGCGATCCTCGAGCACGACCCCGACACCCACAAGACCGCGGTGATGGTCGTCGGCGAGGGCGAGCGGCGCGCCGATCTGCTCGCGGCCGGCGCCGACGATCTGCTCGAGTTCCCGATCCAGCCCGCGGTGTTCCGCGACGCCTGCATGCGGCTGGTCGAGTCCGGCCGGCGCGAGGCGCCGCGCGTGCTGATCATCGACGACGACGCGTCGATCCGGACGATCTGCCGGGAGGTCCTAGAGATCGGCGGCTACCAGGTCCGCGACGCCGGCTCGGCCAACGCCGCGCTCGCCGAGGCCCGCCGGTTCCGGCCCGACATGATCCTGCTGGATGTCCTGATGCCCGGGATCGACGGCTACCGGTGCGCCGAGATGCTGCGCGCCGATCCGGCGATCGGCATGGCGCCGATCATGTTCCTGTCGGCGCGCTCGGACACCGCCGACAAGGTCCGCGCGTTCCGCTCGGGCGCCGAGGACTACATGGTCAAGCCGTTCGACGCCGACGAGCTGCTCGCCCGGGTCGCCAAGGCGCTCGATCGCCAGGCCCGCGAGCTCGGCGCGTCGCCGACCACCCAGCTCCCGGGCGCCGACGCGATCCAGGCCGAGATCGAGCGCCGGCTCGCGACCGCCGATCACAGCGCGGTCGCGTGCTACCTCGATCTCGACAACCTCAAGGCGTTCAACGACTACTACGGCTACGCCAAGGCCAACGCGGTGATCCGCCAGACCGGCGACGTGATCCGCCACGTCGTGACCCGCAACGGCAGCCCCGGCGACTTCATCGGCCACATCGCCGGCGACGACTTCGTGTTCGTGACCACCGCGGACAGCGCCGACGAGGTCTGCCGCGGGATCTGCGAGCGGTTCGATCACCTGATCCGGCTGTACTACGACCCCGCCGACCGCGCGCACGGCTACATCGAGACCAAGGATCGGTTCGGCGTGCAGCGCCGGTTCCCGATCATGAGCGTGTCGATCGCGGCGATCTCGATCGCGCAGGCCAAGTCGTACGCGTCGCTCGCCGAGCTCGCGGCGGTCGGCAAGCGCGCCGCCAAGGCGATCCCGGGATCGACCTACGTCCGCGACGGGCTGACGATGCTCGCGGCCGCGGCGACCGGCTGATCCCGGGGGCCCGGATCGCCACGCGATCCCTGGGATCGCCGCGCGATCATGGATCGCGCTACACCCCGGGGCGCAGCCGCGCGCGCAGGTCCGGGGCGAGCCTGGCGGTGTTCTCGGGATCCGGATCGACGATCACGCCGCGGCACCGGGCGGCGCCGCAGTGGCACGGCTCGGCGACGTCGGCGACGAACGCATAGTCATACGTGACCTCCTCGCCGGTGGGGATGTCGCGCAGCGCCACCCACCATGCGGCCATCGTGTCCTTGACCGCATCCCACTCGAGCATCACCTCGGTGTTGGGGTCGCATGAGTGATTGAACCACCGGGTCTGACACACCAGATCCCAGAACAGCTGGCCGCGGCCTTCGGAGTCGTCCTCGGACATCACCAGCGAGTAGGTATCGTCGAACTCGTCGTCGGCGGTGTACAGGATGCCGTCGCCGTAGCACAGGATCTCGCCGCGCCGGTACGGGCGCGTCGTGACGCCGCCATAGCCATGGATGTTGGAGCGCACGACCTTCAGACCATCGAGCAAAGGCATGGCCCGCGATTGTCACGAACCGCGTACAGACTGCAAGGCCTGTGGAGCCTGTGGAGCCTGTGGAGATCGATGGTGCCGCACTATCGGGCAGTCGAAGTTGCCGGCGGCGCTGGTCCGCGTGCAACCAGATCGAGTAGTCGCGTGTCCGTGCGCTCGCGCGCAGGGTGCTGGTCGCCCCACGTTGTCATCCGCAACGATCTGACCACGCATGCTCGTCAGACAGAGTTTGTGTTTGAGGTGCGATGTTGGTGATCGGTGTCGCAGGTCGACGGCAGTGCCAACAAGTCATCCGTGACGCAGTGTTATCTCACTACGTTTCCCTTGCAGGGCTCCCGGTTCCGGGCGACGGTAAAGGCTGATGTCCAAAAGCCTCGTACCAGAGCGCAGTGGACGAAAGCGCGTCGCCACGCCGGAGCCGGAGCCCAAGCTGACCAAGCTGGCTCGCGGCACCCGAGACCTTGCGGCCGCGACCCTCCAGGTCGCGCGTGGGACGCGTGACCTGGTGCCTTTCGCCGCGCTGGAAGCCGATGACGATACGATCGTCGTCGATACCGATCCGGCGCTCGGCGTGCTCGCGCTCGATAGCGAGGTCGCCGACGCCGGCGATCACGACGTAGGCGAGCCCGGCCACGACGCGGAGGTCATCTCCGAAGCGCAAGCCGCACACGCCGCGGTGGTCGACGCGCGGATGATCGAGCTCGGCAAGCGCCGGTTCGGGATCTCGGCGTTCCGCCCCGGCCAGGCGCTCGCGATCCGCAACGTGCTGGCGGGCATCGACACGCTCGCGATCATGCCGACCGGCGCCGGCAAGTCGCTGTGCTACCAGCTGCCGGCGCTCGAGCTCGATGGCATCACGCTCGTGGTGTCGCCGCTGATCGCGCTGATGAAGGATCAGCACGACAAGCTCGCCGAGCTCCACATCGAGGTGCTGCGGCTCGACTCGACCCTGTCGCCGCGCGACGAGCACGCCGCGCTGTCGCGGCTGTCGGAGAACCGGCCGTGCATCGCCTACGTGACGCCCGAGCGGCTCGGCGAGCCCAGGTTCCGCGAGCGGCTCGCGGCGGTGCGCGTGGCGCTGTTCGTGGTCGACGAGGCGCACTGCATCTCGCAGTGGGGCCATGACTTCCGCCCGGCGTACCTCGGGCTCGGCGAGGCGGTGCGCGCGCTCGGCCGGCCGCCGGTGCTGGCGCTGACCGCCACCGCGCCGCCCAAGGTCAAGGACGACATCCTCGCCCAGCTGCAGCTGAGCACGGCGGATGCGTCGGTGATCGACATCGGGCTCGATCGCCCGAACCTGCGCTACCACGTCATCAAGGCGTCGAGCGAGCGCAAGAAGCAGGCGCTGCTGCTGCGGCTGATCGAGAAGACGCCGGGCTGCGGCATCATCTACGCCGCCACGGTCAAGACGGTCGACGCGCTCGCGGACTTCCTGTGGTCGCAGGGCGTGGAGTGCGGCCGCTACCACGGCCGGATGCGCGCCAAGGATCGCGAGCGGGTCCAGAGCGCGTTCATGGAGCACAGCGAGCCGCGGCTGATGATCGCGACCAACGCGTTCGGGCTCGGGGTCGACAAGCAGGACCTGCGGTTCGTCATCCACTACAACTTCCCGGGCTCGCTCGAGAGCTATTACCAGGAGGCCGGGCGCGCCGGCCGCGATGGCGCCCCGGCCGATTGCGTGCTGCTCTACCAGCCGGAGGACAAGCGGATCCAGAGCTTCTTCCTCGGCGGGCGCTACCCGACGCCGGAGCAGACCCGCGCGGTGGCCGAGGCGCTGGTCTACGTCACGCACGGCCGGGTCGCGAGCCCGGACACCGACGATCACGACGACGTCTACGTGCCGGTCAAGGACATCGCCGAGCGCGCGGATGCGCCGGCGAAGAAGGCGCGCGTGGTGCTGTCGTTCCTGAAGGAGGTCGGGTTCGCGGCGGAGGCCCCGGGCGCGCGGTTCGCGCCGCTCGCGACCGAGCCGCCGAGCATCGAGGACCTGGCGCGCGCGGCGAGCCGCTACGAGCAGAAACGCGCGCAGGATCGCGCGCGACTGGCGGCGATGCTGCGCTACTCGCAGTCGCACCTGTGCCGGACCCGGCTGCTCGTCACCTACTTCGGGTACACCGATCACCCGGCGTGCGGCACCTGCGATAACTGCATGCGCGCGGCGAAGTCCGCGCCGCCGACGGCGCAGGAGCTGGAGCACGTGGCGGCCACGCTGGCGGCGCGGCGCAGCGGAGATCCGGAGACGCGCAAGGCGCTGCTCGAGGAGGCGCTGCGGCGCAACCGGGGCGCCGGCCGGGGCCGCGCGCTGAAGATCGAGCGCGTCAAGCGCCCGGTGTTCGGCCCGCTCGAGAAGGGCGACCTGGTGCGCCATGCGACGTGGGGCGAGGGCGAGGTCGTGCGCGTGGTGGGCGACTCGGTCTACACCTTCTTCCCGGTCCACGGCGAGAAGCTGCTGAAGACCAGCTTCCTCGAGAAGATCGACGCTTAGCCAGTGCGCTGGCGGCGGATCGCGTAGAGCGCCAGGGCGGCCGCGACCGAGACGTTGAACGAGCCGATGGCGTCGCGGCCGGTGGCCATCGGGATGATGGCGTGGAAGTCGCAGTTCTTGGCGACCAGCGGGCGGACGCCGGTGCCCTCGGCGCCGAGCACGAGGCAGAGCGCGAGGCTGCCGTCGATGGTCTCGATCGGCTGGGCGGTGTCGGTGGCCGCGACCGCGACCCGCCACAGGCCGAGCTCGCGGAGCTCGTCGAGCGCGCGGACCAGGTTGCCGACCTGGGCGATCGGGACCAGCTCGCTGGCGCCGGCGCTGGCCTTGGTGACGATCGCGGTGACCTGGGCGGCGCGATGCTCGGGGATGATCACGCCATCGACGCCGAGCAGGTAGGCGCTGCGCAGGATCGCGCCGAGGTTGCGTGGGTCCTCGACGCCGTCGAGCGCGACGATCAGGGCCGGGCCGCGCGCGGGCAGGAGCGAGGCCAGGTCGGCGTACGCGAACGGGCCGACCCAGGCGACCACGCCCTGGTGGCGGGCGTCGGGGCCGGTGGCCTGATCGAGCGACTTGCGGTCGCGATCCTCGACCCGCACGCCGGCGGCGCGGGCCGCGACGACGATCGCGGCGACCGGATCGCTGGTCGAGCGGCCGGCGCGCTGGGGATCGACCCAGACCGCGCGGACGTGGCTCGCGCGCCGCGCGATCAGCTCGCGGACCGGGCCGGCACCGTAGACCGCGCGATCGCCGGGGCTGGTCATCGCGCTCCTCCGGTCTCGGCGGCCAGCTCGGCGGTCAGCTCGGCAGCAAGCTCGGCGGTCAGGCCGCCGGTCAGCTCGGCGACGATCTGGCGCGCCGCGGCGGCGGGATCGGGGGCGTCGCGCAGCGGGCGGCCAACGACGACCAGGTCGGCGCCGGCGTCGCGGGCCTGGCGCGGGGTCATGATCCGCTTCTGGTCGCCGGCGTCGGCGCCGGCGGGGCGGACGCCGGGGGTGACGATCAGGAAGCCCGGGGGCGCGATCGCGCGGATCGGGGCGATCTCGAGCGGTGAGGCGACCACGCCGGCGCAGCCCGCGGCGATCGCGAGCTCGGTGCGCTGGAGGACGAGGTCGCGGACCGGGCCGCGGGCGCCGATCTGGGCGAGGTCGGCGTCGTCGAGCGAGGTCAGCACGGTGACCGCGAGCACCCGGGTGGCCCCCGCGGCGCGGACCGCGGCCTCGAGCATGGCGCGGCCGCCGCCGGCGTGGACGGTCAGGAGGCCGGCGCCGAGGCCGGCGACCCGAGCGGTCGCGCGCGCGACGGTCTCGGGGATGTCGTGGAGCTTGAGGTCGAGCATCACGCGGTGGTGGCGCGCGACGTAGTCGGCGACGATCGCGGGGCCCGCGGCGCAGAACAGCTCGAGGCCGATCTTGACCCAGCTCGGCACGCCGGCGAGCCGGTGGGTCAGCGCGTCGGCGTCGGCGCGAGACGGCGCGTCGAGCGCGGCGATCAAGCGGTTTCCGGGGTCGAAGCTCGCCATGCGGTGCTTGTATCGCATCCGCTGCGAGCGGCGGCGGTTTACTTCGAGACCCGGATCGCGTAGTTGCCGTTGTCCTCGACGACGCTGTAGATGACCCCGGGATCGGCCCGGCGGTGATCGGCGTCGAACCGGATCGTGCCGGTCAGGCCGACGAACTGGGCCTTGGCCAGCCCCGCGGTGAGCCCGGCGCGGCCGTTGCCGCCGACGGCGGCGGCGAGCTGGGCGGCGTCGTACGCGTAGGCCTCGACGAAGCCGGGCGCGCGGCCGAACGCGGCGATGAACCGATCGACGAACGCCTTGCTCGCCGGATCCTGATCGTCGGGGTAGTAGCCGGGCGCAAGGAACGCGCCCTCGGCGTGGCGGCCGGCGTCGATCAGGAACGCGCCCGACAGGTTCTCGGCGGTCGACAGCAGCAGCACCGGACGGCCGCCGCCGCGGATCTTCTTGGTGCCGAGCGGCCGCGGCTTGGTGGCCGTGGCGTCGAGCGCCGGGGCGATCAGCGCGAGCGTCACGGCGTTCTCGGGGATGAAGATCGCGTCCCACGTACCCGACAGCTGGCCGACGATGCCGGCGAACGACTTGGTGTCGGCCTTGTAGGTCACGTTCGAGACGATCGCGCCGCCGCCCCGGGCGACCTCGTCGACGAACGCCGCGGTCAGCGACTTGCCGTAGCCGTTGTCGGGGGCGAGCACGGCGAACCTGGTCACGCCGCGCGCCATCGCGCGCTGGGCCAGCGCCCGCGACCGCGCCTCGCCGGAGTGCATCACGTGAAACACGTGGGGCAACATGGCGTGCTTCTCGGCGCGCCCGCTGAGGCTGAGCAGCGGCACGCCGAGCGCGTCGGCGCGCGGCCCGGCGGCGTCGACCGCCTCGTGATCGGTCGGGCCGATGATCGCGATGACGCTGGCGTGCGCCAGGCCCTCGACCGCCGCGCCGATCGCGTCGCCCTCGCCCGCCGCCCGGATCTCGATCGCCGCGACCGCCTTGCCATCGCCGATCCCCGCCGCGAGCCCCAAGGCCGCGACCGCCGCCTCGGCGACCCGGTTCGACTTGCCGCCGAGCGGGACGACCGCGCCGAGCACGCCGGTGGTCGAGCCGCCCCCGGCCGCCGCGGCCTGGGCGATGATCGCCCGCGGCAACCCGAGCGCGGCCCGCGCCGGCGCCGCGATCTCACGCATCCGCTGCGCCTCCCTCGGGTTGCCCGCCTGCTCGGCGAGCTCGACCAGCCGGCTCGCCACGATCGCGACGCTCGGGCCCTTGCGATCCGGCAGCTCGTCGAACGCGCGGCGCACCAGGT
Source organism: Kofleriaceae bacterium (assembly GCA_036271215.1). Lineage (GTDB taxonomy): Bacteria > Myxococcota_A > Polyangia > Haliangiales > Haliangiaceae > JABFXX01. The sequence goes on along the minus strand of DATBBB010000343.1, from coordinate 1,768 downwards.
TGGTGCCGGCGCCGGCGACGACCTCCTCGATCCGGCCGACGATCGCGGCCTGCTCGGTCGGCGTGACCCGCGGGTACAGCTGATCGAACATCGCCAGCGAGCGGACCGGCGGCTCGCCGGCGGCGGCGGTCGCATAGGCCAGCGCGGCGAGGTACTCGGTGCGATCGTCGTCCTCGACCTCGCGATCGCCGGCCTTCAGCAGCTCGAGCGCGCCCGCCGGGTCGCCCTGGTAGTTGCGGGCGATCCCGAGGAACAGCCTGGCGCGCGCGGTCAGCCCCGGATCGGCCTTGGCCTCGACGACCTCGGACAGGGCCTTGACCGCGCGGCCGAGCTTGCGCGCCTTGACGTCGGCGATCCCGGCGTAGAGCTGGGCGAACGGCACGATCGGATCCTCGGGGAACTCCGAGACGATCCGGCGGAACTCGCCGGTGTCCTTGCCGTCGCGCAAGAACCGGGTTCGCGCGTCCTGGAACCGGTGGCGCGCGGCCTCGTCGCCGTTGGTCGGGACGTCGGGGACCAGCGTATGCCGTGTCTGGCGCCCCGGACAGGCGGCGAGGACGAGGATCCAGGCCAGGAACACGGTGCGCAGCGCGATTGTCACAGCGCGACGATAGCGAGGCCTGCGCGTCACCGCAAATCGCGGTACTCCATTGCCCATGTCCCGTACGGAACGCCTGCTCGCCGACCTCGAACGTGGGTTCGAAGCCCTCGAGGCCGGAGAGATCGATAATGCCGCCTCGATCGTCGAGCGCTGCCAGCGCATTGACCGCAAGAACCCCGACGTCGTCGCGCTGGCCGCGGCGGTCGCCGAGGCCAGCGGCGACATCGACGACGCGCTCACCCAGTATCGCCAGCTCGTCGAGCTGCGGCCCGATGACCCGATGCCGCGGATCTGCGTCGCCCGGCTCGAGCTGCAAGGCCTCGGCGACCCCGACGCCGCGCTCGACACCGTGCAGGGCGCGTTCGCCTTCATCGACGAGGAGGCCGACCTGATCGAGGCGATCTACATCAAGGCCCAGGCGCTGGTCGCGCGCGGCGAGCCCGCGGCGGCCCGCGAGGCGCTCGCCGAGCTGTCGAGCTCGATGCTCGACGACGCCGAGCTCGCGCTCGATCTCGCCGAGCTCGCGCTGGCCGCCGAGGATCCCGACGGCGCCAAGCGCTGGATCGAGGTCGCGCAGGCCCAGGGTCGCGACGACCTGCGCGCCGACGCGCTCCACGTGCTCGGCCGGGTCCACGAGCACACCGGCGACCGCGCCGCGATGGCCGCCGCGTGGCTCGAGGTCCGCCAGCTCGACCTCGCCCTGCCGCCCGGCCCGCTGACGATCACCGAGGACGAGGTCGAGCGGATCGCGAGCGAGGCCCTCGCCGAGCTGCCGCCCGAGATCCACGAGCAGCTCGAGCGGGTGCCGATCCTGATCGACGACGTGCCGTCCGAGGCGCTGGTCAGCGACGGCGTCGACCCGCGGCTGCTCGGGCTGTTCCAGGGCACGCCGATGCCCGACGACGGCGCGCTGGCCCCGACGGTGACCAACATCCTGTTGTTCCGCGGCAACCTGCAGCGCGCCTCGGTCGACGCCGACCACCTCGCCGAAGAGATCCGGATCACGGTGCTGCACGAGACCGCCCACTACTTCGGGCTCGACGAGGACGACCTCGAGGCGCTCGGCCTGGACTGACGCATTGATCACTGCGGGCACTGCGGGCACTGCGGGAACTGCGGGAACTGCGGCGCATCGATGCGGTGGGGAGGGACTCACGCTGTAGTCCT
>DATBBB010000342.1:0-26009 GCA_036271215.1 Kofleriaceae bacterium | reverse complement strand
AGGGGTCGGGGGGGTAAGGGTCGGGTTGGGCGAGGTTGGGGGTTGGGGGATGAGCCGGGGGATGTTGGTGGGGTTGTCCGGTCGGGTTGGGCGAGGCGGAAAGGGGGTCGGTTGGCGGGGGGGAACAGAGGCTGGTGGGGGCACGAGCGACGGGGGACAGCAACGCGGCGGACGAACGGGGACGATCGGGGGACGACTGGGGGGACGATCGGTCGGGTCACTTGCACGGATTCGGGGGTTGGTCAGGTCGCGTGAGCTCGCGGGACAGGGGTCGGGTCGGGAGCAGCTCACGCGACCTGTTTTTTGGGCGAAGCCCAGCCGGCCCGAGCGATTCCCAGGGGGCTGGAGGCGACACGTGCGAACAGTTTGGGGGCTGGAAGGATCAGGCGCTGCGAACGGCGGCATCCTGTGCGTATGATGGGCGCCCCATGCCGATCCTCGTCCTCGACTTCGATGGCACGATGACCGACGCCGAAGCGGAGGGCCGTCCATTCCGCGATGGCTACCTCGATGATCTATGCGCGCTGGTCGGCCGGCCGGCCGGCGACCCAGAGGTCCGAGCGATCGCGGAGGAGGTCGACGCCGAGCTGATGCGAGCCCCCGAAACTCATCCATTTTTGTGGATGAACCGGGCGGTGGCGCCGGCCACGGTCGATCCCTACCTGCGGATGGTGCCGATCGCGAACCGCATCCTCGATCGGTTCGACGCGATCCCCAGCCCGACCGATCGCGGCCGGCTGCTCGGCAGCGTGCTGTACAAGTACAACTACGCCAAGACGCTCAGCCACCCCGTGTTTCGAGCCGGCGCCGCGGAGGTCCTGAGCGCGCTCAGCGGGACGCAGTCGTGGATCGTCACCAACTCGGACACCCACGCGGTGGCCGGCAAGGTCGCCGCGCTCGATCGCGAGGCGCCCGGCGTCGCGTGGCTGACCTCACGGGTCCGCGGCCACGCCCGCAAGTTCGACGTCGATGACAGCTGGGACGGCGCGCCCGCCACGCTCGCCCTGCCCGGCCTGGCGCGGCCCGTGCTGCTGCGCCGCCGGCACTACTACGAGATCCTCCGGACGATCCTCGACGGCGCGGGCGCCGGGTTCGCCGATCTGGTGGTGATCGGCGACATCTTCGAGCTCGATCTCGCGATGCCGCTCGCGCTCGGCGCGCGGGTCGGCCTGGTGTCGTCCGGCCACACGCCCGGCTACGAGCGCGCGTTCGTCGCGGACCACCCGCGCGGCCGGGTGATCGAGGACCTGCGCGACGTGCCGCGGTTCGCGTTCGGCTGACGCCCGGACGCGAGCGGCTACGACTCCGGCATCGGCGAGGTGTTGGCGTGCAGGAACATGCCGAGCAGCGCGACCGATCGGCCGGCCACGCGCTGCAGCTCGTCGAGCTGATCGTCGTCGAACCCGAGCGCGCGTGCCCGGTCGACCGCGTCGGCCACGCCGATCGCGCTGGTGATCGCGTCGCGCAGGCAGCGCCGCCGATCGGCCGAGGCGTGGCGGTGCGAGGTCGCCTCCGCGGTGATGTCGACCGCCGTGGCCGCCGCGCGCCGCGTCCGGGCCGCCAGCGCCGGCGGCCAGCCGCGCACGGCGTGCTGTACGGAGGCCATGGTGGAGCGCGCGGCCACGAAGGCCGCGCAGCGATCGAGGTTCGAAAATTCCTGCATGGCGCCCGCACACAGCACGCGGTGCGCCAACGTAACTGCGCAGGATTGCGCGACGATCTGTCCGATTCGTCCGGACGCCGGACAGCCCACCGGCAACGCCGGACGCCGCGCGCCAGCTCCCGCACACGGCGCGGCAACGCCGCCCCACCCACGCGGCGGCCGGGGCTGCGCGCCGGGGATCGCGAAGCCCTTGACCGGCGCCGGCATTCCCGCAAACTGTCTCGCCGTGGCCGACGCCGACAAAGTCATCGTGTCCTGCGCCCTCACCGGTGCCGTGACGACCAAGAAGCACTGCCCGGCGATCCCGTACACGCCGGTCGAGATCGCCGAGGAGGCCCGGCGCGCCTACGAGGCCGGGGCGGCGATCGTGCACATCCACGCGCGCAACGACGACGGTTCGCCGACGTGGTCCAAGGACACGTTTGCCCGCATCATGGCCGAGATCAAGCAGCGCTGCCCGGTGCTGATCAACTGGTCGACCGGCGGCGCCGGCCCGATGACCGAGCGGATCAGCCACCTGGCGCTGCGGCCGCACATCGCCGCGCTCAACATGGGCTCGATGAACTACGCCAAGTGGAACCCGGGCAAGCAGCAGTTCGCGTTCAACTTCGTGTTCGCCAACCCGTTCGACGACATCCTCGCGTTCGCCCGCGAGATGAAGCAGCACAACGCCAAGCCCGAGATGGAGTGCTTCGACACCGGGCACACCAACTCGCACCGCGTGCTGGTCGAGCTCGGCCTGCTCGAGCCGCCGTTCCACTTCTCGTTCATCATGGGCGTGCTCGGCGGCATCCCGGCGACCGCGCGCCACCTCGCGTTCCAGGCCGAGCAGATCCCGGCCGGCGCGCGCTGGAAGGTCATCGGGATCAGCCGCGAGCAGTGGCCGCTGGCGATGGCCGCGCTGTCACTCGGCGGCGATGTCCGGGTCGGCCTCGAGGACAACTTCTACCTGCCGACCGGCGAGATGGCGACGTCCAACGGCGAGCTGGTGGCCGCGGCGGCCGAGCTGGTCAAGCTGTCGGGCCGCCGGGTGGCGACGATCGACGAGGTCAAGCACCTGCTGTGGCCCGCCGGGGGCAGCAATTGACGCAGCCGGCGGGACCACCGCCGGAGCAACCACCAGCGCAACCACCGGCCGGCTACGCGCGCGAGCTGGCCCGCGCGATCGAGCTGGCGCGGACCGCCGGCGCCGAGGTCGCGGCGATGCAGCGCGGCGAGCTGGGGGTCGAGATGAAGCCGGGCGACGAGCCGGTCACCGTGGCCGATCGCCGGGCCTCGGAGCTGATCGTCGCGGGGCTCGCGGCGAGCTTCCCGGCCGATCCGATCATCTCCGAGGAGCTGGCGCCGGCACCCGGCGCGCTCGGAGCGCCGCGGTTCTGGCTGGTCGATCCGATCGACGGCACCAAGGACTTCATCCGCGGCGAGGACGGCTACTCGGTGATGATCGGCCTGGTCGTGGCCGGCCGGCCGGCGCTCGGCGTGGTGTACCAGCCGGCGATCGATCGGCTGTTCTACGGCACGCCCGACGGCGCGTTCGTGACCTATCAGGGCCAGACCCACCGGCTCGCGGTGTCGAGCGTCACCGCCGCGAACGACGCCCGGCTGGTCGCCTCGAAGTCGCATCGCAGCAGCGACATCGATCGCGTGAAGCACGAGCTCGGGATCGCCGATGAGATCAACCTCGGCTCGGTCGGCGTGAAGCTCTGCGTCATCGCCGCGGGCGCGCGCGACCTCTACGTCAGCCCGGCCACCAAGACCAAGGCCTGGGACACCTGCGCGCCGGAGGCGATCCTCGTCCCCGCCGGCGGCCGGCTCAGCGATCTGTTCGGCACGCCGATCGACTACACCGAGCTCCCGCACCACCGCGGCTTGCTGGCGTCCAACGGCGCGGTCCACGACGAGGTCGTGGCGAAGCTCACACCGCTGTTCGCGCACCTGGCTTAGGCTGTGCCGCCCGCAGGCGCGCGATCCGACCGGATACCTGGCCCGACATCTGGCATAATACAGACACGCTCATGATCGGGTCGCGTAGCACCGCTGTGCTCCTGGCGTCTTGCTTGCTCGCCGGTCCGGCGCTCGCAGACAAGGAACCCCGGGAGCCGAAGGCGCCCAAAGATTCCAAGGCGGTGTCCGAGCAGGACCGCCAGGTCGCCAGCGATCTGGTGAAGAAGGCGATCGCGCGCAGCGGCGCCGGCGATCACAGCGCGGCGATCGACATCTACGTGCAGGCGTACACGCTCGTCCCCAACTCGATCCTGCTATCGGACATCGGCTCGGAGTTCCAGCAGATGGGCAAGCAGCGCGAGGCGCTGCGCTACTTCTGCATGTACCTCGCGAAGGATCCGACCGGCACCAACGCGACCTACGCCTCTACCCAGGCCAAGGCGATGCAAGCCTTGATCAGCAAGAAGCGCAGCAACGACGACGACGATGACGCCGACGTGTGCGCGCCGCCGCGCAAGAACCCGACGTCGGAGCCGACGGACCACGGCAAGCCACCGCCGACCACCCCGACGCAACCGATCGACGATCCGGTCGCGCCCGCCGCGCGCGGGGATGACACCGCGATGCGCTACACCGGGCTCGGCCTCGGCGCCGCCGGGGTCGTCGGCGTCGCGCTCGGCATCTACGGTGGGATCGAAGCCAAGAACATCAGCGACGAGATCACCAACCATCCGAAGGGCACGCCGTGGCCCAACGGCATCCAGTCGGTCCAGCGCCGCGGCCAGAACGACGAATATCTACAGATCGGCGGGCTGGCCGGCGGCGCCGTGCTGGCCGGCGTGGGCCTGCTCCTGTACCTGCGCTCGGCCGGCGCCGGTGATCCGGTGGACAAGGCCAGCAAGCCCGACAAGGGCGACAAGCCCGACAAGGACGACCGCACGGTGCACATCACGCCGACCTCGAACGGGTTCGCCGTGTACGGCCGGTTCTGAACGCCGCCCGAGCGGCGATCGGGCGACGATCGAGCGGCGATCGAGCGGCGATCGAGCGGCAGCCAAGCAGCAGCCAGGCGGCGATCGGTCCGCCGCGCCTCGCGACGGCCGCTACGGCAGGATCGTGTCGAGCGACAGCTTGACGTTCTCGGCCGGGACCTTGACCCGGATCTGGCCGGTCACGTCGCCCGGCTCCTTGGTCAGCGCGTCGCTGTCCTGGTCGTAGCGCGCCGAGATGATCACGTCGCCGGACAGCTCCGTGCCGGCGACCATCGCCTGCGCGTCGGTCAGCTCGAATGCCACGCCGCCGTCGGCCCAGGTCAGCTTGTCGACCGCGAGCGGCGCCCCGGCCGGCGCGCCGTCGGGCCCCGGGTGCTTGACGATCACGAACACCGCGGTGCCCGGTTTGACCTTGGCCTTGGCCTTGGCGTCGACGGTGATCATCCCGGCCAGCCGGTGCTTCGGATCGATCGGCCGATCGGGATCGGGCGCCGCCATGCCCATCTTGGTGACGTCGATCCCGCCGCCGCTGGTGTGCGGGTTGTTCGGGTTGTCGCCGCCGCCCATGTCCATCCCGGCGTGCGGGTTGCTCGGATCGCCGCCGCTGCTTGGATCGGCGCCGGACATGTCCATCCCCTCGTGCGGGTTGCGCTGGCTGGGCGTCATGCCCGGCGGCGGCTTGAAGTGCGGCAGCTCCGACGAGCCCGACGGGACCTCGCCCGGCGACGCCTGCCACTCGGTCGCAGGCGGCAGACCCTCGTGGGAGGTCCGGCTGCAACCGGTCGCGGCCACGGCGGCCATGCCAGCTAGAATGCCTGCCAGCCCACCGAGGCTGCAGGCCGCGAAACCAACGCGCGGCATAGGCTGGGATTGTAGCAGGGTCATACCCACCGCGCCGTCGTGGTGATGGTCGCCAGCACCTGCGCGCCGGGGTGCGGCTCGCCGAGCCATGCCTGGTAGCGTGCCGCGGCCGGACCGGCATCGGCGATCCCGGCGATCTCGTAGCGCGTCGGCGGCGCCGCCCCGAGCGTCACCGGCACCAGCCGCAGCCGGCCGCGCCGGAACACCGCCAGCTCGACCGCGTCGCCCGGCCGCTGGGCCCCGGCGATGCTGCGGAGCTCGCCGTCGCTGGTCACCCGGAACCCGTCGATCGCGATGATCTCGTCGCCCGGCGCCAGCCCGGCCGCACACGCCGGCGAGTCGTCGAGCACGCCGGTGACCTTGGTGCCGCCGAGCGTCGCGCCGATCCACACCGGGCTCGCGCCATCGGCGATCTGCGCCGGATCCGCGCTGGTGCGCAGCTCGAGCCCGACGTGGCGCAGCTCCTCGGCCAGCTCGGGATCCTCGGTGCCGCGGATCTGGCGGTCGAACACGTCGCCCAGCGGGATCCCGGCCGCCTCCTCGAACACCGGCTGCAGCGCCGTGGGGTGCGGCTCGCCGGTCGCGCCGTAGCGCTTCCACAGCAGGCGCAGCACGTCGTCGAGGCTGCGCTGGCCGTCGATCAGGCCCGCGGTGCGGCGCCGGATCTGCAGATCGAGCGCGAACATCACCAGGCCGCCCTTGAGGTAGTAGCTGACCGTGGTGTTGAGGTTCGACTCGTCGGGCTTGTACAGCTTGATCCAGGCATCGAACGACGACGCCTCGAGGCTCTGGCGCCGGCGGCCCGGCGTGGCCTGGAGCCGCGCCCAGTCGTCGAGCGTCTTCTCGAGCAAGCTCTTGGCGGAGATCCGGTTGCTGGTGCGCAGCGCGAACCGATCGTAGTGGCTGGTCAGGCCCTCCATCAGCCACAGGAACGGCGTGTACGCCTCGCGCGCGTAGTCGAAGTCCCAGAGCAGCGACGCCGGCGCGATCCGCTTGCCGTTCCAGGCGTGGAACAGCTCGTGGGACAGGAGCTCGAGCAGCCCCTCGTAGTGCTTGCGCGACGCCGCGAAGTGCGGGTGGTACAGGTTGACGCTCGCCATGTGGTGCTCGAGGCCGCCGTACGCGTCGTGCGACAGCATGACCAGGAACGTGTAGCGGGGGAACGGCGCGGCGCCGAACCGCGCGATGTGATCGTCGACGACCGCGCCGAGGTCGGTGACCAGCCGCGCCTCGTCGAACACGCCGCCCGGGGCGCGCTCGCCCCAGATCGCGAGCCGGACGGTCAGCCGCGGCGCGGTGACCGGGACGTCGTAGGTCCGCACCGCGCGCTCGGGCGCGAGGTGGATCGGGTGATCGTACAGCTCGTCGACGTTCGCCGCGGTCAGCATCCGGTACTCGGGGTTCCAGGCCATCGACGTGATCGGCGCCCAGCTATCGGGCATCGTCACGAACAGCTCGACCGGCGCCTTGCGCAGGTGGGTCGGGTACAGGAACGTGGCCGGCCCGTGCAGGAACGCGTGGCCCGGGTCGATGTGGTTGGTGCGCACGGTGAGCTCGTGGCCGTACACCGCGTAGCGGACGTGCAGCGCGCGGGCGCCGCGGGTCTCGATCGACCACGTCGACTTGTCGCGCTTGATCGCCGGGCGCGGCGCGCCGTCGTCGCCGTCGACCACCAGATCGCGGACGAACCGCGCGTAGTCGCGGATCAGGTAGCTGCCCGGGCACCAGGCCGGTATCACGAGCTCGACCGTCGGGGTATCTACCGGAAACCGCAGCTCGATCTCGACGAGGTGGCGCGCCGGGTCGAGGACGCGGACGGTGTAGCTGAGGCGCGACATGGGCTTGGTGCTAGCACAGCTGCTATCTTTGATCGCGTGCTGCAGCGGACCGTCGTGATGGTGACCGGATCGGCGCTGCTGGCGGCGTCCGCGGCCGCCGCGCCGGGACCGCCGGGGCCGCCGGGACCGCCGGGGCCGCCGGGTCGAGTCGAGCGCGTCGAGCGCGCCGGTCGCGCGCCGGTCGCACCCCGGCTGTGCGAGATCCGCGGGGACGCCGGGACCTGCGTCGGCGACGAGCCCAAGCCGGGCCAGTCCGTGGTCGTGCTCGGCGAGCACGGCCTGCTCGCCGAGGCCCAGATCACCGAGGCGACCAGCGTGGTGACCACATGTACCAACCTGTGGAGCGTCAAGCTGCGCATCCTGCACGGCGACGCCCCGGACAGCGACGGCATCGGCGTGATCGACTCGAGCCTCGATCCGCACCGCGCGCGGGTGCTCGACAAGGCCCACATGCCGGCGAGCCCGAGCGGGCTGTCCGGCGACGAGGTCTGGCGCGCGATCGACCGCGACGGCGACGGCACCGCGGACATCCTGTTCACCCACTACAGCTGCGACGCCGCGGGCGCGCTGATCACCGGCGGCTCGGAGTACTGCCTCGACATCTGGGCCCGGGTCCACACCCGGATGATCCGGACGACCCAGCTCAACTTCGCCCAATGTAATTTATAGCCGCCCGTGGTACCGGTTGCTGGCTTGCCCGCCGCCGTGATCGACCGCCGTGCCCTGCTCGCCGCCGAGCGCGGGACCTTGTACAAGGAAGCCGAGACCCGGATCGCGCTGGTCTATCCGAGCCCGTACCGCGCGGCGATGTCGTCGCTGGGGTACCAGCAGATCTACCGGACCCTGCACGAGATGCCCGGGGTGGCCGCGGATCGCGCGATGCTACCCGACCCCGGCGCGCCCGGCGGGCTGTTCGTGACGCTCGAGGAGGCCCGGCCGGTCGGCGGCTACCCGATGCTCGCGTACTCGGTGGCCTACGAGCTCGAGATCGCCGGCGTGGTCGACACGCTCGAGCGCGCGAACATCCCGGTGCTCGCCGCCGACCGCGACGCGCGCCACCCGCTGGTGATCGCCGGCGGCCCGCTGACGTTCTCGAACCCGGCGCCGCTCGCGCCGTTGTTCGACGTGGTGATCCTCGGCGAGGGCGAGCAGCTGATCGTCGAGCTGGTGAACATCGCCCGCGACGTCGGGTTCGTGCGCGACCGGGTGTGGGACACGCTGGCCGGCCGGCCCGGCTACTACCTGCCGCACCTCCACGGCGAGCGCGTGCCGCCGGTCGCCGCGGTCGATGACGCCCTGCTCCCGGCCCGCTCGGTGATCGCGACGCCGCACACCGAGCTCGCCAACATGTTCATGACCGAGGCGGCGCGCGGCTGCTCGCGCGGCTGCACGTACTGTGTGATGCGGCGGTCGACCAACGGCGGTATGCGGATCGTCGACCGCGCGCGGATCATCGCCGGGATCCCGGCGGACGCGCGCCGGGTCGGCCTGGTCGGCGCCGCGGTCACCGATCACCCGGACATCGCCGCGATCGTCCGCGACGTGGTCAGCGGCGGCCGCGAGGTCGGGATCTCGAGCCTGCGCGCCGACAAGCTCGACGACGAGCTGGTGGGCCTCTTGGCGCGCGGCGGCTACCGCACGCTGACCGTGGCGGCCGATGGCGCGAGCGAGCGGATGCGGCGGGTCGTCGAGCGCTCGACCCAGGCCCGCCACCTGCTCCGGTCGGCCGAGCTCGCCCGGACCCACGGCCTGCACACGCTCAAGATCTACATGATGCTCGGCGTGCCCGAGGAGACCGACGCCGACGTCGACGAGCTGGTCGCGCTGTCGAAGCAGCTCGCCGCGATCCACCCCCGGGTCGCCTACGGGCTGGCGCCGTTCGTCGCCAAGCGCAACACGCCGCTCGATGGCCAGCCGTTCGCCGGGATCGATCTGGTCGAGGCCCGGCTCGCGCGGCTGCGCAAGGGGCTCTCGGCCGCCAAGCTCGGCGGCAAGGTCGCCGTGCGGCCGACCTCGGCGCGCTGGGCGTGGGTCGAGTACATGATCGCGCAGGGCGAGTCGAACGCCGGGCTCGCCGTGATCGACGCCCACCGCGCCGGCGGCAGCTTCGCCGACTACAAGCGCGCGTTCGCCGAGCGCGGCGTGGTGCCGACCGGGCCGCGCGCCCGCGTGCCGTCGAGCCAGGAGCTGATCGCGCTGCGCCGGCAGCGGCTGGCCGCCCCGCCGGCGTAGCTGCGTCGGGGCCGGCCGGGCCGGTCGCTCGCCGATCGCTCCCCCGGCCGTTGGCTCAGGTCGCCGCGAACGTGCCGTGGAACGTCAGCGGCACGTGGTGATCGATCCAGATCTTGGCGACCGGCCCGTCGGGGATCCGCGCCGCGTCGTACACCGCGATGAACGCGCGGTCGTGGGTGTGGCACAGCGCCAGCAGGTGGCCGTCGACGTAGAGCGGCTCGCTGGCTCGCTGATCGGCCGGCAGCTCGTGCGCGACGACGGTGCCGCGCGCGTCGATCGTGCCGATCGCCCCGAGGTCGTCGAACGCCGCGTAGGTCACCGCGTGCGGGAACCCGCGCTCGCCGGGCTGGATCGTCGGGAACTCGCACGACCGATCGGACAGCGGCTCGCTGACCAGGGTCTTCGCGTCGAGGTCGATCCGGGCGCGGTGGTAGCGGCCGGCGTCGAGCGCCGAGCTCGGCTCGCCGCGGGAGAACCCGGCCATCGCATTGAACGACTCGAACGACGGGTAGCGCACGTAGTCGATCACCAGCTGGTTGCCATGGCGATAGCCGTTGGCGAAGTGCCACTGGAAGAACGCGCCGGTGGTGAACCGCACCGGCTCGGCCGGGCGGTCGATCGGCACGCAGATCACCTCGGTGCCGTGCACCGGCTTCCACCGGAACATGTGCTCGAACTCGCCGATCGACAGGATCGCGCGCGGCAGGTCGACCCGGATCGGCGACACGAAGAACACCAGGTGGCTGTCGGTCGCGATGAAGTCGTGCAGCATCGTCGGGCCGGGCAACTCGAGCGCGCCGAGCTTGCGGGCGGCGCCGGCGTCCGGCAGCTCGTAGAGATGGAGCAGGCTCTTGCGGCCGTACGACAGGCCGAAGTTGTAGATCGCCTTGCGCGACTCGACGCGGTGCGGGTGGGCCGAGAACGCCGACGTGATCACGCCGAGGTCGGTCTCGCCGATCGTCGCGAGATCGCGCGGATCGAGCTCGGTCGGCTTGCCGCCCTCCATCAGCGCGAACAGCCGGCCCTGCCACATCACGACGCTGGTGTTCGCGGTGTTCTTGCTGCGGCCGCGCAGCCCGCGGACCACGCGGCCCAGCCACGGCGCGGCGGTGCCGTACAGCGGCTTGCCGGCGGCGTGCTCCTCGACCAGCCCGGCGCTCCGGGTGACCCGCGACGTGCCCATCGCCTTGCCGTCGGCGATCCGGACCGCGGTGACCCCGCCGTCGGCCTCGAACGGGTGGCTGTAGCGCTTGCCGAACTGGCCGAACTTGGCCGGCCCGTTGCGGTACAGCGTGCCGCGCAGGCCGGGCGGGAGCCGGCCCTCCACGGTCAGCGGCTCGAAGCCGTGCTCGCGCGGCAGATCCTTGCTCCACAGGTCGAGGTCCAGATTGAAGGTGGGCGCCGGGGCGGCGGGAGAGGCGTGTGCTGCAACCATGTGAACGTTGTAAACATCGGCGATTTGACATGCAAGCGAAAAAGTGAACAATGTAAACATTGGCGACCAAGCGGGGGTACCACCACGGCAATCTCCGGACCGCGCTGGTCAACGCGGCGCTGCGCGAGCTCGCGCTCACCGGGCCCGCCGAGTTCTCGCTGCGCAGCGTGGCGCGCCGCGCCGGGGTCTCGGCGCCGGCGGTGTACCGCCACTTCCAGGATCGCGAGGATCTGCTCGCCGCGGTCGCGGTCGAGTGCGCCGAGCGGCTCGCCGCCGCGCTGACCGCCGCGGTTGACGCCGCGCCCGCCGCGCCGCTCGAGCGGTTCCGCGCGACCGGCATCGCCTACCTGCGGTTCGCGGTCGCCCACCCCGACTACTTCCACGCGATGTCGGTGCCGGGCCTGCTCGATCGCACGCCGCCCGAGCAGCGCGCGCAGATGACGGCGTGGCGCGAGTCCCAGCGCGCCGCGCTGGTCGACGCCCAGGCCGCGGGCCTGATCTCGAGCTTGCCGATCGACGACATCCTGATCGCGGCGAGCGCGACGATGAACGGCCTCGCCCACATGATCCTCGAGGGTCAGCTCGGCGAGGTCGACGACGCCCGCGCCACCGAGCTCGCGATCACCGCGACCGCCGCGCTCGGCGCCGGGTTCTGGCCCCGCCCCGAGGGCTTCCAGGATCCGCTGACCGGCGTCCACCACCCAGGCGTCCCCAAGCCGCGCTGACGATCTGGATCGCCGAAAGTCCCCTACTTGCTGGATCGCTCCGCGCGACGCGCGGTGGGGTGAAAAGTCCCCTACTTGCTGGATCGCTCCGCGCGACGCGACGCGCGGTGGGGTGAATAGCGTGGCTCTGCCACGCCAGAGGGGACGGGAACGTCCCCTACTTGATAGACGGGGATGGCATGCCGTAGTGCGCGAGCGCCTCGCGCAGGCCGGGCGTGTCGAGCGAGACCGGCGGTAGCCACAGCTGCTCGCCGTCGCGGGTCCACCAGGTCGGCGCGCCGTACGGCTGCAGGTGATAGACGAACCGGCGGATCCGGACGTAGCGCGGCGGCGCGCCGTCGAACGGATCGACCGCGATCAGCTGGCGGATCGTGCGATCGCCGTCGAGCAGCTTCCACACCAGGTGGATCAGCCACGGGTCGCGCGGCTCGTCTTGCATCGCGGCGAACCAGATCAGCCAGTCGAGCCGGAGGTGGTACGGCCCCAGCACGCACGGCCGGCGCGCCAGATCGCCCGGCTTGCAGGGCAGCTCGTACGCCGACCACCGCGCGGTCTGGGGATCGGGGTCGCGCGTGCCTTCGATGATCAGCTCGTGGCGCACCATGTCGACCGAGCCGAACGCGCCGTAGGTGTTGACCAGCGCGAGCCGGTCGTAGCTCGCGTTCATCGCCTGGTGGTGCGACGCGAGGTTGTCGATCACCGCGCAGCTCTTGATCGCGACCAGGCCCGCCATGCAGCCGACGAAGATCCGGTGGCCCCGCCGCGCCCGCCGCGCCCCGGCCGCCCGCGCGCGCAGCCAGCCGGCCAGCCGCGCCGGCGCGCCGCGCAGCACCAGCTCGTCGTCGAACAGCGCGAGCACCGGGACCAGGGTCAACCAGTTGAGGAACGCGAGGTTGCCGCTGACGATCAGCACGATCTGGAACCCCGCCATCCCGAACGCGGCGACCAGGCGCAGCCGCCGCGGGCCGAACGCGAACCACGGCAGCACGATCTCGACGACGTGGTTGGCGACCACGCCGGCCGCGTGCACCGCGTGCGGCAGGCCGTGGAACCATGCCGACAACGGATTGGGGATCGGCTGGGTCTCGAAGTGCGCATCGAGGCAGGTCAGCTCGGTCCAGCACGGATCGCCGCGCAGCTTGATCAGCCCCGCGCCGAGCATCACGCGGAACGCCAGCCAGCGCATCAGAACGATCGCGGTCGCCGGCGGCGCGGGCGCGCGCAGCGGCCGCGGATCCCACGGGTGGACCAGGCACGCCGCGACCACCGTGGTCTCGAGCAGCTGGATCTCCCAGCCGAACCCGAACCACAGCTGGCCGATCCGCTCGTACGAGCCGTAGAGCAGCCACAGGACGCCGAGCGACGGCAGGTTGGCATAGCCGAGCACCAGCGCCGCCGCGAGCACGATCCCGATGATCGCGGCGCCCTGCAGCGCGGCGTCGGACGTCCCGACCGCGTCGATCAGGAACACCGACGGCACATCCCAGAACGTCTGGCCGGCGCCGTGCAACTGGGCGACGTAGCGCCACGCCGGGGTCAGGCCGTGCGCGCCGAGCAGCGGCAGGCCCTGCCACAGGATGCCGAGGAACGCGAACAGGTACACCACGCCGAGCAGGCGCAGGATCAGCCAGCGCGTGACGGCGTAATGGCATGGCGGCCCGAGCCAGCGATCGAACGCGGCGGCCCCGCCGCGCAGCCAGCCGAGCAGCTGATCAACCGGCGTCGGGATCCGGAGATCCTCGACGTCGTCGCCCGCCCCGATCCCGGTAGACGTCCCCGACGGTTCTCCCGGTGGATCCGGCGATGCGCTTGCCGGCGCGTCGCCAGATGAGCCCGGCGGTGTGCTTGCCAGCGCGTCGCCAGATGAGCCCGGCGATGTGCTTGCCGGCGCGTCGCCAGATGAGCCCGGCGATATGCTTGCCGGCGCGTCGTCGGGCGGGCTCGCCGGCGCGGGCGGAGGTGCCGGCTCGGGCATGCCCTACTCTACGGCACGGCGCGGCCGGTGGGCCGCCTCACCACGCGAGGCGCGGCGGCGGCATGGCTCACTTCGGCGGCGGCTCGCCGGTAACCAGCGTGTGGCACGCCATGCACGAGAACTCGCCCTGCTTGGTCTTGGGATCGAACACCGTCATCTGGAGCAGCTGCGCCATCAGCGGCTCGACCTTCCCGCCCATGAACTGCCCCCACCGGCCCATGTCGGGCTCCTTGCCGACCCACGCCATGAACGCCTCCTCGGAGTTGGGCAGCGGGCGGATCTTGGGGTTCGGCATCTTGAACGTGCCGTCGGTGACGCCGTCGCCGTGGCAGGTCTTGCAGTCCATGTCCTTGAACTGCGGATCGAACGCCACGAAGATCTCCTTGGCCTTCGGCAGCACGACCTCCTCCATGAACTTGGCGCGTTGCTTGTGGTTCATGTCCTTGTAGGCGGCCGGTCGCGGCGATTCGGCCGGCGTGCTGGAGCCGCCGCAGGCGCCGAGGGCGAGCCCCACGGCAAGGACAGGTGCGATCGTGGAGGCGAGCGTGTGCGTCATGAGATCTCCCGGTTGACGCAACCGTTGGTAAGCCGATCCGCGGCGCGCGTCCAGCTTTCGATCCCACGTGTCAGCCAGCCGCGATCGCCGGGCGCCCGAGCAACAGAAAAATCCATGGCCCCGACCTTTGCCGCAGCTTTGCCGCATCGGTCACGCTGGCGCTGGCTCGTCGGATCTGGGGCCCCGCGCGGCTGTTAGGCTGCGCGCGTGCGCTGCCTGACCGCCCTCGCGATCCTGCCGCTGGTCGGCTGCGGCCGGCTGGGCTTCTCGCCCGAGCCGGCGCGCGGATCCGACGACGGCGGCAGCGTGGGCGGGCTCGGCGATGCACCGCCGGTGCCGGCGGCGATCTGCCACGTCGCGCGGCTGCCGGTCGCGCCGGCGATCCCGACGATGACCGATCTCGTGGTGGCGCCGACGTCGGAGGGCTACGCGGTGATGTGGACCGACCCGCGCACCGCGGGACCGGCCGCCGCGGCGCTGCTCAGCCCGCAGCGCGAGCTGCTCGGCTCGTTCGCGGTGCCCAGCTTCACCGCCACCCAGCTCGGCGGGCTCGCCGACGTCGGCCAGCAGCTCGCGCTGGCGAGCGCGACCGGCGGCGCCGAGACCACGTGGACCGTGGCGCGCGATCTGTCGGCGTTCACGCCCCATGCCACGCTGTCCGGCCACGTGATGGGCCACAACCCGTGGCCGTCGGACACCGCGCAGTCGCCGCGCGTGTTCATGACCGCGATCGGCCCATCGCTGGTGATGGCCTACGTCGACTCCGCCGGCCAGGTCTCGCCGCAGGCCAACGTGTTCGCCGCCAACGGCCCGATCTCCACGCTGGCCTGCAACGACGGCCCGACCCACGCCCACTGCGTGTGGGCCGAGCAGCTCACCGGCGGCGGCTCGCAGTGCACCGCGACGGATGTCTTGTTCAGCATCCCGACCATGCCGCAGCTCGGTGGCCGCGAGGTGCTGTCGAGCGACTGCGACGACCTGCGCAACGCGTCGGGGCCGGACCCGGCGGACTCGATGATCATCGCGTGGACCACCGACGCCGGCGGGATCGAGGCGCGCTACATCGTGTCGACCGGCAACGTCTCGGGGACGATCGCGCCGGCCGGCTCGGCGCCGCGGGTCGCGTTCGACGGCACCCGGTTCTGGATCGCGTGGCTCGACGGCCAGAGCGAGCTGCAGCTGTCGTCGTTCGAGCTCGACGGCACGATCACGCCGCACCCGCTGCCGGGCTGGAAGCCGGCCGGCCCGCAGGCGTTCGAGATGGTGCGCCGGGCCGACACCACGTCGCTGGTGATGATGTCGGCGAGCGAGCTGGATGTACTGACGCTGTGTGACTGACGCGGCTACAGGCCGTCGACGCCCTGGCGCAGGTACGCCACGGTATCGACCAGGGTCAGCTGCGGATCGCGCGCCGCGAACCCGAGCTCGCGCTCGGCCTTCGACGAGTCGATCCACCAGAAGTGGCCGGCCATCTCGACCGAGATCCGGTCGACCGGCGGCTCCTTGCCGCGCCAGCGATACAGCTCCTCGACGAGGCCCGCGGCAAACTTGTTGACCGCCTGCGGCAGCTTGAGCCGCGGCGGCGCGATGTTCGCGATCCGGCCCAGCCGCGCGAAGAATTCCTTGGTCGTCCAGTTCGGCCCGCCGAGCAGGTAGCGCTCGCCCGGCCGGCCGTGCGCGAGCGCCGCCGCGGTCGCCTCGGCCGCGTCGCGGACGTCGACGAAGCTGATCCCGCCGTCGGGGATCGTCGGGATCTGGCGCTTGAGGAACTTGCGGACGTCGCCGGTCGACGACAGCCGGCGATCGCCGGGGCCGAGCAGCAAGGTCGGGTTGATCGCGACGACGTCGATGCCGAGCCGCGCGCCGTGCTCGAACGCGAGCCGCTCCTGGTAGATCTTCGACGCGTAGTACGGCCAGCCGGCGACGATGTCCTCGGCGTACGCCGCGGTCTCGTCGAGGATCTCCTCGTCCTTCGACACGCCGATCGTGCCGCTGGTCGACGCGAGCACCATGCGGCGCACGCCGGCCGCGGCCATCCGCTCGAGCACGCGGCGGGTGCCGTCGACGTGCAGCCGCATCATGCGCTGGGCGTCGTCGGGATCGCGCGACACCGCACCGGCGAGGTGGAACACCGCGGCCACGCCGTCGAGCGCGCGGTCGAGCTCGTCGCCACCGAGCACGTCGCCGCGGAGGTGCTCGACCCCGAGGTCGGCGAGGACCGGCGAGCGCGTGCGCGCGAGGCCGCGGACCGCGTGGCCGCGCTCGATCAGCGCGCGGCACAGGTGCTCGCCGAGGAACCCGGTGGCGCCGGTCACCAGCACGGGCGCCGGGGTCGCCAGGGTCGTCGGTCGATCGGCGGCGGAGGAGGCGGCGGCGGATGCGTCAGTCACGGGCTTCGTCCTCGCCGGCGATCGCCTGGCCGTGCTCCCGCAGATACTCGGCCATCGGCATCGTGCCGGCATCGCCGAGCGTCCACGCCCGGTCGTGCGGGGCGAGCCGGCGGATCACGCCTTCGACGTGATAGGTGATCGCGCGGTACTGCTCGCTGCGGGTCCGGGCACCGGCGAGCGCCACCACCTGCGGGTACGGGATGAACGGCCCGACGTAGGCGCCGACCCGCTCGCCGCGCCTGGGCAGGTAGCGGCCCTTGGGCATCGCCTCGTGGGTGCCCGACAGGTACATCGGCAGGATGCCGCACTTGTTGGACATCGCCAGGTAGCCGAGCGACGGCTTGAAGTCGGTCATCACGCCGGTCTCGCTGCGGGTGCCCTCGGGGAAGATCAACAGGATGTAGCCGTCGCGGATCACCTCGCCGGCGAGCCGCAGCGACTCGCGCAAAGAGCCGTGGCGCTCCATCGGCACCAGGTTGGTGAAGTTCTCGAAGTACATCCGGCGCACCGGATCGTCGAAGAAGTAGTCCTTGGCCGCGAGCGCGACCAGCGCCTCGCCCTGCTCGCCGAGCGCGTACTTGATGAGCCCGGTGTCGAGGTGGCTGGCGTGGTTCGCGCACACGATGTAGCCGCCGAACGGCGGGACCTGGGCCTGGCCATAGACCCGGGTCTCGAGCACGCGCTCGTACAGCGCCTTCATGCCGCCGCGCAGCGCCCGGCGGCCGAGCGCGACCAGCGGCCGCGGGACATCGATGTCGTCATCGAGCGCGGGCTGCGCCTTCTTGGCCTCGGCGGCCTTCTCGCGCGCGAGCCGATCGCGCCGCGGCTTCTCGCTCCGGGTCTTGGCCCCGACCCGCGCGACCAGCCGCTCGACGTCGGCCACGGTCTCGAGCGCCAAGAGCTCCTGCGGATCCGGCAGGTTGACCCCGGCAGCCTCGAGCGCGACCGACAGCTCGGTGAACATCAGCGAGTCGAACCCGAGCTCCTCGAGCCGGGTCTCGGCGGTGATCGTGCCGCGCTTCTTCTGCGACACGTCCGCGAGCAGATCGTGGAGCCACGATCCGCCGGCCGCCGCCGCGCCGCCCTCGAGCTTCTTCAGCTCGGCGCCGCCCTTGGCCGCGCGCTCGAGCCGCGCGAGCTCCTTGATCACGTCGCGCCGGCGGACCTTGCGCGCCGCGGTCTTGGGCAGATCGTGGTCCCACAGGTGCACGACCTTGAGCCGCTTGTAGAGCGGCAGGCCCTTGCCGATCTTCTTGACGTGCTCGCGGACCGCGTCGCGGACCGCCTCGCGCGACGCGTCGCCGTGATCGTAGTCGGGGACGATCAGCGCGGCGACGGTCTCGTGGCCGGCCTCGCCGGGGAGCCCGACCACCGACAGCTCCTTGATGTACTTCGACTCGCGGTACAGCTCCTCGAGCTCGTCGGGGTAGACGTTCTCGCCCGACGGGCCGAGGATCATCTCCTTCTTGCGGCCGACGATGAACAGGTTGCCGTCGTCGTCGATCCGGCCGAGGTCGCCGGTGTGCAGCCAGCCGTTCTGCAGGGCCTGGGCCGTGGCCTCGGGGTTCTCGAAGTAGCCGGCCATCACGTTGGGGCCCTTGGCGACGACCTCGCCGACCCCGCTGGCGTCGGGCTGGTCGATCCGGAGATCGACGCCGGGCAGCGCGCGACCGACCGAGCCGGCCACGACCTTGTCGCCCGGGCGGGTCACGGTCAGCACCGGCGACGACTCGGTCATGCCGTAGCCCTCGTACAGGTTGAACCCGAGGCCGCGGAACGCCTTGAGCGTGTCGGGCGGCAGCGCCGAGCCACCGGTGATGAGGATCCGCATCCGGCCGCCGAGCTTCTGGTGGACCGGGTAGAACAACAGCTTGCCGGCGCCGATGTCCCACGGCAGCTTGTCGCGCAGCGAGCGGTTGAGCTCGACGATCGAGTCGAACGCCTTCTCGACCAGCACGCCGGCGTCGCTCACGTTCTTGTAGATCTTGCGCTCGAGCAGCTGGAACAGCGCCGGCACGCCGACCATGCCGGTGACGCCCTGGTCCTCGAGCGCGCGGGCCAGCGCGTCGGCCTCGAGCTCCTCGAGGTAGTCGATCGACGCACCGTGGACCAGCGGCATCAGGAACCCGGCCGAGAACTCGAGCGTGTGGTGCAGCGGCAGGACCGAGAGCAGCTTGTCGTGCTTGTACAGCGTGAACAGCGACGACATCTTGGCCGCCATCGACGTCAGGTTCTTGTGGGTCAGCATCACGCCCTTGGGCGTGCCGGTCGTCCCCGAGGTGAAGATCAGCGACGCCACCGAGTCGCCCTTGACGTCGGGGTAGACCGCGCCTACCGAGACGTCGGGCTCGGTCAGGAGCTCGTCGAACGCCAGCACCCGGCCGGCGGCGCCGTGCTCGGCCTCGTGCTGCGCGAGCCAGCCCGCGAACGCCGGGTGCGCCGGCGACCACACGGCCTCGGCGTCGCCCTCGCCGGCCTCATCTATTGGCATTGGCAGCGGCACGGCGATGTTGGCCTCGCCGGCGAGCCGCTCGACGACCCTGCGCGACAGCACCAGCGCCTTGGCACTCGAGACCTTCGCGAGGTTCAGGACCTCGGGCAAGGTCAGCTCGCGATCGAGCGGCACCGCGGTCGCGCCGGCGAGCAGGATCGCGAAGTACGAGATCCCCCACTCCGGGCGGTTCTCGGACATCAGCACCACGCGGTCGCCGGGCCCGACGCCGAGCTGGCGCAGCACGCCCGCGCCCTGCCACGCCATGTCGCTGACCTGGCCGTAGGTGAACGCCAGCGGCTCGGCGGCCTCGTCCTTGTGGATCAGCCGCAGCGCGGTGCGGTTGCGGTGCAGCTTGACCGCCGCCTCGAACAGCTCGATCAGCTCCTTGTAGGTGTAGACGGTCTTGGGCTTGGCGCCGAACTCCTCGTCGAGCTTGTCGAACGTCCACTTCTGGAGCCCGGGGAAGTGGGTGTCGAGCCAGTACTTGCGCCAGTCGATCAGGTGCGGCGCCCAGAGCAGCTTGTCCTGATCGGCCGGCGTGACCCGCGCCCACAGCGCGCGCGTGTGATCGCAGCGGAAGCTGATGTCGTGGTCGGTGGTGAACGGCTTGAACAGATCGATCAGGTCCTTGACCTGGCCGGTGAACGTCGAGACCTTGACCAGCTCGTCGCGCGCGCGCTCGGCGAACGCCTCGAGCCGGGGCGCGCCCCACCGCGGCAGCCGCTCGTCGATCGTCTCGATCAGCCGGTCCGCGATCCGCTTGAACATCGGCGCCGACCAGCGATCGAACCGCTCGTAGCTGACCGGCCGCGACTCGAGCCGCGCGCGCAGCCGCGACCGCAGCGGCTCCTCGCCGCGATCGGCCTTGGTGCGATAGACCTGGCGCACCGCGAGCCCGGTCAGCTCGGTCAGCCGCTTGCTGGAGATCCGGTTCACGTCGCTCGAGCCGAGCTGGTAGATCGGCTCGTGCTCGCCGGCGAGCACCGCCGCGGTCGCGAGCAGCATGCCGCTGGTGATGAAGTCGACCGGGATGACGTCGAGCGCGGTGTCCTTGCCCATCGGCACCGCGCGGTGGCCCTTGAGGATCAGGTACATCAGCGGCGCGGTGGTGTTGAAGCCCTCGTTCCAGCCCGGGAACGGGTAGCGGATCGAGCTCTCGACGATCGCGGGGCGGACGATCGTGCTCGGCACCGTGCGGTCCGAGAGGATGATCTGCTCGCCGAGTGACTTGGTGTACGTGTACGTGTTGGTCCAGCCCCAGTGCTGGGCGCGCTCCATGCCGAGCTTGGTCAGGACGTCGTTCATCCAGATCTTGCGCTCGCGGGCGACGGCGATCTTGAGATCGTTCTCGTCATCGGGATCGCGGCGCTGGGCGCGCAACGCCTCGGCCCCGCGCTCGCGGAACTGCGAGATGTGCTGGCGATCGTTCGAGCGCTCGCGCGCCTGATCGATCATCTTCTGGCAGTCGGCGATCTCGGCGACCGGATCGAAGTCGCGGTCGCGCAGCTCGCCGCGGCCGCGCTCGCCGCTGACGGTGATGCCGTGGGCCTCGCCGCGCGGGAAGTAGCCGACGACCGCCTCGTCCTCCCATACGTCGCCGTCGCGCTTGCCCGCGACGTAGCAGGTCGACACGTGGCACAGCCGCGCGCCCGCCTTGCGAGCCGCGTCGAGCACGTTCTTGGCGCCCATCGAGTTGATCCGCAGCGCGCTCTCGAGCGACGGCGCGAACGACACCAGGCCGGCGCTGTTGATGATCGCGTGCAGCCCGCCGGCGCGGTCGAACTCGGCGAACTGGTCATCGCCGAAGTTGCACAGCGGGCGGCCGATGTCGCCGGGGACCGCGATGATCTTGGTGCGCAGGAAGTCCTCGAACCCATCGCCGTAGGTCGCGCGCAGCGGATCGAACACCTGCGACGACGCGACCTTCTTGTAGAACCGCTCGTCGGCGGTGTTGCCGGCGCCCGGCCGGACCAGGCAGTACACCCGGCCGACCTCGGGGTAGTGGTGGAGCAGCATCGACAGCGCGACCTTGCCGACGAAGCCGGTCGAGCCGATCAGCATCAGGTTCTTGCCGCGGAAGATCGCGCCGACGTCGAGCCGCGACTTGCCGGTCACCGGCTCGCGCAGCGCCGGCAGCGCGACGCCGTGCTTGGCGTCCGGCCACGGGACCGTGGGCGCGGTGGCACCCCACGCCAGCTCGGTCTCGAGGAAGTAGCCGCCGCGGGTCGCGGGCTTGCCGCCGTGTCCGTTGCCGCCGTGGCCATTGCCGCCGCCGTGTCCGTTACCCGCGCTCATTACATCACGTCGCTGATCATGTACGGCGGGTGGTGGAGCATCGTGATCTGCGCGCCGCGCCCCATCGTGCTGCGCGCCATCGCGATCGCCTCGGCGATCGATCCGGCGGTCTCCCAGCCCATGATCGCCGGCACCGTGGCGTTGTCCGCGCCGACGACGATCACCCGGCTGGTCTTCTCGCGGCCGCGCTGGCCCCAGTACCACATGAAGCACGGGTGCGCGCCGTGGTACGCGTTGCCGCGCCGGTACATCTCGATGTAGCTCGGGTTGTACGCCAGCTCGTCCTGGTACTTCTTCTCGATCGTGTAGCTGTCGGTGGTCTCGGTCAGGATCCGGTTGAAGAACTCGATGTAGCTCGGGTGGTGCACCGGATCGAACTTGTCCGAGCACGGGTGGGTCAGGATCAGCACCCCGCCCTCGCGCAGGATCGGCTGGTTCCGGTACATGTGATAGAAGTAGCCGAGCGCCATCACCTGGACGAGCAGCGGGTTCAGGGCCTTGGAGTTGACGTTGTACGGCGAGATGTACGGGATGCCGAACAACAGGATGTCGGCCGGGCCATCGACCTCGACGCAGTTCTGCTCGTTCTGCTTGGCGACCGTCTTGTCGTGCGCCGGATCGCAGGCGCCCGCGTAGCAGCCGATCAGCTCGTACGCGGCCGGCGTGCGCATGAAGATCTCGCGGCGCGCGGCGAACGGCAGCTTGTCGAGCGTCCACTTCATCGCCTGGAACTTCAGGCGATCGGCCTCGGTGAAGTCGTCCTCGTTCTTGGTCAGGAACGAAAGTGGGCCGTCGAACGCGCGGTTGTTCAGCACGGTCTCGATGTGGAAGACCTTCAGCGTGTTCTCGATCAGATCGCCCTGGCGCTTGAACGAGTGCGACAGGTACGACTTCGGCGGATCCATGAACGAGTTCGACTGCACGATGCCGTGCGGCGTGTGGTGCGCCTTGAGGCTCTCGTAGCCGCACAGCCCGACCGCCATCGACTTGTTGCCGCCGTTCATCGGCACGAAGTTGAGGTTGACGTAGATCGTCAGGTCGCTCTCGGCGACCCGGCGGTTCATCTCGACCAGCTCGCCGTGCCCGGTCTTGCCGAGATCGATCATGCCGTCGGGATCGCAGCCGTCGTGGTTGTACAGCCGGTCCGGCCAGTACTCGGCCCAGACCTTGGGGCCGACCATCCGCTTGATCTCCCAGTCGTGCATCCGGCGATGCAGGCCGAGCGCGATCACGATGTGGACGTCGTCGACCCCGTGGTCGGCGAGCATCTCGCACACGATCTCGAGCACGAGCTGGCGGACGTCGGGCGTCCGCATGATCGGCAGCGGCATCGAGATGTCGTCGACCGCGATCGTGACCTTCATCCCGGGGCTGAGCAGCGCGTGCAGCGGCTCGGAGTCCTCGGGGTGGTTGAGCGCATAGCGGATCGCCGCGGTCGGGTTGGCGACCGGCGTCATCGGCCGCTTGGGGTAGATCACGCGGGTGCCGACCGGCAGATCCTCCATCAGGAGGTTCTCGCCGTAGAACATGATGCGCGGCGCCGAGTCGGTGTCGATCGTGACGATGTGCTCGCGCGTGTGGCTGCGGATCTTCGGACGGATGGCGCGCATGGCTTCCTTGTGGACGACTACTCGGTGGGGGCCGGTCGGGTGCGGAGGCGGCGGACCGGGGCGAGGCCCTGCGGGCGCCGCGCGGCCGAGCGCTCGGGTGCCTCGTCGAGATCGAGCACCGGCCAGTCGTACGATCGGGCCAGCGAGCGCAACCGCAGATCGGGGTTGCACGCGGTCGGGTGGCCGACGACGGCGAGCATCGGATAGTCGCTGAAGCTGTCGGTGTACGCCCACGACTCGGCGAGGTCGATCGCGTGCTGCTTGGCGTACGCCCGCATGATGTCGGCCTTGGTCGCGCCGGCGACGAACGGCTTCTTGAGCTTGCCGGTGGCGTAGTTGTCGACGAACTCGAGCTGGTTCGCGATCAGATCGTCGACCCCGAGGTAGCGCGCGAGCGGCCGCATCGTGAAGTCGAGCGCGCCGGAGATCAGCACCTGGCGCACGCCGGCGCGCCGGCTCTCGTCGATCAGATCCTTGGCGCGCGGGTAGATGTTCGGCCGGATCACGTCCTCGAACAGCTCCTCGGCGAGCACGACCAGCCGGTCCTCGCTCGCACCTTCGTACGAGCGATAGAAGATCTCGTTGAACCACTTGCGCGACAGCTTGTCGGCCGCCCAGAACACGGGGAGCGACAGCGCGGTCTTGACCGTGTTCCGGGCGCTGGCGGCGAGCGAGGCATGGCGCGACGCGTAGAACGCGAACGCGTGCACGATGTTGATCTTGATCAACGTGCCGTCGACGTCATAGAACGCCCCGGAATTCTTGTACTTCGGCTGGGTAGGCATCGCCGGGAGTTGGTGCACTCTGGCGCAGGCATCGCGGCCCTGTCAATGGTACGGAGGAGCATGCGGGTCCCGGTCTGGCTCACCCTTGGCATCGCCCTCCTGGTCTGCGGATTCGGGCTGTACCGAATTCGCCTCGCGTTCCGCGCAGACGCTACGGGCACCGGCGCTGGCACCGGCGCCGGTGACGACGCGGCCCGACCGCGGCGCGGCCTGTACGCGATGCGCCGCCGCACCCACTTCCTGATCGGGGTCGTCTACCTGCTGCTCGGCGGCGCTTTGATCGCGACGTCGTACGGCTGGAGCCCGGTCGGCAACCTGTTCGGTCCGCCGACCACCACGCCGACCCGCGACACCGCCCCGGCCAAGCCGGGCTCGGTCCCTGTCGATCAGCTGCCGCCGACGAAGTAGCGTACGCGACGAGCTCGCTGCGGGGGACGCAGCCCGCGGCGGTCTGATTGTCGTCGAGCTTCGTGAGCTTCAAGCCCGTTAGGTCGGTGTCGAGGAAGTGAACGATACCTTCCTCATACTTCGTCCAGTACGGGTTGTCGTGCCCACCCGCCCACGCGGCGATGCACACGTACGGCGCACGTCGAGTGACCGGCATTGACGCGAACGGCGCGAACCCCATCACGGACGAGAACACGCCGTTCCGGACACGCCAGTCCAGGCCGACGAACACGTCGTCCGTCTCCAAGCCCTCGGGGAACACCTCGGAGATGCGCCACTGGTCGCCTTCGCCCAGCCTTGCGAGCTGATCCAGGAGCGCCACTTCCGTGCGAATGCTGGTGAAGATCGCGTATGGCGTTACGTATGTGGTGGTCGACTCAAGCGGCGTGCTTGCTGACTATATGACCGTTGCGTCGACATCGGTGCCACGGGTCGGCAACAAGGGTCCGGCGGAACGGCCGGCGTTGCTGCTGGGTCGGCTTGCGGTGGCGAAGGACCAGCAACGGAAGGGGATCGGCAAGGTGCAGGAGTCAGCGCCGACGAGAAAACGTGCAAAGCCGAGAGATGCCTCTACCGACCGGCTCGCAGCGCGTCGCGAAAATCGCGCATCGCTTCGGTCGCGCTGCGGCGATCGAGGAACTCGCACAAGAGTCCCAGATCGAGCCCCGGCAACAGCGCGCTTCGCTCGGCCGGGTGATAGCGGCCCGCCGAGAGCACGTGAACCGAGAGCACGTTGTCCTTCCAGAACCACACCTCGCCGACCTTCAGCCGGCGATAGATCTCGAGCTTGTCGATCCTGCCGCTGGTCCAGATCACCTCGATCACGAGATCGGGACGATCTTTGTCCTGGTCCGGACCGACGATGTAGCACTCATCGGGCTCGACGCCTGCGAGCTCGGGCGCGCCCTTCAGCGTCCAGGCCCCGTAGGGGGACAACTCGAGCTCGCGTTCGAGCGCGAACATCTCGACAAGACGGCCCAGGTACGACTTCGTACGTTCGTGACCCTTCGATGGCGACATCAGCTCGAGTGCTCCGTCGAGATACGCCATGCGCGGGACGGAGGCGTCCCCGCGCATCGCGAGCTGGACCTCGAAGTGGCTCCACGGCACGTTGTACATGACGATCCGCTCGTCGGCGGTCGGCACGTACTCGCCCGCGGGAATCGCGGGAATCGCGGCGGGAGACGGCATCTCGATGCAGCGTATCACGCCGCGGCTCGACGGCCTTCCGGGTCGTGATGAAGGACGGCAAGGTGACCTTGAAGCCGGTGCCGATCTTCGCGTAGCGCCGCGCGTCACCGCGTAATCGGGCGTAATTAACGCCACCAGCGCGGGCGCTCCATGGTGGGAGGACATGAGCTTCGATCGCCGTCGTGACGATCTTGCGTCCACCCGCCCCGGCGCCGCGTCGCCGGTCGGCCCCCCGGGCAAGCGCTCGCTGGTCGAGCAGATCGCGCCGGCCGCCGCGCCGGTCCAGCGCAAGGCCGCCGGGACGCTATCGCCCACCGGCGAGGGCGCCGCGGTCCAGCTTGCCGCCGAGGCCGGCACCCGGGGGCCGAGCACGGCGCTGCCGCACGGCGCCGCGATCCAGCGCGCGTTCGGCCGCCATGACGTGTCGCAGATCCAGACGAGGCCGAGAAGGGCAACGCCGGCGAGACCAAGGTCAGCGGGCTGGCCGGCCAGCACGAGTACAGCGTGCTCGGCTACACCCCGCACGCACCCCAGCCCGGCGACCCGATCAAGATCCAGCTCCGCAACCCGTGGGGC
>DATBBB010000341.1:0-16909 GCA_036271215.1 Kofleriaceae bacterium | reverse complement strand
CATCCGAGCAGCCCGGCGACGGTATCTCGCGCCTTGAGCCCGATCTCGAGCGGCAGCTCGTGGCGCTGGCGCTGCTGGTTCTCGATCGCGACACCGCGGAAGTCCTTGACCTCGAATAGATACGGCACGTCGTCGCGCAGGCCGACCGCGTCGGCGGCCTTGCTGCCTTCGGGGTGGCTGGTGAGCTCGCCGTTTAGCTTGTAGCTGGTGAGCCCGCCGTTGAGCTTGCAGATCCCGTCGCGGTACCAGCGGGACTCGTCCCACTTCTCGACCATCCAGGAGTCGTCGAACTCGAACCGGAGGCCGTCGATCGGGAGCGAGGTCACGGTGCGGGCTCCAGGAACGCCGCCTGCTCGCGATCGTGGAGCTCGGACAGCGCCTTCAGGATCGAGTTGTGCTGCAGATCGGCGAGCTTGTCGCCGCGCTCGACGAGCGTAGCCGGAGGTGTGGCCGGAGGTGTGGCCGGGCGGCTGAGCGAGAAGAACGCCGTGTAGCTCGCCGCGAGCCGCTCCGCCTCGAGGGTGAGCTCGGACGTCAGCAGATAGTCGTGGGTCGCGATCCAGGTCTGGACCCCGGAATGCGCGAGCCCGAGCGCGATGTGCCCGGTGAGCCGGGTGAGGCGAGGGTTCAGGCTGGCCTCGGGCTCGTCCCACAGCAGGAAGCCGTTCTCGGTCAAGGAGCCGTTGCGGATCAGGTAGTCGAGCATCCCGAGCTTGCGGATGCCCTCGGCCACCAGCGGAGCTTCGAGGTCGCCCTCGGGGAGCTTCAAGTAGAACCGCCCCCTGTCGTTGACGATCTCGCCACCCAGCGCGTCCTCGATCGGCTCGAGCAAGCGCCCTCGGACCTCGTCGTGCGGGCCGCGGAGCGGCTTGGCGTCGAGCGCCAGGCACAGATCGTAGAACGTGCGGTCGAATGCGGACTCTCGTCGCACGTAGGACGAGATGAACCCGGGAAAGATCGACAGCACCTCGCGCGTGGGGATGAAGATCGATCGCTCCAGCGAGGGAACCGCGGTCTCCGAGGGCGGCGCGCTGTTCTGCGATACGTGGCAGGTGATGCCCGACTTCGAGATCTCGACGAAGAGCGTGATCGGATCGGCGATGCTGCCCCACGTCGCGCGGATCTTGGCGGTGTGCCGATCGGCTCCGCGCCGTACCAGGTGCCCGAGCTCGTCCGGCTGGAACACGGCGACCAGGGTGTCGGCGACGACCTCGACGAGCTTCGGCTTGCGCAGCGACTGGTCCTGGCCCTCGCCGGTGCGGTAGCGCCGGATCGACTCGGACAGGCAGTAGATCAGCTTCAGGACATGTGACTTGCCGGTGCCGTTCTCGCCGATGAGGACGTTCACGCCCGGGGCGAAGTCGAAGCCCACCTGCTCGAAGGCGGTGAACTGTTCGAGCTCGAGGCGGATCAGCTTCACGGAGCGACCCTATCATCCTCGTGCTGGGCGTCCAAAGACGCGCGTCGAATCGGTTTTGGGTAGAGCTTCGCCATGGCTCCGAGGCTGGAGCTGGATGGCGACCGCGAGGTAGGCGCGGGCGAGCCGGGGCGCGTGGCTTACGCCAGGGCGCCGGAGCTGGCGTACTTCTGCGTCGTCGGGTCGTAGTCGAGTAGCGTTCCGACCACGCCGGCCGACTTGGCGATCCGCACGATGTCATCGTGGTTCGAGCGGACGACCATGCGGGGTTCGGCGCCGTCGAAGTCTTGCGTGGTCAGGAACTGCCGGGCCTTCACCACGTTCTTGAACACCAGCAAGTACTTCTGATCGTTTCCGGCACGAGCGATCATCGGAACGCGGCCATCGGCGTCTTGCGTCGACAGCTCGCCATCGTTCTGGACCAGTAGGACCCACATGTTGGTGAGCGGGGTGGTATCCGTGGCCGTTCGCATCTGCGTCATCAAGGTTCTCTAGTTCTCCTGCTCTGTGTTGTTGAGCGAGGGATAGATGCGGCTTTTGTCGCGATCTGTCAAGGGGTTCGGTTTCAGCGGTGTAACGGCGGACGGTGCTTGACGTAGGGGTCCTCACAGGGTCCACTGCAACCATTGGCAGCCCAGCGATGACGCGCCTCCATCTACCCGTGATCAATCAGCTCGGCAGCCAGCTCGGCAGCGACCTGGCGCCCCTGGCCGGGCAGATCCCGGCCGATCCGCTGGTCGATCATTTTGCACGGCGGATCCGCTACCTGCGGGTTTCCGTGACCGATCGTTGCAACTACCGGTGCAGCTACTGCATGCCGGAGGAGCTCGGCGATCAGCTGCGGTTCGAGACCCGGTCCGCGGTGCTGAGCTTCGAGGAGATCGAGCGGCTGCTCGGGGTGTTCGCGCGGCTCGGCGTCCGCAAGGTCCGGCTGACCGGCGGCGAGCCGACGGTGCGCAAGGGGATCGTCGAGCTGGTGGCGCGGGTCGCGCGGGTGCCGGGCATCGAGCAGGTCGTGATGACGTCGAACGGTCACCTGCTCGGCGAGCTGGCAGCGCCGCTGGCGGCGGCCGGGCTGTCGGCGGTCAACGTCTCGCTCGACACGCTCGACCCGGCGAAGTTTCGCCAGCTGACCGGGCGCGGCGACCTGGCGCGCGTGGTCGCCGGGATCGACGCGGCGGTCGCGGCCGGGCTGCGGGTCAAGACCAACGCAGTGGCGCTCCACGGCGTCAACGACGACGAGATCATCGCGCTGTGCGAGCACGCCTGGGCGCGCGGCGTGGTGCCGCGGTTCATCGAGCACATGCCGATGTCCGACGGCGCGCTGTACGCGGCCGAGGCCGAGCTGACGGCGGCGGAGATCCGGCGGCGGATCGAGCACCGGCTCGGTCCGCTGCGGGCGGCGGGTGCGGCGAACGCGAACGCCGGCACCGAGCCAGGCACCCCCGAGGCCACGACCGCGAGCGGCGCCCGCGATCCGGGTCCCGCGCGCTACTGGCGGGTCGCGGCGACCGGCCGTGAGGTCGGGATCATCTCGGCGATGACCGAGCACTTCTGCGACGACTGCAACCGCCTGCGGCTGACCGCGACCGGCGATCTGCACGCGTGCCTCGGCCACGACGACGCGATCAACCTGCGCGACGTGGTGCGGCGCGGCGGCAGCGACGACGACGTGGTGCGGGCGATCGCCGCGGCGGTGACCGGCAAGCGCGCCGGCCACGTGTTCGAGCGCAGCGGAGTCGGGGCGCCGCACAAGCACATGATCGGCATCGGCGGTTGATCTCCTGGCCCCTGGCTCCTGGGGTTAGGTTCGTCACGCTCTCAGAAATCCGTGGAAAGATCACGGATCTGACCGGCCCTGCAACAACCGCGGGGCGAGCGGGAATGCAGGTGATCATGCTACGGTTCCGTCCTCGCCGGGCAAGCCGTCGCCTTCGGAGGACCACCCTTATGGACAAGAATACGCTGGGTAAAATCATCCTGACGGCGGCTGTCGCCCTCGGAGGGGTCGGGTTCTTCGTGAGGTCGTCGTTCTCGAGCGCGCAGCACTACATGATGGTCGACGATCTGATCGCGTCCGATCTCGCGTCGTGGCACGACAAGGAGCTCAAGGTCCACGGCTGGGTCCAGGCCAGCTCGATCCACGAGAGCGTCGTCGATCAGGAGACCCACCGGACGTTCCTCTTGCAGAAGGGCGGCAAGACGATCCGGGTGTTCAGCGTCGGCCCCAAGCCCGACACGTTCAAGGATCAATCCGAGGTCGTCGCGACCGGGCACCTGGTGCCGGCCGCCCAGATGCGGCAGGTCGCCCAGAAGCTCGGGGTCTCGATCGAGTCCGACATGCCGTACGTCGTCGATTCGACCGAGCTGATGGCGAAGTGCCCGTCGAAGTACGACGGCGCGCGCGTCAATCAGAAGCTCGAGTCCACCCCCGAGTTCAAGTAGGCCCCCGGTGACCGATCAAACGCCGTTTTCTCCCATCGCGCTGGTCGGTACGATCGCGCTCCTCGCCGCATACGCCGTGGGCGCCTGGTGCGTCGCCTCGGGCATCGCCGGCAACGCCCGCAAGAACCGCCGGCTGGTCAACTCGTCGGTCTACGGGTTGTACGGGTTCGCCGCGCTGATCGGCCTGGCGTCGGCGCTGATGATCTACGCGTTCGTCACCCACGACTTCACGATCAAGTACGTCGCGTCGGTCTCCGATACGACGATGGAGACCTGGTACAAAGTTACCGCGTTCTGGGGCGGGCTCGACGGCTCGCTGCTGTTCTGGGTCCTCGTGCTGTCGCTGTTCTCGACGGTGGCGATCCTGTCGAACCACCGCCGTCACCGCGACATGATCGGCTACGTCGTCGCGACGATCATGATCGTGCAGGTGTTCTTCCTGTCGCTCCTGATCTTCACGAAGAACCCGTTCAACACGTTCCTGACCTCGCCGCCGGTGGAGGGCCAGGGCCTGAACCCGCTGCTCCAGAACTACTGGATGGTGATCCATCCGCCGTCGCTGTACACCGGGTTCGTCGCCGCGACGATCCCGTTCGCGTTCGGGATCGGCGCGCTGGCGTCGGGCCGGCTCGATGACATGTGGCTCGGCTCGGTCCGGGTGTGGATGCTGATCTGCTTCGGGTTCCTGTCGCTCGGCCTGATCCTCGGCGGCCGGTGGGCGTACGAGGAGCTCGGCTGGGGCGGCTACTGGGCGTGGGATCCGGTCGAGAACGCGGCGCTCATGCCGTGGTTCACCGCGACCGCGTTCCTGCACTCCGCGATCATTCAAGAACAGCGCGGCATGATGAAGCGCTGGAACATGGTGCTGGTGATCGTCACGTTCTTCCTGACGATCTTCGGCACGTTCATGACCCGATCGGGCATCGTGCAGTCGGTCCACGCGTTCGGCGAGGACAACGTGCTGGCGCTGCAGTTCGTGGCGTTCCTCGCGTTCGTCCTCGTGGTGTCGATCGGGCTTCTGGTCTACCGGTCGAACAAGCTGGCGTCGAAGACCCAGTTCGATTCGTTCATCTCGCGCGAGTTCGCGTTCCTGCTGAACAACTGGATCTTGCTCGGCTGCGCGTTCGTCGTGATGTTCCTGACGATGCTGCCGACGATCTCGGAAGCGCTCGACGGCTCGCGCATGGCAGTCGGCATCGAGTACTTCAACAAGATCATGATCTCGCTCGGGCTGATCCTGCTGTTCCTGAGCGGCGCGGCGCCGCTGCTCGCGTGGCGCAAGACCACGCGCGAGCGGCTGTACAGCCAGTTCATGGTGCCGCTGATCGCGATGGTCGTGACGATCCTCGGGCTCGCGCTCATCTTCCCGCAGTCGCTGCACCGCTCGGCGATCTTCTCCGACGCGCTGCAGCTGCCGATCTCCTTGATCAACTTCGGGCTGTGCGCGTTCGTGCTCGGCTCGATCGGCCAGGAGTACTGGCGCGGCATGGTCGTGCGGCAGCGCCAGACCGGCTCGGATCCGGTGACGTCGCTGATCGGCCTGGTGCTGTCGAAGCGCCGCAAGTACGGCGGCTACATCATCCACCTCGGCATCGCGGTGATGTTCTTCGGGTTCGCCGGCAAGGCCTACGAGCGGATGATCGATCGCACGATCGAGAAGCCGGCGGCGATGGGCGACAAGGGCAAGGCGACGTTCACGTTCGGCGAGTACGAGCTGGTCTACGAGCGGCTGATCCAGACCTCCGATGACCACAAGAACGAGGTGACCGCCGAGGTCTCGATCTGGCTGCACGGCGAGAAGATCAACACCGTGTATCCGGCGAAGTGGGACTATCACAAGGGCGAGGGTCAGGCGACGACCGAGGTCGCGATCACGGTGCGGCCGTCGGAGGACATCTACGTGGTGCTCACCGGGTACGACCTCGACTCGAACCTGGTGAACCTGCGCGTGTACCTGAACCCGCTGATCCTCTGGGTCTGGCTCGGGTTCGTCGTGCTCGCGTTCGGTACGCTGGTGTGCCTGATCCCGCAGAGCGTGGTCGATCGGCTGTCGCGGCCACGCGCCACGCGGCTGGGCCGCGCCGCGGACCTCGCGCTGATCACGCTGGTGATCGGCGGCGTGCTCGCCGGGATCGCGAGCCAGGCCCGCGCGGAGAGCGCGCCGGCCGAGCACGCGGCCGCGCCGGCCGAGCACGCCCAGGCCGGCATGGGGATGGGCGCCGACGGCATCGGCTTCGCGGCGATGAACCGGCCGACCAACGACACCCAGGAGCGCGCGATGAAGGAGCTGCTCTGCGTGTGCGGCTGCGCGCGCGAGAGCATCTTCACCTGCAAGTGCAGCACGGCCGCGCAGCTGCGCCGCGAGGTGATGGACTACCTCGGCCAGGTCGATCCGGCGGGCAAGCAGATGTTCGATCTGGCGAGCCCGACCGGGCGCGATCAAGCGTACGAGGCGGTGCTGCAGTTCTTCGTCAAGACGTACGGCGGCGAGCAGGTGCTGGCGACGCCGCGCACCCAGTTCTCGTGGCTGTTGCCGTCGTTCGCGATGGTCGGCGGCCTCGGCCTGTTGATCGTTGCCGGGCGGCGCTGGATCGGGCGCGGCTCGGCGGTGGCGCCGGCGGCGGCCGGGGCGGGTGCGGTGGTCCCCCAGAACGAAGCCTACGCCGACAAGCTCGAGGACGAGCTCGCGGATACCGACTGAAACGGCGGTCGACATGGACGAGCGAGATTCGATGCGATGGGTCTGGCGCGGCGTCGCGCTGGCCGCCCTGGTGATCGGCTGGGTGTTCATCGCCTGGCAGAACCACTTCCACATCTCCGCGCCGCTGGTGTTCGTCTGCCTCGGCTACCTCGCCGTGGTGGCGACGGTCTACAACCTGTGGCGCACCGGCGCCGTGGCGGTGGCCTCGGCCGACGACGAGGACGACTCGACGTGGGCGCGGCCCGCGGGGGCGCTCGGCGAGCTCGAGCGCGAGCGGCGCACCCTGCTCAAGGCGATCAAGGAAGCCGAGTTCGATCGCGAGATGGGCAAGCTGTCGCAGCGCGATACCGACGACATGATCGCGGGCTACAAGGCGCGGATCTACGAGGTCTACGGCGAGATCGATCGGCTCAGGCTCGGCGCCGCGGGCAGCACGCGCGAGCAGATCATGCGCGAGGTGCGGGCGCGGATCGAGGTCGACGCGCGGTCGCAGAAGAAGCCCGGCGCGGCGGCGGACGCCAAGCCGGGCCCGGGCGCCAAGCGCGCCGGCAAGGCCAAGAAGCAGCCGGCGGGCACGGCCGCCGAGCCGGTGAAGCCCGACGCGGCCGCCGCTCCGGCCGCGGCCGGCGAAGCAGCAGTGGCGGACGACGCGGACGCCGATGAGACCGCGGCCGAAGCCGCCGAGACCGCGGCCGAAGTGGCCGAGACCGCCGCCGAAGCTGCCGAGACCGCCGCCGAGGCGCGCGCGGCCGCCGCCGAGGCCACCAAGCACCACGATGATGCGCTCGAGGCCGACAGCACCACGGCGCTCGAGTCGAGCGTCGAGCCCAAGCGAGACGCCGCGAAGGAGGCAACGCCATGACCCGTCGATCGAACCTTGGGCCGAACCGTGGGCCGAACCGTGGGCCGAACCTTGAGTCGACCCTTGGGCCGAACCTTGGGGCCAACCGGATGGCGCGCGCCCTGGCGCGGGTGATGTTGCTCGCGGCGGTCGGCGTCGCTGGCGCGGCGCTGCATGCCACGCCGGCGGTGGCGCAGATCGCCGCCGCGCTCGGCAAGCCGCTGCCGTCGCCGGACCTCCCGGTCGGCACGGTCACCGTGCGGATCGTCGCGGGCAGCGCCGCGTCGCCGGTGATCGGCACCGACGTCACCCTGGTCGTCGACGGCACGCCGCGCGCCGCGCGCACCGACTCGGCCGGCCGTGCGACGTTCGCCGGGCTGGCGGCGGGCGCCACCGTGATCGCGAAGGTCCTCGACGAGGACAAGAAGGAGCACGCGTCCGAGGAGTTCAAGCTCCCCGACCAGGGCGGGTCGCGGGTGATGATCACGACCAAGGACTGGAAGGGCGGCGCGGGCGGCGCGCCGTTCGCCGGCGGCGGTGCGGGCGGCATGCCCAACCCGCGGCAGATCAGCGGCGAGGCGCGCCCCGAGCCGTCGGACGCCGCCGGCGTGGTCACCGTGCGCGTCGCCTACGACGATCTCAAGGACACGCCCGAGGGCACGCCGGTCGTGCTCGTCGGCTACAGCGCCGATGACTCCGCGTCGTACCAGGTCGCGAAGACCGACAAGGAGGGCCGCGTCAAGTTCTCCGAGCTCGATCGCAGCGGCGGCACGTCGTACTTCGCGATGACGACGCTGCCGCGCGACGGCGCGGTCGATCGCGTGATGTCGCTGCCGATCGTGCTCGAGTCGCAGGTCGGCGTGCGGATGATGCTGTCGGGCGAGAAGCGCGACTCGAAGGCGCCGGCGGTCGACGATCTCAACAAGGCCGATCCGCAGGTCGCGACCCCCGCGGGCAAGGTCCGGGTCGCGCTCGAGGGTGTCGCCGACCTGACCGCCGAGGTCCAGCTGATCGACGCCGAGACCAAGAAGTCGCTCGGCAAAGCGAGCCCGCAGGCCTCGGAGCCCGATCCGTCGCGGGTCCGCGGCGGCGCGCAGTTCGCCGCCGATCCCAAGCTGCCGGCCGGCACGCTCGACGTCGAGGTCGTCGGCGGGCCGGGCCAGGCCACCGATCCGATGAAGGACGTCGAGATCCGCGTGATCGCGGCCAACGCCAAGGACGCGACGAGCGGCCTGGCCTCGGTGACCGGCACCGACGGCACGGTGCGGATGGCGCTGAAGGTGTCCGGCCCGCAGCGCGCGGTGTTCACGGTCAACGGCAAGCAGCTGGTGTCGCAGCCGTTCGAGCTCGCGAAGTCGGGCGGCAAGCTGATGATCCACGCGCAGTGGGAGGAGGCCGGCCGGCCGCAGGCGATGTTCGACCTCGCCGGGCCGCCGGGCGAGGTGATCTACGCCGAGTGCACGTTCAAGGGCCAGCACTACCGGTCGATGCCGTTCCAGCTGCTGGCGAGCACCGGCACCAAGGTCACGGTCTACGCGTTCCCGCGCGTGCTGCTGCAGTTCCAGCTCAACGCGTTCGTCGAGGACGAGCTGCTCGCGGCGCAGGGCCGGTTCACGGTGCAGAACTACTCGTGGGCGCCGTACCGCGGCGGCCCCGACGGCATGGTCGTGCCGCTGCCGCACAGCTTCAAGGGCGGCGTGGTGTTCGATCCCGATCAGAACGAGGTCAGCGTCGCCGCCGGTGAGGGCTTCCGGATCGTCCGGCCGATCCCGCCGGGCGGCCGCACGTTCCACGGCGGGTTCTCGCTGCCGGTCGAGAACGGCAAGGTCCCGTGGGACCTCGACCTGCCGATCGGCTCGTACGAGAGCCAGATGGATATCCGGATGGTACCGGGGATGTCGGTTCACGCGCCGCCCAACGCGCCCGGCGAGACCCGCACGGTGGCGCAGGGCACGTTCTACGTGATCGATCCGATCTCGATCGCGCCGCGCCAGAAGATGGTGATGTCGATCGACGGCATGCCGTCGCGCCCGGCGTGGCGCAAGGTCGTGCCCGCCATCGTCGGCATCTTCGTGGTCGGCGTGATGCTGGCTGGCCTCGGGTTCGCGCTGTTCCGGCGGCCGGTGCGCCCGGCGGCGAACGCGGCGGCCGAGGCGCGGCGCCAGCGGCTGCTCGACGAGCTGGTCGCGCTCGAGCGCGACGGCGCGAATCCCAAGCGCCGCGAGCAGCTGCTCGACGAGCTCGAGGATCTCTGGAGCTAGCCGAGGCAGCGTGGCCGCGCTCGACCATGTCCAGATCTCCAAGGTCGGCAAGCGCTACGGCAGCGAGCGCGCGCTCGCCAGCGTGTCGCTCGAGCTGACCGCGCGCTCGATGTGCGCGGTGCTCGGCCACAACGGTGCCGGCAAGACCACGCTGCTCGGCATCGTGTCGACCCTGGTCCGGCCGACCGCCGGCTCGGTGGCGTACCGCGCCGGGGGCCAGGCCGTCACCGGCGCCGACGTCCGTCGCGAGATCGGCGTGCTGGCCCACGCGTCGCTGTGCTATGGCGATCTGACGGCGCGCGAGAACCTCGCGTTGACCGCCGGGCTGTACGAGGTCGATGGCGATGCGCAGGAGGGCGATGCGCAAGAGGGCGATGCGCAGGAGATCGACGCCATGCTCGATCGCGTCGGGCTCGATCCCAAGGCGCGCGACCGGGCGGCGCGGACTTACTCGCGCGGCATGGTGCAGCGGCTGGCGCTGGCCCGCGCACTCCTGACCAAGCCGTCGCTGGTGCTGCTCGACGAGCCGTTCACCGGGCTCGATCGCGGCGGCGCGCTCGCGCTGGGCGAGCAGCTCGGGATCCTGCGCGACGCCGGGGCGATCGTCGTGGTGGTGACCCACGACCTCGAGGCGATCGCGGGCCGGACCGACCACGTGGCGATCCTGCGCCGCGGTCAGCTCGTGTTCGAGGATCGCGGCACGTATACCTACGACCAGCTCAAGGACCTCTACCACCGCCATGCGAACTAGCGGGCAGGCCCAAGCACCGGTGCGCGACGCAGTCAGACGCAGATCGAGGGCTGGACATGGCGACGGCCCAGGCCCAGGCCCAGGCCCAGGTCACGGCCAAGGATCGATCGCGTGATGTCGACGCTCCGGCACATCGCGCGCGTCGCGTGGAAGGACCTCCGGATCGAGCTGCGCAGCCGCGAGATCGTCTACACGATGGTGTTCTTCGCGGCGCTCCTGGTCGTGATCTTCGCGTTCGCGTTCCCCCAGGACGACCGTGCGGTCCGCGGCTCGGTGCCGGGCATGCTGTGGGTGGCGCTCGCGTTCACCGGCACGATCGGCCTGGGCCGCGCGTTCGATCGCGAGCGCGAGAACGACACGATGCGCGCGCTGCTGCTCGCGCCGGTGCCGCGGGTCGCGGTGTTCGTCGGCAAGGCGCTGTCGACCGGCGCGCTGATCCTGTCGGTCGCGGTGGTGTGCACCCCGCTGCTCGCGCTGTTCCTCGGCGCGCCGCTGTTCGCGTTCCCGCTGCCGCTGATCCTGATCGTCGTGCTCGGCGCCGCCGGGATCGCGCTGATCGGCTCGGTGTTCGCCGCGACCTTGCTCAAGGTCCGGTCGCGCGACGTGCTGTTGCCGGTGATCCTCTACCCGCTGCTGGTCCCGCTGTTCGTCGCCGGCACGAGCTGCACCGCGGCGCTGGTCGCCGAGATCCCGAACCTCGAGGGCGCCTGGTACTGGATCCAGTTCCTCGGAATCTACGACGCCGTGTTCCTGGTACTGTCCGTGTGGGTGTTCGAATCGCTCGTGATCGAATGACCCACCGCCACCTGCGAGCCATCATGCGAGACCTGACATGACCGACCAGCCCGACCTGAATGATCCGATCGGCGCGCCCGGGGCCAAGCTCGCGATCCCCGTGCTCGCGCTGCTGTCCGCGCTCGGCATCGCGTACTCGGTCTACCTCGTGTTCTACGGCACGCCGCTCGAGTTCGGCTACAACGAGGCCGGCAAGCTCAACGGCTCGAGCCTGTTCTTCAACCAGAAGATCTTCTACTTCCACGTCGCCCACGCGTTCTGGTTGTTCGGCGCCGTGTTCGTCTCGGGCGCGAGCTCGATCGCATACCTGGTGACGCGCAAGGCGAAGTGGGACGACCTCGCGAGCGCGGCGACCGACGTGTCCGTGGCGTTCGGCGCGGTCGTGCTGATCACCGGCTCGGTGTGGGCCAAGGCGGCGTGGGACGTGTGGTGGCACTGGGAGCCGCGGCTGACCATGTCGCTGCTGCTGTGGCTGGTGCTGGTCGGCTACGTGCTGGTGCGGCGGTTCGCGGGCGCGGGCGCCGAGCGGATCGCCGCCGGGATGGCGATCTTCGGGATGGTCGGCGTGCCGTTCATCTACAAGATGGTCGGCAGCGACTCGCACCCGGCCGCGGGCGGCAACGGCGTGGTGCTCACGCTGGCGCCGGAGATGAAGGGTCCGTTCTGGATCTGCGTCGTGAGCTTTCTGTGCTGGTTCCTCGTGCTCGTGCTCAGCCGCGTGGCGAGCACCCGCGCCGAGCGCGAGCTCCGCGAGCTGCGGGAACATGGTCTCGATCTGGGAGTGCTGCAATGACGGCTGCAACGAAGCCTGCAATGACGTTTGCGAAGTCTGCAATGGCGAAGCTGATCGCGCTCGGGGTGGTGCTCGTCGCGTTCGCCGGTGCCGCGGTCGCGCAACCCGCCGCCGGCTCGGCCGGTTCCGCCGGTTCCGGGGCGTCGGCTGGCTCGGCCGGTTCCGGCGCGTCGGTCGCAGGCGCCGCCGAGGCCCAGCCGCCGGTATCTCCCCCGGCGTCGGCCGCGATCGACCCGCGCAGGGCGTGCACCGAGGCGATGAACGCCGACCCCAAGTTCGCCGCCGCGATCACCAAGGTCGCCGATGAGCAGGCCGCGGTGCAGCGCGACAAGGACACGCTCGACGCCCACCAGAGCGCGTACGCGCACGTCCAGAAGAACGAGAAGCACGTGATCTACAGCTACGCGGCGATGTGGATCGTCGCGGCGCTGTTCGTGCTGTTCCTGTGGCGGCGCCAGCAGGCGCTGAACGCCGAGATCGCGAGCCTGCGCCGCGACCTCGCCGCCGCGGCCGACGACGCACCGAAGGGCCGGGCGTGACCGCCGGCCACGTCCTGTTCATCCCGGGCGTGCTGATGGTCGGCATGTTCCTCGGCTTCATCCTCGGGGCCCGCGCGGCGCGCAATCAGTTCGATCTGCAGCAGAAGCGCGACGCCGAGCGCGAGGCCACGCGAGCGGCCCGGGCCGCCAAGCGAGCCGCCGCGCAGGCCGACAAGCCGGCGTCGCCAGTATCCTGAGTACCGGGTCTGCGCGGGCCGACGAGGTCGCTGCGAAATCTTCGTTGTGCGCTCACGCTCACCGTGGGTTGTCTATGTCGTCGGCGGATTTTTCGCAGTGCAGCGGATCTCGTCGCGGGTGGGCCTCGCCCTGACGTGACGCGACGAGTCCCTCTCGATCGCTCGCGCTGTGGGATATGACTCGAGCATGGACCTAAGCCTGACCGAAGAGCAGCACGCACTCGTCCAGACCGCACGTGAGTTCACGCGCAAGGAGATCATCCCCAAGGCCGGTCACTTCGATGAGACCGGGGAGTTCCCGCGCGAGATCATGAAGCGCGCCTGGGACACCGGGCTGATGAACATCGAGATCCCGGCGGAGTACGGCGGCCTGGGCGGCAGCTGTCTCGATAACTGCCTGGTCCAGGAAGAGGTCGCGTTCGGTTGCGCGGGCATGAACACGTCGATGGCGGGCAACTCGCTCGGCGCCATGCCGCTCCTGATCGCCGGCTCCGAGGACCAGAAGCAGAAGTACCTGTCGCGGCTGACCAGCGAGCTCTCGTTCTGCGCCTATTGCTGCAGCGAGCCCGACGCCGGCTCCGACGTCGCCGGCCTGCGGACGCGGGTCACCCGGCACGGCGACGACTACGTGCTGAACGGCCAGAAGCGCTGGATCACCAACGGTGGGGTGGCCGGGTTCTACACGGTGCTGGCCACGTTCGACCCGGCGCTCAAGCACAAGGGCATCGCGTGCTTCGTCGTCGACGCCGACGCCCCGGGGGTCAAGGCCGGCCGCAAGGAGAACAAGATGGGCCAGCGGGCCTCGAACACGACCGACGTGATCTTCGAGGACTGCAAGATCCACAACAGCCAGCTCGTCGGCGCGGAGGACGCCGGGTTCAAGATCGCGATGAAGACCTTCGATCGCTCGCGGCCGTGGATCGCGGCGGGCGCGGCCGGCGTGATCCGGCGCGCGCTCGAGGAGAGTCGGGCGTACGCGCTCGAGCGCAAGACGTTCGGGGTGGCGATCGCCCAGCACCAGGCGGTGCAGTTCATGCTCGCCGATATGGCGATCGCCTACGAGGCGACCCGGCTCCTGACCCACAAGGCGGCCTGGCAGGTCGACCAGGGCGATCTGTCGGCGATCACGTCGAGCTATGCCAAGGCGTACGGCGCCGATGCTGCGATGCGATGCACGACGGACGCGGTCCAGATCTTCGGCGGCTACGGCTATACCAAGGAGTATCCCGTCGAGAAGCTGATGCGGGACGCGAAGCTCCTGCAGATCTATGAAGGCACCTCGCAGATCCAGCGCGTGGTCATCGCGCGCAACCTGCTCGCCGGCAAGTAACGTCGATCAAACCTCACTGGCAAACCTCGCTGGCAAAACCTCGCTGGCAAAACCTCGCCGGCAAACCTCGCCACAAACCTCGCCACAAACCTCGCTGGCAAAACCTTGCTGGCAAAACCTCGCCGGCAAACCTCGCCGGCCGCTGCGTCGTCGGCGCGCGGCTTCGCCGGTGCGCGTCATCGGGTGCCGCCGCGGCCGGGGCTGTCGTCGAGGCGCTCGCACCGCGACGGACCCGTAATCAGTCAAACGGTTCCCGGAGCGTTGGGAGCGTTGGGAGCGTTGGGAGCGTTGGGAGCGTGCTGGGTCCGGTGATGCAGGCGGTCATTGCGGGAGAATCTGGCAGGAGAGGATCCCCCGGCTCACCGAGGAGCAGGGGGCGACATGTAGGCCGCGCAAGTCATGCAAATGTGATTGGCGAACGCGGGGCGATTGAATAGGCTACCGAAACATGGGATCGCGCCTGGGTCGTTACGTGGTGCTCAAGCACCTTGCGTCGGGGGGAATGGCCGACGTCTTGCTGGGGCGAACGGACGGGATCGAAGGCTTCGAGCGCCATGTCGTGCTCAAGCGAATTCGCCCGGAGCACGCGCGTGATCAGCGGTTCATCCGCATGTTCCTCGACGAGGCTCGCGTCGCCGCCAACCTGCACCACCAGCACATCGTGCAGGTCCATGACATCGGCGAGGCCGCGGGCGAGCTGTTCATCGCGATGGAGTACATCCACGGCGAGGACGTGCGGACCTTGCTGTCGAACGCGTCGAAGACGCGCGCCCACGTGCCGCTCGGCATCGCGGTCGCGGTCGTCTCGGCGGCCGCCGCCGGCCTGCACTACGCGCACGAGCGGCGCGGGGCCGACAAGAAGCCGCTCGGCATCGTCCACCGCGACATCTCGCCGTCGAACATCCTGGTCGGCTACGACGGCGCGGTGAAGGTCGTCGACTTCGGCATCGCGAAGGCGTCGATGCGCCAGGAGACCCGCTCGGGCAGCCTCAAGGGCAAGATCTCGTACATGTCGCCCGAGCAGTGCAAGAGCTCGGACGTCGACCGCCGCAGCGATGTCTACTCGCTCGGCGTCGTGCTCTACGAGCTCGCCACCACGACGCGGCTGTTCAAGGGCGACAACGACTACCTGGTGATGGACCAGATCGTCAACGGCCGGGTCTCGCTGCCGCGCGTGCGGCGTCCGGATCTGCCGAACGAGCTGTCGTCGATCATCATGAAGGCGATCGCGCCGGATCCCGAGCGCCGCTACTTCACCGCCGACGAGCTGCGCGTCGCGCTCGATCAGTTCGCCGCGCGCGCCGGGCTGGCAACGGCGAGCTCGACGGTCGGCGCGTTCCTGCGCAAGCAGTTCGGCGAGCGGCCCGAGCCGTGGCTCGAGCTCGAGGGCCAGGGCGACTTCTCGTTCGGTGAGGGCGATCAGCCGGCGGGCGACGCGCCGCCGAGTAACAGCTGGACCGAGCTGCCGCGCAATGCGGACGAGCCGTTCCGGCGCAGCAGCAGCAGCATGATCTCGCGGCCGATCGGCCCGATCACGGCGACCGCGGGGCTGAGCGCGGCGGACTCCACGCAGATCGACAGCGCCCGCCAGAGCGCGGTGCGGCCGTCGGGCACGCTGCCGCCGACCGAATCGAAGATGGGCTGGGAGAGCCAGCCGCGCCCGCCGGTGTCGCGCGGGTTGTCG
This sequence comes from Kofleriaceae bacterium, assembly GCA_036271215.1. Lineage (GTDB taxonomy): Bacteria > Myxococcota_A > Polyangia > Haliangiales > Haliangiaceae > JABFXX01. Next base: position 1,155 of record DATBBB010000341.1, on the reverse strand, counting down.
CCGGCCAAGGTCGCGATGATCGTCGCGCCGCTGGTCGTGCTGCTCGGGATCGCGGTGTGGCGGCTGGCGGCGAGCGGGTCGAGCGCGAACGCGTCGGCCACGGCGGCCGATAGCGCACATCCCGCCGCGCAGACCGCGGCGTCGAACGCGCCGATGGTGACGCCGATCCCCGAGCCGCCGCAGGTCGTCGCCGAGTCCACCGGTGATGCCATGGCGGCGCGCACGCACCCCGGCGATGCCGGCTCGAAATCGCACGCGGCGGCGCCGGCGACGCCGACGACGACGAAGCACGCCACCGGGGCGAAGATCGTCGACGGTGTGCCGGCCACGCTGCCCGCCAAGCCCGAGCTCCCGGCCCCCGCGCCGGGGCCCGCTCCGACGCCGATGCCGGCCAACGCACCTCAGCTCGGCCCGGCCGCGCCCCCGCCGCCTCCGACGCCTGCACCAACCCCGGCTCCGGTGGCGCCGGCGCCGGCGCCCGTCGTCGTGGCCGCCGCCGCACCCGCGCCGGCCGCACCCGCGAACGTGACGCCGATGGCGCTCGATGCCAACCGGATTGGCGGCGACAAGGAGATCGTGCCTGACGACACCACGCAGGCCGAGATCGGCCGGTCGGGAGTTAGCAAGATCTCCGGAAGCTTCAAGCTGTGCATCAGCACTGACGGCGCCGTGAGCACGGTAAAGCAGCTCAAGAGCACCGGGTTCCAGTCGTACGACGCGAAGATCGAGGCCACGATCCGCAATAAGTGGCGATATCGCCCGTACCTCGTGAATGGCAAGCCGTCGGCGGTGTGCACCGCGGTCATGCTGATTTACTCGCAGAAGCAGTGACGCACGCAACGCGCGGTGTGAGGAGCGCCGCGCAGCACCCTGCTCGGTGCCTGTTGCGGGATTATTGCCATCCGTTTCGACGGGCTCCTTCGCGGGGTCTTAATAGCGCGGTGCGTGGTGGAGGCGGTACATCCGATCCATGCGAGCGTACACCGAGGAGCGTGATCTTGGCTCGGTGACCTCCGCGTGGGTCGTGGTGATGGCGCTCGCCGCCGTGGTCGGGCTGTCGCTCGTGAGCCTCGGGCTCGATCTGGTGATCGGCCACCAGACCGCCGAGCGCACCGCGCGGCTCGTCGATGATTCGCTGCGCTCGGTCGAGCTCGC
>DATBBB010000340.1:0-7370 GCA_036271215.1 Kofleriaceae bacterium | reverse complement strand
GCGGATCCGGCGTGGCCGCTGCAGCACGCGGTGCCGGTCGCGTGCGGCTGGCTGCTGGTGATCCTCGCGATCAGCGTGCCGCTGGCGATCCACCGGTTCCGCACCCGTACGACAGGATAGCACATGCAACCATTTTGCATGTGCTTGCACGCCGCGGGCCGTTCGCGTACAGTCCGGGCATGGCACTCCGGCGAGACGACCTCGAGACGTTGCGCGCGGCGGTCCGCGAGGCCGGGCTGCGCGCCACGCCGTCGCGGATCGCGGTGCTCCACCTGCTGCGCGCGGCCGCGGCGCCGGTCTCGCACAGCGACGTGGTGGCCAAGCTCGCGTCGCAGGCGTGGGACCCCGCCACGATCTACCGCAACCTGACCGACCTCGCGGACGTCGGGCTCGCCCGGCGCACCGATGTCGGCGATCACATCTGGCGGTTCGAGGCGATCACCGGCAGCCACCAGGCCTCGGCCCACCCGCACTTCGTGTGCACCGAGTGCGGCACGGTCGAGTGCCTGCCCGAGCTCGAGTACATGGTGAACCGCGCCAAGGCGCCGCGCGCGATCCGCCAGAAGCGGGTCGAGGTCCAGATGCGCGGCCTGTGCGACGCGTGCATGTAGCCGGCGTGTCGCCCGCCGCGCCGTAGTAGAACTCAGGCGTGGCGCTCGTCGTTTATCACTACCCGAACTGTTCGACCTGCAAGAAGGCGCTCGGCTGGCTGCGCGCGAACCAGATCGAGCACGAGCTCGTCGACATCGTGAACCAGCCGCCGGCCCGCGCGGTGATCGAGCGCGCCGCCAAGCTCGCCGGCGTGCCGACCAGGAAGCTGTTCAACGTCGCCGGCGAGTCGTACCGCGCCGGCAACTTCAAGGACAAGCTGCCGGGGATGACCGACGCGCAGGCCTACGCCGCGCTCGCCGCCGACGGCAAGCTGATCAAGCGGCCGCTCGCGATCGGCGACGGCGTCGCGCTCGTCGGGTTCGACGAGGCGGCATGGCGCGCCGCCCTGAAGTGACGTGACGTGACGTGACGTGACCTGACCGGCGGGACGGCGCGGCCGGGTGCTCAGCGAACGCTCGACGCGCGCGCGCTGGCCTGCGTGTTGGCCGTGGCCGCGGCGATCGCGTCGGCGATCATCTTGTCTTGCTCGGCGGTCGACTTCCAGCGGGCCTGGATCTCGGGCGCGAGGGTATCGACCGGATCGAAGTACAGGAAGAACCCCGGCTTGACCGACGGCGCGGCGAACACCGAGATCCCGGTGTCGCGGTCGTAGTGCTCGAAGCTGTGCGCGACGCGCTTGCCGCCGCCGCCCGGCGCGTCGACCACGAACGTCGGGGTGTGGAACCCCGCGGTGGTGCCGCGCACCGCCTTCTCGATGTCGAGCGCGGTCTGCAGCGTGGTCCGCAGATCCTCGACGCCCTTCACGAGGTCGTGGACGTAGACGTAGTACGGGTGGACCTGGCAGTGGCCGAGCCGCTTGACCAGGAGCTGCATCGTGGCGATCGAGTCGTTGACCCCGCGCTGCAGCACCGACTGGTTGCGCACGATGATGCCGCGCTCGAAGATCCCGTCGAGCGCACGCTTGGTGATCGCGGTGATCTCGTTGGGGTGGTTGAAGTGGGTATGGAGCACGACCTCCTTGTGCAGCTTGCGGCCGCGCTCGACCACGGTGGTCAGCGCGTCGACCCACTCGACGTCGGTGATGAGCTTCATCGGCATCACCGCCGGGCCCTTGGTCGCGAACCGGATCCGGCGGATGTTCGGCAGCTCGAGCAACCGGTTGCCGATCAGGGTGATCTGGCGCGCCTTGAGCTGGTAGCTGTCGCCGCCCGAGACCACGATGTCCTCGAGCTCGGGGCGCTCGGAGATGTAGCGGAACGCGCGCTCCCAGCGCTCCTCGGTCGCCTTGAGCGAGACCTTCTCGACCTCGCTGGTATCGACGCCGACCGCGTAGCTCCGGGTGCAGAACCGGCAGTACACCGGGCAGGTATCGAGCGCGAGGAACAGCGCCTTGTCGGGATAGCGGTGGGTCAGCCCCGGGACCGGCGCGTCGGCCTGCTCGTGCAGCGAGTCGAGCGTGAGCTTGGGGTGATCGGGGAACAGCCGCGACGCGAGCGGCACGAACTGGCGGCGCAGCGGATCGTTGTACGGATCGGCCCAGTCGATCAGCGACAACAAGTATGGCGACACCCGGATCGACATCGGCGCGAGCTGGAACCCGCGCGACACGTCGTCGTAGAACGACTGCGGCACCAGGTCCTGCACGGTCTGGAGCAGCTTCTGCGGGTTGGTGATCGAGCTCTTGGCCTGCCAGTTGTGGTCGAGGAACGTGGCCTCGTCGACCTGGCGATAGGCCGGGATCTTCTGCCAGAACGCGCCGTCGAGCAGCTGGCGGTGGAACAAGGTCGACGGATCGATCGACGGCTTGATGTGCTTGATCGGACCGGGCTCGGTCTCCTTGTCGCGGCCGAGCAACTTGAGCTGGGTGTCCATGAGGTCCTCGCAGAAACAGCAATCGACGTGACCGGCGCGGGGCCGGCGGATGCCGGCGCGGGGCCGGCGTGGGAACACACAGGCGCGGTGCGCCGGCGTGCGAAGGGCGATGCGCGCTTGCGCTAGCGCAGGACGTCAGGTTGGTGCGGGACGGACCCCAGGTACCACATCGTCTTGTATTGATAACATTTGGCGCGCCGGCGGCCAACGTGGAATCGGCGCCGATCGGCAATACAGCCCATGGCGCCGGCGCGCCAGGTCTCGCATCTTGCGGCCCATGCAGCTCCTGCGTGACCGCGCTCCGGCCGACCGATCTTGCTCGTCCGGCTTCGGCCCCGGCCAGTCCCAGCCCCAGCACCTCGGCCCGGATCCACGCCCGAGCCCCAGCCCGGTGAGCCCCGCGGCCCCGCGGATCGCTCGCCGCCTGGAGGCCCTCACCTACGCCGGGACGGTCGTCGTGGCCTGCGTGCTCGGCTGCGTCGCCGCCAGCCTGCTCGGCTGCGCCGGCCCCGGCCCCGGGCTGCGCGCTGATAGCCCGCCGCACGCCGCGACACCCGCGGACGTCGATCGTGCCGACGTCACGTTTGCCGGGCGCGACGGCTTGCCGCTCTACGGCCAGCGCTGGCGGCCGCGCGCCGGCGAGCCGCTCGGCGTGATCGTGATCCACCACGGGCTCGCCGATCACTCGGACCGCTACGCCGGGTTCGCCGAGCAGCTGGTCCACGCCGGCTACGCGGTGTGGGCGTTCGACATGCGCGGCCACGGCCGCTCGGCCGGGCCCCGGGTGCAGATCGACCGGGTCGACGACCTGCTCGACGATCTCGACGCGTTCCTCGAGGTCGTCCGCAGGGCCGAGCCCGGCAAGGCGATCGTGCTGTACGGCCACAGCCTCGGCGGGCTCGCGACCGCGCTGTACACGATCGAGCGCCATCCCGAGGTCGCCGGCGTGGTGCTCGCGGCGCCGGGCATCGCGTTCGACGCGCCGCCGCTCCAGGCCGGGGTGATCCGGCTGCTCGCCCCGCTCGCGCCCAACGCCCGGATCCTCGCGGTCCCGCACGCCGGGTTCTCGAGCGACCCCAGGGTCGTCGCCGAGCTCGACCACGATCCGCTGATCGACCAGGCGAGCGGACCGGCGCGCACTGCGCGCACGGCGATCGACGGCGTGGCCCGGGTGTGGGCGCACCCCGAGCAGCTCACCGTGCCGCTGCTGATCGTCCACGGCACGGCCGATCACGTCACCGCGCCGAGCGGCAGCCGCGACCTGGTCGCCCGCGCCGGCTCGACCGACCGCACGCTGAAGCTGTACGACGGCCTGCACCACGACGTGCTGCACGGTCCGGGCGGCGACCGCGTGGCCGCCGACATCCTGCAGTGGCTCGGCGATCACCTCGGCGCCGCGGGCACGGGCGTCGCGGAGCGCCGCGAGCGCGCGACCCACCCCGAGTTGCCGGCCACCCCGCTCGCCGGCGATCGGCCGCCGCGCACGATGGCGGTCGAGCTCGATGCCCGCGGCGAGCACAGCGACGCCAGCTCGGGCGCCACCGCCGGGCTGCGGCTGCGGTTCGGCACCGGCGAGACGTTCGGCTACACCGGCGGCGTCGACCTGCGCGCCGGGTACTTCGATTCCGGCGCCGGCGGCCGCTACGAGGCCGACGCCCACCTGCTCGGCCTCGCGGTGCGCAGCGGTGCGACCACGCTGTCGTTCACCGCGGGCGTCGGGATCGGCGGCCTGCGCGGCGCCGGCGCGACCCACCTGCCGATCGAGCTCGCGTTCGAAGGCCCGGCCGGCCCGACCCGCGTGCTCGCCCGCGCCGGGCTCGGCTGGCGGCTCGGCGGCGCCCGCTACGCCGACGACGCGTTCGGGCTCGCCGACGAGGCCACCGCGCTCGTCGGGCTGCGGCTCGGCCGCGACCTGGGCTACTGGAGCACGGTGCGCGCCGGCGCCGGGCCGTTCGTCGCCGTGACCTACCGCAACCTCGGCGGCGCCGATGTGTGGGGCCTCGCGATCGGCGGCGAGCTGTGGGGCGGCAACTGACAGCGATGGCCGCGCCGGCGATGGCGGCTACACTGAGGAATGGGGCCGTTGCACAGGCATCCCGACACCGGGCCGATCCGCCAGGTGGTGGCGGCGGCGCTGACCCTGCTCGTGCTCGGCGCGGTCGGCGCGGTCCAGGCCGGGCTCACCGGCGCGTCGTTCATGTTCGACCTCGAGCAGGTCGAGCCGGCGCTGAGCCACGTGCCACCGGCGCTCGAGGATCCGCACACACCGCGGCTGGCGCGCCGGGTGTTCCTGGTCATGATCGACGGCCTGCGGCTCGATCGGTCCTACGAGCTGCCGTTCCTCGACGAGCTGCGCCGGCGCGGGGTCGATAGCGAGGCGAGCTCGCACTACCCGAGCTGGTCGCGCCCCAACTACGTGTCGATCCTGACCGGCGTGCCGCCGTACGCCAGCGGTGTGCGGACCAACCACCACAGCACCCCGGTCGCACTCGACTCGCTGATGGATCGCGCGCGCGCCGCCGGGCTCCGCGTCGCGACTGCGACCGACTACGACGTGCTGCCGCGGATGTTCCTGCGCCGCCGCACCGCCGAGCCGCCCACCGCGGCGGCACCGAGCGCACCGCCGGGCTCGCCCGAGGCACGAGACGCGCCAAGGCCGCCCGGCACGCCCGAGACCCTCGACCTCGACACCGAGGCCACGCTCGACCTCGACAGCCTCGAGGCGCCGTTCGCGCAGCCGGGTGTCCGGGATCCGGACGCCAACCTCGCCTCGCCGTTCGACGACGCGCGCTACGCGCCGTGGCCCGGCGGGTTCAGCGAAGCCGGCAGCGCGCTCGCCGCGGGCGACGCCGATCTGGTGGTCCTCCTGGTCGGCGCGGTCGACTCCGCCGGCCACGCCCACGGCGGCGACAGCCCGGAGTACCGCGCGGCCGCCGAGACCGCCGATCGCGCGCTCGCCCGCGTGCTGGCCCACATCGATCTGGCGCAGGACGCGGTGGTGATCACCGCCGATCACGGCCACACCGGGCGCGGCGGCCACGGCGGCGTCGAGCCCGAGGTCCTCGCCGTGCCGCTGATCGCCGCCGGCGCCGGGATCCGGCCGGGCGCCACCGCGGTCGACGCCCGGCTGATCGACATCGCGCCCACGGTCGCCGCCCTGCTCGCGCTGCCCGCGCCCGGCCACGGCCTCGGCCGCACGCTGACCGAGATCCTCACGCTCGACGATCAGGCCCGCGCGCGCCGGATCGCGGCCGATCAGGTCCGGCTCGGTGCCACGCGCGCCACCGTGCGCGCCGCCGAGACCGCCGCGGCGTCCGACGTGCTCGCCCAGCGCGCCCAGCGGATCGCCCTGGTCGCCGGCGGCGCCCTGCTCGCCGGCGGGTTCGCCGCGCTGCTGATCCGCCGCCGCGTGCTGCGGCTCGATCGCCGCGCACTCGTGGTCTCGATCCCCGCGTTCTTCGTCGTGTACTACGGCCTGCTCGCGACGATGGGGCGGTTCTCACCGTCGCTGCTCCCGGCGCAGGGCCACCTCGCCGGCCAGATGGTGCGCTACGGCGTGCTCAGCATGATCGTCCAGCTCGCCGCCACCCTGTGGGCGCTCGGCAACCGCCCCACGCTGGGCGAGCGGCTCGCCGCCGCCAACGGCATCGCCTGGACCGGCCTCATGTCGACCATGGTTCCGGCCGGCCTGATCTGGGCGTTCTTCCCGCCGCCGTACGTCGATCTGCCCGGCCCGCTGTGGCTCGTCCTGATCCCGGCGGCGCTGGTCGCCGTGGCGTGCGCCGCGATCAACGTCGCCCTCACGCTCGCCGTCGAAGTGATCATCTTCGCAGCCCGCGCCTGGCATCGCGTCCCCTCTCCCGAGTGAGCTGGGCCCGAGTGGGGCAGCCCGAGTGGGGGCAGCCCGAGTGAGGGCGGATAAGTCGCTCTGCGCCGGGTCACGCCAGCGTCGAGCTCAGGGCGTCGTTGCGGGGCTGGATCCAGCGGCTGATCTGGATCACCACGAAGCGGTTCAGCTGGAGCGCCTGCAGATACTTGCGGTCGCGCAGGTACCGCACGACGAGCGACCACCCGCCCGGCGCGTGCGGCATCCCCGCGGCTCCGGTCGCATCCAGCGGCGGCTGCTCGAACACGATCAGCGGCTCCGGATCTCGCCCGTCATGGAACGCCAGGATGATATTTCGCAGCACGATCTGATCCGTGATGCCCTCGCCCACGATCGCGTAGTCCCCCATGGCTAGAAGTTCTGTGGGATCCCGCCGAGCAGGCCCCGCGTGAAGGCCTCGGACAGCCGGATCGGGAGCTCATCACCCACGGGCGTGGGCGGCATGATCCGCCTGGCGGACGTGTGGCCATCGCGATTACGCGACACCACGAACAATCGTTGCTCGTCATCGTGCAGGTTCAAGCCATCGAGCAACGTCGGGTTGTGCGTCGTGAACAGGATCTGCTTCTTGCGGTCGGCGGCGAGCGCCGCGAGCCGGCGCATGAGCTCGCTGCACGCCTTGGGGTTCAGCGACGTATCCACGTTCTCGATCGCGAAGAACGGCGGCGTGGTCTTGCTGATGACCAGGGCGAAGAAGAACAGCAGGTACAGGAAGCCCTCGTTGGCGCTGCGCTGATCGAACGCCGGGATCGAGTCCGGCACGAAGCGATCGCGCAGCCGGACCGAGCGCTCGGGAGCCGAGCCGTCCTGACATTCGCGGCCCCACGAGCTGGCCCCGCGAGCTGGCCCACGAGCTGGCCCCGCGAGCTGTCATGGAGCCACCGCGGAGATCGAAGCTGCGGCAGCCGGATGGAGTCACGCCTGAGGCGACCTCGCTCGGCGTGCCGTGGTAGCGCGCCCGGTGGGCCGCGCGCTCCGGACCGGCTGGCCCGATCGCCAA
>DATBBB010000339.1:0-24330 GCA_036271215.1 Kofleriaceae bacterium | reverse complement strand
ATCCAGGAAGCGCAACCTTCCAAGTAGCCGCGAGCTACCTGGGACCTACGGCTGCGGTACGCTCACCTCGAGACGCCCATGGCTCCGAAAATTCTCAACTATTACAAGCAGCTCGCGAGCCTTGGCGAGCTGCCGGTGAGGCTGGAGTACGAAAACGAGCCCGTTGACGCCGAGGCGTTGCCAACGTTCTTGGAGCTGATCCGAGCCGCCTGGGATTCGCCGGTCACACCCGCGGTCATCGAACGTGCTGCATCGGAGTTCCGCGCGGAAAGCCGCTGCACGAGCTGCGGTGGGGCTGGCGTGGTTCCTGATTGGGTCGGTCATTACACCCGGTGGCGGGATCTTTCCAGGTATGGAACTCCGACCGCTCGATCGCCCACCTGGTGCCCCGCGTGCACGGACGGCTCGAAGTCGAACACTGGACGGCTCGCCCCCCCTGAAGGACCACCTTGTGAAGCATGCGGGGGATCTGCGTTGCTCCCGGACTGGGCGGCGGAGGCGATCATGACGGGCCGATCTGAATGGCTTACCAAGGCGCCCTACGAGGGGAAGCACTGGTATCCGACATACTGCCGCGCATGTGGCGGCTGGGGCGCAACTTGTTCCCGACAGTCATCGCTATCCCCCTCTTCGCCGTCGATCGATCAACATTCGTCACCACAGACGACCTCTTCATCTCCGGTCGATCAACGGACTGATCAACGATCGTGGCGTCGCGAGGGCGACGTTCGCGCCGTCGTGTTCGAGGGGCGACCTTTCCATGACAAAGACCGAATCGGGTACCGTTACATTGGGACGCTACTTGCTCACCCGCGGACCCCGATTGATTGTGCCGTCCTCGCGCACCGCCCACCCGCCGGAGGTGGCGTTGATGCGGAGGCCGAGGAACTGGCAGTGGTCTTGTCTACCCGCAGCGCTGGAGAAGCCAGGATCGACAGGAAGGCCCAGAGGGAGTACAAGCGCGCTCTGGAAGCAATCGTCGAGAAGATCGAAACCGCTGGCCCCGACGAGCGCGAAGAACTAGAGAAGAAGCGCGAATTCCTCGAGAAGGAAATACAAAGGGATGTGAGGGCCGAGAAGCAGCTCGGCTCCGGCGATCATCGTCCGATCACAGCCGTATCGAAGGCCATCTCTGAAGCGATCAGCAGCGCAAAGAAACGCGACAAGGTGCTAGGCGGGTTCCTCGAAAAACACGTGCGACGTCGCCACAATGCGTGGGTATATGAGCCTGACACAGATCGACTGCCATGGGACGTAACTGAGGGTTGACGAAGCTACCCGGCAGGTAGCTTCGAGCTACGACAAAAGTACCGCTTCCAGAGGTGAGCTCAACAAGTTCGCTCCTTGGAGGCCGCGATGATTTCATTCGAAAACGTCGGCGCTGTGGTCGGTGCCCAGATGGACCGCCTCGCCGAAGTGCATGGCTTGTCGGAGAATGTTCCGGCGACCCTCGGCGGATTCGTCCGCGAACTGACCGGCAGCAGTTGCCGCGCCGCGATCCCGCCCGATGCGCTGAAGGATGCGTACCTTGCGGTCGGGATTGTTCGCGGCGTCGCGATCGCCATGGGCCAAGAGCTTGCGGACTTGGTGGAAGTGATCACCAGAGGCGAGCCGTGACCGGTACCGGGCGCGTTCCTACACTCACCGGGCCGACCGGCAAGACTCGCCCCTCGCGCAACGTGGAAGCCGAGAACACGCAACGGCCACACGGTCCGCCACGGAAAAGCTCAATGAAACGTATGCGCCCAGCTTCCGGCTTTCCAAGCAAAGAAGAGCTCGCGACCGACCAAGTCCTGGGCGCGATCCGCTCCTGCGCCCAGCGCCTCCACACCGCCGCGTGGTCCTGCGACTCGCTCGCCCCGACGGTCACGGGCTTCGTGGCTGACCTCCGGTCAGGTTTCTCGACGCACGACCTGCCGCCCGAGGAGCTGCGCGAAGCCGCGTTCGCGGCGGGTGAGCTTGCGGCCATCGCCGCGCTGAACGGCTGGTCGATCGCGGAGGCGCTCAAGAAGGTCGACGTGCGCGACGAGCTGTTCAACATCCACGAGTCACATCCGTAGCGGTTCCAATGTCGGCGAGCGATGCAATCATGGCGACTCTGACCTCGCGCGGGCGGCGCGCATCGGAGGCCGGAGCGCTGGTCGATGGCTTCATGCCCAGGGCGAGTCGCACGCCCGGGACGTCGCCATGGGTGGCGCTCGCCAGCCACCGCTGTGCACGGGACCAGGGCATGAACGACACCCGCGTCTCCACCACGTTGGTGCTGGTCACCAGGGTGGCCACCTGGGGTGGCGGAGCAACCGATGCCAGGAAGCGTTGCATCACGGGCGATGTCGAGGGTGCGCCCGCCAGCGGGTTCGTCGAAGTTGATGCGGGTGCGGCTGGGGTAGCGCCTGCATGAGCGATCTCGAGCGAGGCTTGCGCGATCTGATCGCGGAGCTTGTTCGCGAGGAGGTCCGCCGCGCGTTCGCCGAGGCGACACAGCGGGACGAGTTCCTGACAACCGCCCATGCAGCCGAGGTCGCGAAGGTCGCCCAGGGGACGATCCGCCGGTGGATCCGCGCCGGTCGGCTAACATCGCAACGCGCCGGTCGTGAGCTTCGCGTGCTCCGCAGCGATCTTGCTGCACTCATGCGTGACCACGGCCGCGGAGATCGCGACCGCACGCCTGAAGAACTGGCCGATGACTTCGTCAGGCGAAGACGCAGTTGATGTCGAGCAAACGATCTCCGACAATGGCGCGATGGCCAGGGCCGGGCCGCGCGCCGAGCGCACCGAGACCGGAGCAAGGTGCATGCCTGGATCGCGCTCGCGTTGACCGGCGCGTCCGTCGCAGAACGGGAGATGTAGCAATGGCGTATATCTACAAGCGAGGCTCGAAGTGGTGGTGTCGCGTCAAGGAAGCGGGCAAGTGGATCTCCACGGCCACGCCCTTCGGCGTTGAAGACCCAGCCGACAAGCGCAAGGCGAAGCGCTTCGCGGACTCCGCTCAGAGCAAGCTCGACGGCCGGCGCGCGGGCGGGGCCGCGGTCAAGTCCGGGCCGCTGACGGTGAGGCGGTACGTTGCGAGCTGGGTCCAGAAGCGCCGCGAAGCGGACCTCGACTGGAAGAAAGACCAGGGCCGGCTCAAGCACCACGTGCTCCCGACCATCGGCGACCTGGTGCTCGCCGACGTCCGCGCGCCGCACATCGTGAACCTGTTCCACAAGATGCGGTTCACGGCGGAGCGGAAGCTGGCGCAGCGATCGATCTACAACATCTACTCCGTCGTGTCGGCGCTGTTTCGCGACGCGGCCCTCGAAGGATTGATCGACGCGAGCCCGTGCATCCTGACGGACGCGCAGCTCGGCCCGCTGGTCGACGCCGACCCGGAGTGGCGCGCCGGGTCCGTGTTCACGCGCGAGGAAGCCGAGACGCTGATCGCCGATCCGCGGATCCCGGCGGACCGGCAGCTCGTGTACGCGTTCGGCGTGCTCGCGGGCATACGGCCCGGCGAGGCCGCGGCGCTGCGATTCCGGCACTGGGATCCGAGCATCGAGCCGCTCGGGAAGCTGGTCGTCACCGCGAGCTACAACACGCGCAAGAACCGGATCAAGGGCACGAAGACGGACGTCGTGCGCCATGTGCCGGTGCATCCGACGCTGGCCGCGATGCTTGCCGAATGGCGCCTGTCCGGGTGGGGCGAGATGATGGGCCGCAGCCCCGACCCCGACGATCTGATCGTGCCGCTGCCTCCCGTCGCGGCCGCCGCGCGGCGATCCCGGAAGGGGGAGGCATTCCGCAGCACCGACTACTCGTACAAGCGATGGGCCGAAGAGGATCTGCCGATGCTCGGCTGGCGCTACCGCGAGCCGTACGCGACCAAGTCGACGTTCATCACGCTGGCGTGCAAGGACGGCGCGAACCCGGACGTGATCGAGGCCCGGGTGACGCACACCAAGAAGACGCGCTCGGCGTTCGACGGCTACCGGCGCGACAGCCAGTGGCCGGAGACCTGTAGTGAAGTCGCCAAGTTACGCGTTGCCCGTCGAGCCCGTGTGACAGGCCGTGTGACAAACATCGGAACTAATCTAAATCTTGAAGGAAATGTGGTGGAGGCGGTGGGAGTCGAACCCACGTCCGAAGATGCATCAGGACGAGCGTCTACGCGTGTAGGCACGCCGTTTCGGGTCTCGCGCTCGCCGGCGGCGGCCGGTCTGCGAGCGCGACAAGTCAGCTAGGTCTCGGCCTCCGTGTGCTGGCGGGTCAGGAGGCCCAGTCTGATTGTATCGGTGTTCTGCTGCTACAGACGGAAGCTACAGACACCGTCGTTGCCTGGTTGATTAGGCAGCGAGTGCAATTGCGCTGTTATCGTTCGCAGTTGCATGGATTGCCCCTTTTTACGTGGCCTGGGGCGCCACGACGCGCGATTCGAACGTCAACATCCTCGTCGAAACCGTTACGCCCCCTTGTCAAAGAACAGCGGTCACTATGGAACGCGGGGCGCGGTAGGTCAACCTGCCCAAGCTATGGATCTGATGGGGCATGGGGCGCCGCGGCGGGCCGGGAGCGCCGGTGGTCACGCCGGCCGGGCGGAGTTGCCGCAGATGTCGCTGGTCGCCGGGCGGGTCACGACGACCGGGCGGCATCGCCGCGGAGGTCGCCGGAGAGGTCGCGCCAGCGGAACTTGGCGGCGAGGCGGTTGGGGCGGCCGAGGGCGGCATCGGCGATCAGCTCGCCGAGGACCGGCGCGAACTTGAAGCCGTGGCCGGAGCCGCCCGCGGCGATGGTGAGGTTGGGGCGGGTCGGGTGGCGGGCGATCCAGAAGTGGCCGTCGCGGGTGTCGCCGTAGACGCAGAGCCGGCGGTAGACGATCGGGGCGTCGGCGAGCGCGGGGAACGTGGCGGCGAGGAACTCGCGGAGGGCGGCCTCCTGGGCGGCGGTGACGGCGCGCGGCGCGTCGGGGGCGAGATCGATGCCGGTGCCGTGATTGGCAATCTTGACGATGCCATCGCGGGTCGCGGGGAAGCCGTAGTAGCCGGTGCGCGAGATGTCGGCGCCGAACACGGGGAACCGGGCCGCGGCGAACAGCGCCGGGTCAGCGGGCCGGAGGTGGAACATGGGCTGGCCGGTGGCGCGCAGGGGGCCGGCGAGCTCGGGGACGAGCAGGGGCGTCCAGGCGCCGGCGCATACGACGACAGCGTCCGCGAGCAGGTGCTCGTCGCCGGCCAGGGCACCGTCGTCGACGATCCGGTCGACGGCGCAGTGCGGGCGGACGGTGACGCCGGCGAGCTCGGCGTCGTGGACGAGCTGGGCGACCGTGGCGCCGGACTCGGCCCAGCCGCCGTCGTGGTGGAAGTAGCCGTCGACGAACGCGCCGGGCCGGTAGGCCGGGAACCGGGCCGCGATCGCGGCGGCGTCGAGCCGCTCGATGCGGTGGCCGCGGCGGGCGAGCAGGTCGTAGCTGGCGTGGTCGAAGCCACCGGGCGGCATCGCCGTGCGGGTCAGGAAGGTCACGCCGGTCTCGTGGAACCGCGGGGTGCGCCAGGTGGCGTTCCAGCGCCGCCAGCCGGCCAGGGCGCGCTCGCCGAGCACGGTGTAGTCCTCGTCGGCGCCGTAGTCGCAGCGGACGATCTTGCTGATGTCGGTGGACTCGGCGAGCGGGTGTGGGATCGGGCCCGGATCGACGAGGGTGACGTCGCAGGCGCGGGCGCGCAGCTCGAGGGCCGCGGTGACTCCGAAGATGCCGCTGCCGATCACAAGGACGCGCACGGCGCGAATCTACCGCACCGGGGCGCCGGTCACGGCATGATGCCGTGCAAGAAGGTATCGACGAGCAGGTCGCCGTCGACGCTGATCGGCTCGGCGCCCGAGCACATCCGCCACAGGTAGAGCGAGCGCAGGGCGCCGTGCATCATGCGGGCGTAGACCGGCGCCTGGCGCATCGCGAACAGCTTGCGGCGCGCGCCCTCGCGCATGATCTGCTCGAGCGCGTTGACCGTGCGGGTCATCAGCGCGGTGTCGCGTGGTTTGCTCTTGTTGCCGTCGCGGTCGACCAGCACGGCGATCCGCAGGAACCGCTCGTGGCTCTCGAAGGCGATCAGCAGCCGGCGCACGAAGTCGCGCAGCCGGAGCTCGAACGGCAGGCCCTTGGTCGCCGTGGCGGCCGAGCTGATCAGCGGCAGCAGGCTATTGCGGCGCGCCCGGAACAGCGCGGTCAGGATGCCCTCGCCGCCGGGAAAGTAGTTGTAGAGCGTGCCGACCGCGACGCCCGCGCGATCGGCGACCGCCGAGATCGTCAGGCCGCCGACGCCGAGCTCGAGCGCGATCTCCTCGGCGGCGTCGAGGATCGAGTCGGCGACCTGCTCGCGCAGCTTGCGCCGAAGCGGGGATCGCGGAGCCGGGGCCGTCATGCGCGCGGACCAGTCTTCATCTCGTGCTGATGTTCAACCACGAATCGCGGGCGCTCGCGAGCAGTAATCCACAGCGCCGCCGGCAGGACCGTGAAGTCCGCGATCAGCGCCAGCACGAACGCGGCCGCGGTCATCGCGCCGAACTGGCGCAGCGGCGGGAACCGGGTCGCCGACAGCCCGAGAAAGCCGACCGCGTTGATCAGGGTGGCGAACACGACCGCGCGGCCCGAGACGTGGAGCGCGTGGCGCAGCCGATCCTCGAGGTCGCCGGCGCGCTCGTGCATGTGATGGAAGAAGTGGATCTGGTCGTTCTCGGTCGCGCCGAGCACGGTGGTGCCGATGATGATCGTGGCGACGTTGAGCGAGCCGCCGAACACGCGCACGCCGAGGAACGTCACGAGCAGCGCGAACAGCGACGGGATCATCGCGAGCAGCCGCTCGACGCCGCTGCGAAACACCAGCAGGAACACGACGAGGATCAGCACGACCGTGAGCGCGAAGCTCTCGGCGAGCGTCGGCACCAGGCTGGCGCCGACCTTGGCCTGCAGCATCGACTCACCGACGACGTGGAGCTCGGCCCCGGCGAGCGCGGGCGACGCCGCGACCAGCGCTCGCCACGCGACCTCGACCCGGTGCGCCATCGCCGCGTAGCCCTCGGCGTCGCCGTTGCGGAACAGCACGGTCAGCTGCAGGTCGGACAGCCGGTTGACGTCGATGAAGGTCCGGAGGTCGGCCTCGGTCAGCAGCAGCTGCTCGACGTCGCCGACCGCCTGGGCGAACCGCGCCGGATCGCCGGGCAGCGCCTCGCCGTGGCCGGCGAAGTAGCTCCGCATGCGCAGCGCGGTGGTCGGGCCCGACACGCCGGTGACGTCGGGCTGCGCCTCGAGCACGGTGGCGAACCGATCGAGCGCGTGCAGGACCTCCGGGTCGGTCGCGGTGGCGCGCGGCAGGTGGATCCAGGCCCGCGCGACGTTGAGGTCCATGACCTCGTCGCGGAACCACGCGAGGTCGCGGTAGAGCGCGGTGTCGGGGTCGATGTTGGACAGCGCGTCGACCTGGACCGACAGGCTGCCGACGACGCCCGGCAGGCCGACCATCGCGATCACGCCGGCCGCGCACGCCGCGAGCGCGCCGCCGACCAGCGGCCAGCGGTAGCGGAACGTCAGCGCGGGCAGCGCGTCCGCGAGCCGATCGTAGAGCGCCGTGCGCACCGCGACGCGCCGCCGGGTCGGTGTGCGCAGCGTGCGCTGGAGCGCCGGGAACAGGGTGTACGCGACGACCCACGAGATCGCGAGGCCGAGCGCGGTCCACAGCCCCATCTCGCGGATCGGCCGGATGCTCGACACCGCGAGCGCCGCGAACCCGATCGCCGCGGCGATCGTCGAGGCGGTGACCGGCAGGAGCTTGTTGCGCAGCGCCGCGACGTGGTGGTCGTCGAGCGCGACGTGGTCGGGCTGATCGATGAACCGCGAGTGCAGGTAGGTCAGCGTGGCGAGCGCGGTCACCATGATCGTCAGCGGCACGAGCGCCGAGACGATCGTGAACGCGAAGCCGAGCAGGGCGCCGGCGCCGACCGCGAGCGCGACCGAGGCGCCGAGCGCGATCAGGATCGCCAGCAGCGCGCGCAGCGAGCGATACAGGAACCAGGTGACGACGACGAGCAAGATCCCGAAGATCGCGAACGATCGCGACGTGGCCGACGCCGACTGCTGCTCGAGCCAGGCGTTGACCTTCGGCGCGCCGACCTCGCGGACGGCGCCGGTGCCGGCGCGGGCGAGCGCGTCGTCGATGCCGGCGAGCGCCGCGTCGCGCTCGGCGGGGCCGTGGACATCGAGGCTGGCGATCATGGTCGTGAACCGATCGCCGATCAGGCCCTGGCGGCGAAAGAACGTCGTGCCGTCGGCGAGTCGGTGCAGCGCCGCCGGGTCTGCCCCCGGGCGCGCGCGCTCGAGCGCGTCGATCACCGAGAACGTCGAGACGTGGGGCACGCCGGCGAGCGCCTGCTTGGCGCGCTGGATCCGCGCCAGCGCCGCGGGCGACCACGGATCGCCGGCCTCGAACACGAGCAGCACGAGCTCGGACTCGGGGAAGATCTGCTGGAACGCGCGGGTCGCGGCGACGTCAGGATCGGTCGGGACGATCAGTCGATCGATCGCGCCCTGGTTCGGGATCCGGGTCGCGAGCAGCGCGGCGGCCGGGACCAGCAGCGCGTACAGGACGAGCACGGCGACCCGCCGCCGCACGATCCAGCCGAGCGCGCCGGAGATCCGGTCCGCGGCCATTCACGTCATCGACGCCGCGCGCCGACGCTCCCAGGCCCAGATCGCCAGCGCGACAAGCGCGCCGTACGCCAGGCCGATCAACACGTCGATCACGTAGTGGTGCTGCAGGTACACCGCGCTGAAGCACATGATCGCCGCGTAGATCACCGCGGGCCAGCGCGCCCAGCGCAGCTCGCGGATGCGGAACGCGAGCAGCACGGCCATCAGCGGGTATGCCACATGCAGTGACGGGATCGCACCAAACACTTCGACGCTATGACCGTACACGTTTTCGAACATGTGTGTGCCGAGCAGCGCGTCGAAACGCTGCGCCGCGGCCTCGGACGGCGCGGCGGTCATCTGCGCCGGCCCGAGGCCGTGCGCGGTCACGTACCACGGCGGCGCGGCGGGGTAGATGAAGTACGTGACGAAGCCGAGCACGTTGACCGCGAAGAAGCAGCGCGCGAACACCGCCGCGTGCGCGGTGCGGCCGGCGAAGAACTCCAGCATCGCCAGCGTGAGGAACTCGCCGACGTAGAGCAGGTAGGCGGCGCCCGCGACGAGGTCGGCGACCGGCCAGTGGTGCACCGCGAACACCTCGTTGAGTGTGTGGCCGGCGAGGCCGAACCACGCGCGGTCGAGCAGGTACGGCCCGGCGACGTGGACCCGGCCGGCGATGCCGTCGGCGAGGTAGTAGCGCAGCGAGTCGTAGATCGCGCCGGTCACGATGAACGGGAAGAACGTGCGCAGGAACAGCCGCGACTTCTCGTTGTATGCGTCGAGCAAGCCGAGCAGGCCGAGCATCACGTGCTGGCCCTCGAGCCCGCCGAGCGCGCCGATCAGCGCGATGTAGGCCAGGCCGATCGCGGGTGGCCACCAGCGGCGCCGCATCGTGCGCGATGGCAACAGCCACTCTCGTGCGATGCCGGCCAGTGCGGTATAAGGCCGTCGAGCCACGCGCAGCATCGCCATACCAGACGGACTAGCTGCGACGGTGTTCTTCGTCAAGCTGTCGTACATGTGGCACGGTGTTGCGTTTTCAAACACCGCACGACTACTCGGCCGAGACGCCTACTCTTTCTTGGATGAAGAAAAATTCATGCGAATGAAAAACTATTCCAAGTCACTCCATCGCCGCGGGAGCGGCGCGCTCGCCGTCGTGGCAGCCGCGCTCGCATCGCTTGTGTCAGGCGCGCACACGGTCCACGCCGCGCCGGCCGGCCAGACCTTGGTCGTGTGCTCGCCGGGCTCGCCGGGGACCACCGATGAGGCGCAGCCGCGGATGGACGCGCTCGCCAAGGCGGTCACGGCCAGGGCCGGCACGTCGATCGCGGTGGTGTACGATCCGACGGACGACGGCGGCGTCACGCGGCTCAAGGCCGCCGGGCTCGGGATGGTGTCGCTGCCGTTCTTCTTGCAGCACGAGCAGGAGCTCGGCTTGCACGCGCGGCTGCAGGCCGTGGCCAAGGGCCGCCCGGCGCTCGAGCGCTGGGCGCTGGTGACACAGAAGGGACGCGTCAAGGCCGCCGACGGGCTGGCCGGGTTCACGCTGGTCTCGAGCGTGGCGTTCGCGCCGGCGTTCGTGCGCGGCACCGCGCTCGGTGGGTTCGGCGCGCTGCCGGCGAACGTCAAGCTCACGCAGTCGTCCGCGGTGCTGTCGGCGCTGCGCCACGCCGCCGATGGCGACGCGACGGCGGTGCTGCTCGATGCGACGCAAGAGGCGTCGCTGGCCTCGCTGCCGTTCGCCGCCAAGCTCGAGGTCGTGACCCGATCGCCCGCGCTCCCGGTCGGGTTAGTCGTCACGATCGATGCCAGGCTCCCCGACAAGGCGTGGGCTGGCATCTCGAATGCATTGCTCGGGTTGTCGTCCGACAAGGCCGCCGCCACCGCGCTCGACGCCCTGCAGCTGACCGGGTTCGTCGCGCTCGATGACAAGGCCCTGGCGGCGGCCCGCAAGGCGTTCGCAGACGCCACCACCACGAAATAGCCCCGGCGGGGCCGCCGGGACCCAGTAACGCCAGCCGCGCCTGGCTGAGGCCCCAGGCCTGGAAGGGAGGTTGTCATGAAGTCCGCCATCGCCACCGTCGCGCTGATCGCGCTCGCCGCCGCCGGGTGCGAGTCGTCGCTCCACGAGCCGCGGCCGCTGGACTCGCTCGCGCCGGGCAAGTCGCAGGGCCGCAGCGCCGACGAGCTGATGCGCGACGCCGCCGCCGCGTGGGCTCACCGCAACGAGCCCGGCAAGGCCGCCGCGGCGCAGGACTTCTACCTCGACGCGGCCGCCGCCGACGTCCACCGGACCGACGCGCTGCTCGGCGCGATGCGCGCGCTGACCTATCGCATCGAGCACGAGCCGGGGGTGGCCAAGGCCGAGCTCGCGGTCAAGGAGGTCGAGCTCGGCCAGTGGTGCCAGCGCCGCGATCCGGCGAGCGCCGAGTGCGCGTACCGGCTCGCGATCGCACTTGGCCAGCAGGCCCGCGAGAAGACGTCGACCGGCAAGGACGCGCTCGGCCGGATCGTCGATCTGCTGCACCAGGCGATCGCGCGGTCGCCCGATCTCGAAGCGGCCGGGCCGCACCGCGTGCTCGCGCTGGTGCTGCTGCGCGCGCCGTCGTGGCCGGTCGGGCCCGGCGATCCGGAGGCCGGGCTCGAGGAGGCCAAGGCCGCGGCGCAGCGGTTCCCGAACGCCGCCGACAACCAGCTCGCGCTCGGCGAGGCGCTGGCGGCGAACGCCGCGCGCGGCGAGGCCCACGCGGCGTACACGCGGGCGCTCGCGCTGGCCCGGGCCGCGCACGCCGCGGGCGACCTCGAGGCCGGGCAGTGGGTGACCGACGCGCAGGCCGGGCTCGACAGGACCGCGGGGCCGTGACATGCGCGCGGCCGGGCTGGTCGCCGGGCTAGGCCTCGCGCTACTCGCGGCGGCCGGCGCGCCGGCGTACGCCGACTGCGGGCGCGCGCTCGAGACCAAGACGATCCCGCTGCCGGTGTGGGCGACGTCGCCCAGCGAGGGCAGCACGTGGGGCGTGATGCCGGTGTTCGTCCACGTGTGCCCGTCGGATCAGGCCACGCGGTGGATCTTCGCGCCGAGCCTGACCTGGAACTCGATCATTCACTACACCGCCACGCTGCGGCTGTACGACTACCTCGATCCGGACACCACGCTCTCGGTGATCGGGTCGGCGAGCACGCGGATCAACTATAACTTGTTGGTGCTGTGGCAGCACTTACCCGCCGGGACCGGCGCGTGGACCGACGAGGCGATGGTGCGGATCGATCGCAGCGCATTCGATCGGTTCTTCGGCCTGGGGCCCGACACGGCGATGGCGGCCGAGTCGAGCTACACCGGCTCTCGCGCGCTGGCGACGATCCGGCGCGGCCGCAACCTGATCGGACCGCTCAACGCCGGCGCCAGCGCCGGGATCGAGCGCGACGGGATCGACGACGAAGGCGTGCCGGGGCTGGCGCTGTCGCCCGAGATGTTCCCGGCCGTGTCGGGCATGCACGGCGCGAGCGTGGCGTGGCAGGGCGTCGACGTTCGCTACGACGACCGGGCCGGCGGCGACTACACCGAGCAAGGCGTCCGGCTCGAGGCGTCGGGCGCGCTGGTCGAGGGGCTCGAGCGCTCGCCGGCGTTCGGCCGGTTCGGCGCGCAGGCGCGTGGCGTGTGGCCCGAGCTCGACGGGCTATCGGGCGCGGCGCGCGCGGCGTGGACCGCGGTCACCGACGGCGATGCGCCATTCTACCAGCAGAGCTCGCTCGGCGGCTCGTACCTGATGCGCGGGTTCACCGAGGGCCGGTTCGTCGATCGCCAGGCGTGGACGGCGGAGGCCGAGCAGCGGATCCGCCTGCTGCAGACCCGGATGTTCGGCGTGGTGACCGACTGGCGCGCGGATCCGTTCGTCGCGGTGGGCCAGGTGTTCGGCGGGTTCGACAGCGCGCTATCGCACCCACAGGTCGCGGCGGGAGTGGGACTGCGCGCGTTCGTGCGGCCCAACCTGGTCGGGCGCGTCGACCTCGCGACCGGCGGAGAAGGCCTGAAGGCCTATGTCGAGATCGGCTACCCGTATTGAATTCCGACAGGATCGGGTTCCGACAGCACAGCTGAAAAGAGGGCGAGCGCTGGCGCGCACTCTGGCATTCTGAATAAAACCTCACTTTTTGAGCGAGTCGGGGTATTGCGCCTGCCCGAGTTGGCGGTAAGAAAAAATGCTCGCCGGCGCATGCGTCCGCGGTGCTCATCAACCGGAAGGAATGCCTCATGGGGATCCCCGTTTCCCAGATGCTCGCGGTCGCTCGTTACGTCGTGAAGCAACGCGTGATGAAGCGCGATCGCTATCCGCTCGTGCTGATGCTCGAGCCGCTGTTTCGCTGCAACCTGTCGTGTACAGGTTGCGGAAAAATCCAGTACCCGACATCGCTGCTGAAGCAGCACGTGTCTGCCAAGGACTGCCTCGCTGCGTCGGACGAGTGCGGCGCGCCGGTGGTCAGCATCGCCGGTGGCGAGCCGCTGCTGCACCCGCAGATCACCGAGATCGTGGCCGGGCTGATCGAGCGCGATCGGTACATCTACCTGTGCACCAACGCGCTGCTGCTCAAGCAGAAGCTCGATGCGTTCACGCCGGACAAGCACCTGAGCTTCAGCGTCCACATGGACGGCCCGCGCGCCCAGCACAACTTCTCGGTGTGTCGCGATGGTGTGTATGACATCGCGGTCGAGGCGATCCGCGAGGCAGTGCGCCGCGGGTTCCGGGTGACCACCAACACCACGTTGTTCGAGGGCGCGGACCCCGAGCGGATGCGCGGTTTCTTCGACGACATGATGGCGCTCGGCGTCGAGGGTATGATGATCTCGCCGGGCTACTCGTACCAGAAGGCGCCCGATCAGGAGCACTTCTTGCGCCGCGAGCGATCGCAGCGGCTGTTCTCGAAGATGCTCGCGTCGCCGAACAAGGCGTGGCGGTTCAATCAGTCGCCGCTGTTCCTGCAGTTCCTCATGGGCAAGCGCGACTTCGAGTGCACGCCGTGGGGCAACCCGACCTACAACCTGTTCGGCTGGCAGCGGCCTTGCTACCTGCTGCAGGACGGCTACGCGAAGACGTTCCGCGAGCTGATGGAAGACACCGAGTGGTCGAACTACGGCCGGGCGAGCAAGAACCCGCGCTGCCAGGACTGCATGGTCCACTGCGGGTTCGAGCCGAGCGCGGTCGATGCCACGTTCCGGTCCGCGCGCGCGATGGGCGCGACCGTTGCATCGATGGTGACGGGGCAGCTATGAGCACCGAGCCCCGTGAACCGCAGCCGATCGGAGCGCAGATCGAGCAGGCGTTCGACTATCGCGGCTATGTCACGCTGTCGCGGCGCGATGGTTCCCAGCTGGTCGGCTTTGTCTACGATCGCGGCCCGGCCTACGTCGAGCTGTTCGACGAGGCGGCGAGCCAGCGCATCCGCGTCGCGGTCGACGACATCGCGAGCATCGAGCTGACCGGCGAGGACAGCGCCGCCAAGGCGCAGAAGATCTGGGAGCGCCGCAAGGGGGCGCTCGAGCCGCCCGAGACCTCGGCGTGGGGCGACTGGGAGGATCGCGAGGACCGACCGGTGCTGCTGCTCGTCGCGCTGCCGGGCGAGCTGCGCAGCGTGGCCGATGTGATCGGCGCGCGGCGGCACGGCGCGGTCGCGCGCGGTCGGGTCGGCAGCGTGAGCGCCGTGGGCCTCGCCGTGGGCATGGGCGGCGGCGCGGCGCACGTGATCGCCGCCGAGCATCCGCGGCTGGTGATCAGCTGCGGCCTGTCGGGCGCGCTCGATCCGTCGCTGGCCACGGGCGACTGGGTGCTCGCGTCGTCGGTGTGCGACGACGACGGCGAATCGATCGCGGTCAGCGAGCCGATCTTGCGCGCGGCGCGCCGGGAGCTCGTGACCGGCGGCGGCCCGGCCAGGCTCGCCGAGGGCGAGATCCTGTGCGCGACCCAGGTCGCCGCCACGGCCGCCGAGAAGCGCGCGCTGGCGCGGCCCGGCCGGCTGGCGATCGATCTGGAGAGCGGCCCGGCGGCGCGCGCCGCGCACCGGGCCGGGATCCCGTGGCTCGGGCTGCGCGTGATCCTCGATCCGCTCGACCTCGAGCTCCCGGCGTTCACGCGCCAGCCGCACCCCAGCTACATCGTGCCCGCGCTGCGCCACGCGCTCGGCGGCCCGCGCGCCACTGCAGAGCTCGCGCGGCTCGGGTTGCGCGCGCGCACCGCGCATCGCTCGCTCGCGCAGGCGTTGTGCCGGCTCGCGCCGATGTTCGGGCCGAGGTTCACGCCGGCGTCCGGGCCAACGCTCGGGCCGACGTCCGGGCCGACGTCCGGAGGGATCGCTCCCGTGGAGCACGCCTCGTGAGAGCGCTGGTCACCGGCGCGAGCGGGTTCATCGGCGGCGCGGTCGCGCGCACGCTGCTCGCGAAGGGCGTGGCGGTCCGCGCGCTGCTGCGACCCGGCACCACCGCCAACGTCCCCACGCCCGCCGCGGTCGAGGTCGCGCCCGGCGACCTGCGCGACGCGGCGTCGGTGCGCGCGGCGGCCGAGGGCTGCACCGCGATCTTCCACGTCGGTGGGCTGTACTCGTTCTTCGCGCCCGCCGCCGAGCTGCACGCGATCAACGTCGGCGGCACGCGCCACGTGCTGGACGCGGCGCGCGCGACCGGCGCGCGGCTGGTGCACACCTCGAGCATCTCGACGATCGGCGGGGTGCGCGACGGTGCGGTCCCCGACGAGCGCCAGGAAGCGACCGGCGTGGCCCCGGGCCCGTACAAGGAGACCAAGTGGGAGGCCGAGCAGCTGGTGCGCGCGGCGGTCCAGCGCGGGCTCGACGCGGTGATCGTCAACCCGACGTTCCCGGTCGGCTGGGGCGACGTCAAGCCGACGCCGACCGGCGCGGTGATCCAGGACTTCCTGGAGGGCCGGATGCCGGCCTACCTCGACACCGGGATGAACATCGTCGACATCGACGACGTGGCCGAGGGCCACTGGCTCGCGTTCGAGCGCGGCGCGCGCGGCGAGCGCTACATCCTGGGCAACGCGAACTTGATGATGCGCGAGTTGCTCGAGCAGCTCGCCCAGATCTCGGGGCGCAAGGCGCCGCGGCTGCGGCTGCCGCACGCCGTGGCGCTCGGCCTCGCCCACGCCGATGCGCTGATCACCGGGCGGCTACGCGGCCGCGTGCGCGTGCCGCTCGAGGGCGTGCGCACGGCCCAGGAGATCCGGTTCGCGAGCAGCGCGCGCGCCGTGCGCGAGCTCGGGCTTCCTCAAACGCCGGTGCGCACCGCGCTCGAAACCGCCGTGCGGTGGTTCCAGCAGCCGGCCATCACGCAGCAAAGGAGCTCGCTTCATGATCGAGCTTGATGGATCCGCCTCGCGCGAAGCGCATGCCCACGTGGGCGCAGGCCCCGGCGCCGCCGGCAGGTCCGGCCCGGCGCTGCCCGGCACTCCCGGCCCGGCGCTGCCCGCCACGCTCGACACCGCCGTCGAGCGGTCCCAGGGCTGGTTCTGGCGCGCGCAGGCCGACGATGGCTTCTGGTGGGCCGAGCTCGAGTCGAACGCCACGATGGACGCCGAGTACGTGCTGATGACGCACGTCATCGGCGCGGGCGACCCGGCGATCTGGCGCGGGGTGGCGCAGGACATCCGAGGCTACCAGCGCGCCGACGGCAGCTGGGCGCTCTACGAGGGTGCGCCCGGCGATCTGTCGACCACGATCGAGTGCTACTTCGCGCTCGTGCTGACCGGTGACGCCGGCCCGCACCTCGAGCGCGCCCGGCAGTTCATCCTCGCGCGCGGCGGGATCGGCCGGGCCCGGGTGTTCACCCGGATCTGGCTGGCGCTGTGCGGCGAGTGGGCGTGGGACGACCTGCCGGCGATGCCGCTCGAGCTGATGCTGCTGCCGGCGCGGGCGCCGATCAGCATCTATCGCTTCGCCTCGTGGGCGCGCGGGACGATCGTGCCGCTGCTGATCCTGATGAACGATCGCCCGGTGCGGCCGGTGCCGGCCTCGGCGAGCCTCGCGGACCTGCGCGCCGGCGGTCCGGTGCCGATCGCGCCGCTCGACGCGGTCGATCGCGTGTTCCTCGCGATCGACAAGGTCATGCACCGCTACCACCGGTTCCCGTGGCACCCGCTGCGGCGGCGCGCGCGCAAGGCCGCCGAGCAGTGGCTCGTCGCGCACCAGGAGGCCGACGGCAGCTGGGGCGGCATCCAGCCGCCGTGGGTGTACTCGCTGATGGCGCTGCACGCGCTCGGCTACGCGCCCGATCACCCGGTGATGCGCAAGGGCCTGGGCGGGATGCACGAGCGCTGGATGATCCGCCGCGGCGACGGCAGCCTGCGGCTGCAGGCGTGCCTGTCACCGGTGTGGGACAGCGCGCTGGCGCTGCTGGCGCTGCTCGAGTCCGGCGCCCCGGCCGCCACGCCCGCGGTGCAGAAGGCGGCGCGCTGGATCGCCCGGGAAGAGATCCGCGTGCCCGGTGACTGGTGCGTGTGGGTCCCCGCGGTCGCGCCGAGCGGCTGGGCGTTCGAGTTCGAGAACGATCTGTACCCGGACATCGACGACACCGCGGTGGTGGTGATCGGCCTGCACAAGGCCGGCGTGCTCGACGCCGCCACGCGGGCGCGCGCGGTCGCCTGGGTGCTCGCGATGCAGAGCGCGAACGGCGGCTGGGCCGCGTTCGACAAGGACAACACCTCGCGGCTGCCGGCGCGCATCCCGTTCGCCGACTTCGGCGAGATGATCGACCCGCCGAGCGCGGACGTCACCGCGCACGTCGTCGAGATGCTCGGCGAGCTCGGGTTCGCGCGCGATCACGCCGCGGTTCGCAAGGCGGTCGCGTACCTCTACGCCGAGCAGGAGCCCGAGGGCTCGTGGTTCGGCCGCTGGGGCGTGAACCACATCTACGGCACCGGCGCGGTGCTGCCGGCGCTCGCCGCCGTGGGCGAGCCGATGGACAGCCTCGCGGTGCGGCGCGCGGTGCGCTGGCTGGTCGAGCGCCAGAACGCCGACGGCGGGTTCGGCGAGGGCTGCGAGTCGTACGTCGATCGCGCGGCGCGCGGTCGCGGGCCGAGTACGCCGTCGCAGACCGCGTGGGCGCTGCTCGCGCTGGTCGCCGCCGGGCGCGCCGATTCGCCGGCCGCGCGCCGGGCCGCGGACCACCTGCGCACCACCCAGCGCGACGACGGCGCGTGGGACGAGGACGCGTTCACCGGCACCGGGTTCCCGGGCTACGGCGTCGGCGAGCAGCGCGGCGCGCGGATCCGGCAGGGCCGCGAGCTGTCGTCCGGCTTCATGCTGCGCTACCACCTGTACCGCAACTGCTTCCCGCTGCTCGCGCTCGGCCGCTATCGCCGGGCGCTCGCCGAGCCCGGAGGTGTACGATGAGGCCCTCGGAGTTCTACCAGCAGCGGCTGGACGCGGTCAGCCGCAGCTTCGCGCTGTGCATCCCGCAGCTCGAGCCGCCGTTCCGCGATCACGTCGCGCTGGCCTACCTGCTCATGCGCGTGCTCGACACCGTGGAGGACGCGCCGTTCGACGACAAGGTCGCGCAGGCCGCGCAGTTCGAGCGGCTGCGCGGGTTCCTGCGGGCGCAGCCATCGCCGGCGGCGGTCGACGTGTTCGCCGCCGCGTTCCCGCCCGGGCTGACCGACAGCGAGCGCGCGCTGATCGGCGACACGCTGGCGCTGCTCGAGGACGCCCACGCGCTGCCGGCGGGCGCGCGCGCGGCGGTGTTCGGCGCGGTGGACCGCATGGCGGTCGGGATGGCCGCGTATGCCCGGCGCTCGCCGCTGTTGCGGCTGGTCGACATCGAGGACGTGACCCGGTACTGCTGCTTCGTCGCGGGCCTGGTCGGCGAGATGCTCGGCCAGCTGTGGTCGCTCGATCATGCCCAGCCGCCGCCGCCGACCGCGCTCGCCTATCACTTCGGCGTGTTCCTGCAGAAGGTCAACATCCTGAAGGACCAGCAGGAGGACGAGGCCGTCGGGCGGTTCCTGGTGCCCGACCGCCGCGAGCTGCTCGCGAGCGTGCGGCGCGATGCCCGCGGCGCGCTCGCGTACCTGCAGGCGTTGCCGCGCGAGGCCCGGGGCTACCGGATCTTCTGCGCGTGGTCCCTGATGATGGGCGTGGTGACGATCTCGGTGATGGAGTCCGCGGGGCAGGCTTCACAGCCTTCACAGCCTTCGGGGCCCTCACAACCTCGGCCGAGCCGGCGAGCCGACACCGCGATGCTGCTCGCGCGGACCGCGTCGATCGCGCAGGACAACGCGGCGCTGGTCCGCCAGTTCGCCGAGCTGATGCCGGCGCTCCCCGAGCTCGCGCCGCGCGCGCCGGTCGCCAAGCCGGAGTCGGTCGAGTGGTTTCGCAGCATGCTCGCGGCGCCGCTCAGCGACGCGGACCTGCGCGGGCTGGGGATCGGCGTGCGGAGCGCGGCCCGGATCTGAGCCGGGCCGGCCTTCAGGTCGAGCATCGGATCGCCCTGGGATCGCTGGGCCATCGAACGGCGTGCCGTCCAGCCAGGGATCGGCCGAGTGGCCGAGTGATCGAGTACATTCGCCCGCGATGCTCGCTCGCTACCTTCGTCCTCGGCTGGTCTCGCCGGCCTCGCTGGTCTCGCCGGCTCGGCTGGTCTCGCCGGCTTCGCTGGTCTGTGCATGGCTGCTCGCGGCGTGTAGCGCACCGGCGGCGCCCCCCAAGATCACCGCGCCGGCCCCGGCACCGACCGCGCCGGCGCCGGCCGAGCCCGCCGTACCGGCGGCCGCGACCCGGGCCCCGACCGGCGAGCCCAGCCTCGAGACCCTCACCCAGGGCCAGGCGCTCCACGGCTTCACCGCGGCCGCGGTCTACCTCGACGGCGCCGATCACCCGATCGGCGCGCGGTTCGTGCACGCCAGGACCGGCTTCACCCTCGACTACCTGCGGATCGAGTCGGCGCCGCAGGGCTTCCTGTGGGTGACGACGTACCCGACCTCGGACAAGGGCGAGCCGCACACCCAGGAGCACCTGCTGCTCGGCAAGGGCAACCGCGGTCGCAAGCTCGGCAGCTTCGAGGCGATGGCGCTCGCCGAGTCGTCGGCGTTCACCGAGCAGTATCACACCTGTTATCACTTCCACACGGTGGCCGGCCACGACGTGTTCTGGCCGGTGTTCGAGGACCAGCTCGACGCGATGCTGAACCCCGATTACACCGACGAGGAGATCCGCCGCGAGGTCCGCAACTTCGGGGTCGACCGCGCCGACAATGGCAGCCTGCGGCTCGAGGAGAAGGGCACGGTCTACAACGAGATGGTGCGCGCCTACGAGGGCTCGGACACCGTGATCGGCCGGCTGTCCGGCCAGATGGTCTACGGCGCCCACCACCCGCTGGCGTACGAGTCCGGCGGCTACCCCGAGGCGATCCGCACGATGACGCCGGCCGACATCCGCGCGTTCCACGACGCGACCTACCACCTGGCGAACATGGGGATGATCGCGGCGTTCCCGTCGTCGATGTCGCTCGCGGGCGTGCTCGACCACACCGCGGGGCTGCTCGACAAGGAGGCCGGCCGCACCGGCAAAGTCGTCACCGAGCGCGAGCTACCCAGGCCCGCCGGCGCGCCGCCCGGCGCGATCGAGATCGCCGACTATCCGTACGGCGACACCACCAGCCCCAGCCCGGTGGTGCTGGCGTGGCCGGCGACCCGCGACCTCGATCTGACCGAGCGCACGCTGCTCGACGTGTTCCTCAGCGAGCTCGCCGGCGACGAGAGCACGGTGCTCTACAAGAAGCTGATCGACAGCAAGACCCGCACGCTCGACACCGGCGCGAGCAGCCTGTTCGCCGGCGCGAGCCCCGATCTCGGCGAGCCGATCCTGCTCCAGCTCAACGGCGTGGCCGCCGACAAGCTGACCCCGGCGACGATCGAGCAGCTGCGCGGCCAGGTCATGGCGGAGCTGGCGCGGCTGGCGGCGCTGCCCGATGGCGATCCGGCGCTGGTCGCGTTCGATCGGGGCGTGCGGTCGCGGGTGACCGATCTGCGGCGCCGGCTCGCCAAGTTCCTCGACTCGCCGCCCGGCTTCGGGTTCCGCAACACCAGCTCGGCATGGCTCGGTGAGCTCCACCTGCTCGAGAAGGCCGGCGGGTTCAAGAAGTCGTTGACCCTGCGGCCGCAGCTCGCGAGCGTCGAGCGGCTGCTCGCCGGGCCGGAGAACCCGTGGCGGAGCCGGCTCAAGGCGTGGGGCCTGCTCGACACGCCGTACGGCGCCGGGGCGCGGCCGAGCCCGAGCCTGCGCCGGCAGATCGATCGCGAGCGCAGCCAGCGGATCGACGCCGAGCTCGCGCGGCTCGCCGGCCAGTACGCCACCAGGACCGGGCCGGCGACGCTCCAGCGCTACCAGGTCGACTACGACCGCGCGACCCAGGCGATCGAGGACGCGGCCAGGGCCACGGTGCTGCCGCCGCTGGTCGACTCGCCGCCGCTGACGCTCGACGACGAGCTGAGCTACACCACCGACCGGGTCGCCGGCGTACCGGCGTTCCATGCGACGATCGGCTCGATGCAGAGCGCCCGGGTCGCGTTCGCGTTCGCGCTCGACGCGGTCCCCGAGGCCGACCTGATGTACCTCGCGCTGCTGCCGACCCTGCTCAGCGAGGTCGGCGTGGCCGAGCACGGCCAGGTGATCGCCAGCGCCGAGATGCGCGAGCGGCTGCGCAAGGAGATCCTCGAGCTCAGCGTGAGCTACACGACGAGCCCGCGGTCGAACCGCGCCGAGCTGGTGATCGCCGGGGCCGGCAACGACGCCGCGGAGACCAGGCTGGCGCTGGGCTGGATGGCGCGCGTGATGACGGGCGCCGACTGGCGGATCGAGAACCTGGCGCGGCTGCGCGACGTGGTCGATCAGGCCGCGACCGAGCTGCGCCACGAGATGCAGGGGCCGGAGGAAGCCTGGGTCCGCGATCCGCACGGCGCGTGGTGGCGCCAGGCGTTCCCGCTCTACCTCCACACCAGCTCGTTCCTGACCCGCGCGCACGACCTGCACCGGCTGCGCTGGATGCTGCTCGATCCGCAGGATCCGGCGGTGACCACCGAGGTCACCGGGTTCCTCGGCCAGCTCGCGGCGGCGAGCCGGCTGCCGCGCGCCCAGCTCGACGCGCTGACCGCGGCTCCGGCGGGTGCGGTGCGGGCCGCCAACCCGTGGCTCACCGCCCACACCGCGCTCGGGGCGCTGTCGCCGCGCGGCCGCGAGCTCGCGGGCAAGGCGCTGGGCGATCTGCACGCGCTGTTGCCCGATCTGCCGGACGACTCGCTCGCCGCGGACTGGGGCTACCTGTGCAAGCAGATGGCGCACGATCTCGCGCTCGGCGCGCCGGCGGCGCTCGACAAGCTGCGCGCGGTCCGCGCGGCGATCATCGCGGCCGGCAACGCCCGGATCGTCGAGGTCGGCTCGCCCGCGAGCCACGCGGCGATCGCCGGCGAGCTCGCCGCGCTGGCGGGCGTGCTCGATCCGGCGCCGCGCGCCAGGCAGACCTACGCCGCGCACCGGCCGATCGCCGAGCGCGTGGCGGCGCGCGATCGCGGCACCGCCGACGCGATCCGCTACGTCGGGCTGGTCGATCCCGCGACCTCGAGCGGCGTGTTCTTGAACAGCGCGCCCGCGACCGGGCTCCACGATACGGGCGAGGACGCCGTGCTCGATTATCTGGCCTCGAACACGTTCACCGGCCACGGCGCGCACAGCCTGTTCATGAAGACCTGGGCCGCGGGCCTGGCGTACTCCAACGGCGTGCACCCGCTGGTCGCGCAGGGCCAGATCGAGTACTACGCCGAGCGTTGCCCGCTATTGCCGCAGACCCTGCGGTTCGTGATCGACCAGCTCAAGGCGGCCAAGATCGACGGCAACATCGCGCGCTACGCGATCGCGACCGCGTTCGACTCGCGGGTCGCGGCGAGCTACGAGCAGCGCGCCACCGCGATGGCCGGCGACGTCGCCGACGGCGTCACCCCCGAGGTCGTCAAGGCGTTCCGCGGCCAGCTGCTCGCGCTCGCCGGCCGCGGCGATCTCGCGCAGCGGCTCGCGGCGCGGATGCCGAAGGTCTACGCGACGGTGATGCCGGGGTTCGGACCGCCGGCAAAAGCCGGCGTGTACTTCGTGATCGGCCCCCGCAAGCAGCTCGCCGCGTACGAGGACTATCTGCACGCGGCGGTCGACAAGGCTGCGGTGCTGCACCGGCTGTACCCTCGGGATTTCTGGATCCCCGCTACGCTCTAGACAGAAATTTTTGAGATGCGACACGCGCGACACGCGCGAAGACGGTTCGGCGCGTACAGAACCTGACCAACGTCGATCGCCTTGATGCAGCAGGGTGCTACATCACGGAGGGGACGCATGCGATCCAGGACGCTTATCTTTATTGTTCTATGCGCGGCCGGCGGTGTCGCGGTCGGTTGCAAGGGTTCGCCCGCCGCCGATGGGCCACCGCAAGGCGGCGGGGCCCCGCGCGCCGCCGAGGTCGGCGTGGTGACGCTCAAGACCGAGGCGGTCACCCTGCAGACCGAGCTCGCCGGGCGGACCACCGCGTCGCTCGCGTCCGATCTCCGGCCGCAGGTCACCGGCATCCTCAAGGCGCGCACGTTCGAGGAGGGCGCGCACGTCAAGGCCGGCCAGGTGATGTACGAGATCGATCCGGCAATGTACCGCGCGGCGTACGCCGAGGCCCAGGCCGATGTCGCGAGCGCGAAGGCCTCGCTCGACGCGGCCAAGCTCAAGGCGGAGCGGTTCGCCGAGCTGGTCAAGATCGAGGGCGTGTCCAAGCAGGAGGCCGAGGACGCGCGCGCGGCGTTCGAGCTGGCGACCGCCGGCGTCGCGCAGAAGCAGGCCGCGCTCGAGGTCGCGCGGATCAACCTCGACTACACGGCGATCAAGGCGCCGATCACCGGACGGGTCGGCAAGTCGTCGGTGACGCCCGGCGCGCTGGTCACCGCGGATCAGCCCACGCCGCTCGCGACGATCCGCGCGCTCGATCCGATCTACGTCGATCTCACCGAGTCGAGCGAGGCGCGGCTCAAGCTGCGCGCCCAGCTCGGCGCCGGCAAGCTGCAGGCCGGCTCGACCAAGGTCAAGCTCAAGCTCGGGGACGGATCGCTGTACGGCAAGGACGGCACGCTCGAGTTCTCCGAGGTCGCGGTCGACGAGGCGACCGGTACGGTGACCCTGCGCGCGACGTTCCCCAACCCCGATGACACGCTGCTGCCCGGGATGTACGTCCGCGCGGTGCTCGATCAGGCGGTCGACACCACGGCGATCCTCGCGCCGCAGCAGGGCATCACGCGCGATCCCAAGGGCAACGCGACCGCGCTCGTGGTCGGCGCGGGCGACAAGGTCGAGGTCCGCACCCTGGTCGCCGACCGCGCGATCGGTGATCGCTGGCTGGTGACCGGCGGGCTCAACGAAGGCGACAAGCTGATCGTCGAGGGGCTCAACAAGATCGGGCCCGGGATGCCGGTCCACGCGACCGAGATCGTGCAGCACCCGGCGGGCGACGCGACGGCGGCCATGGAGTCCGCGCCGGCGATGGCGCCACCCGCGCCGGCCGCGATGGACAAGCCCGCCGCGCCAGCGGGGAGCACCGGCAAGCCGCCGGCACCGCCGTCCGCGGGCAAGCCGTCTGCCCCGTCCGCGGGTAA